>JAFASF010000328.1 GCA_019244745.1 Solirubrobacterales bacterium | reverse complement strand
TGCTCGCGATCGGCGTCTCCCACAAGACCGCCCCGGTCGAGGTGAGGGAGCGGCTCGCGCTCCCCGAGACCCGCGCGTACGAGTTCGTGCGCGACCTGCGCGGCAACGCCGACGTCCACGAGGCGGTGGCGATCTCGACCTGCAACCGGACTGAGCTCTATCTGGTCGTCGGTGATCCGGTCGAGGCGGAGGGCACGGTGCTCTCGATGCTCTCAAGCCAGGCCGCGATCAGGCCAACCGCCCTCGCCACGGCGATGTACTCGCATCGCAACTGCGACGCCGCTCGCCACCTGTACCGGGTGACCGCCGGGCTCGAGTCGATGATCATCGGCGAGGCCGAGGTCCAGGGACAGGTCAAGCGCGCCTACGACGCGGCGCTCGCCAAGGAGACCGTTGGCCCGCTCACCAACCGCCTGTTCAAGGCCGCCCTCGCCACCGGCAAGCGAGTGCGCAGCGAGACCGCGATCGGCGAACGGCAGCTGAGCCTGCCTGGAGTGGCGGTGACCCTCGCCAAGGAGCTCCTCGCTCAACAGGCGGCCCCGCGTGCGCCCTCCGCGCTCGTCAACACAGGGAACGGTGCGACTCGTTCGGCTCTCGACGGTGTCGAGGTTGTGATCGTCGGGACCGGTGAGACGAGCGAGCTGACGGCCCGAGCGCTCGCCGACAGCGGAGCCCGTGCGGTGTTTGTCGCGAGCCGCCGGCGCGACCGCGCAATCAGCCTGGCCCGGCGCTACGGCGGCGACAGCGTCAGCTTCGACGAGCTGCCGCAGGCCCTCGAGCGGGCGGACATCGTCGTGGCCGCGACCGCCTCTCCCCACCTGCTCCTCGAAGCGCGGGAGCTGGCCGAGGTCATGGACGCGCGCGGCGGGCGCCCCATGCTGTTGATCGACCTCGCGGTTCCGCGCGACATCGACGCCGACTGCGCGGAGCTCGAGGGCGTCCTGCTCTACGACATCGACGACCTCGAGGCCGTGGTGGCCCGCAACCGCAAGGTGCGCCAAGCGGAGGCGCGCAAGGCCGAGGGGATCATCGAGGAGGAGATCCAGCACTTCGCCGCCTGGCTCGGATCGCTCGAAGTGTTGCCCACGGTCGCGGCGCTGCGGGCCCACGCTCTGGAGATCGCCGACCAGGTGGTGCACGAGAACGCCGGGAAGTGGGAGTCGGCGTCGACGCGCGACCTCGAGCGGGTCGATGCGGTGGCCCGGGCGATCGTAAACCGCCTGTTGCATGACCCGACGGTGCGGATGAAGGAGCTCCGCGATGACCGGGTGCACGCGCGGATGGCGCTCGTCCGCGACCTGTTCGGGCTCGCCGAGGACGAGGGGGCCTTGGGCCTGGGCGCCGGGGCCGAGGAGTCCGAGCTTCCCGCCTCCTCCGGGGAGCAGCTCGCCGAGGTCCGCCGGCTTCGGCAGCGGCGGCGTTGATCCGGGTCGGGACGCGCGGGAGCACACTCGCTCTCGCCCAGGCGTCGTGGGTCGCCGAGCGCCTCGGCGGGGAGGCGGAGCTGGTCACGGTCACGACCGCGGGGGACCGAGGCGCCGGGGCGGCGGACAAATCCCGATGGGTGTCGGAGCTCGAGCGAGCGCTGCTCGCCGATGAGATCGATCTGGCGGTGCACTCGGCCAAGGACGTGCCTGCGGAGCTCGGGGATGGGCTCGAGCTGGTCGCGTTCCCACCGCGGGCCGACGCGCGCGACGTCATCTGCGGCGCCGCGTCGCTGGCCGAGCTTCGCGCCGGGGCGCGGGTCGGGACGAGCAGCCTGCGCCGCGCGGCGCAGATCCGCGCGGTGCGCGAGGACGTCGAGATCGTGGCTATGCGGGGCAACGTCGACACGCGACTGCGCAAGCTCTCCGCGGGCCACTGCGACGCGCTGGTGCTGGCGCGGGCCGGCCTCGAGCGGCTGGGGCGCCTCGATGCCGTGGGCGGCGTGCTCGAGGAGCTCGTTCCCGCGGCCGGACAGGGGGCGCTGGCCGTGGAGGCGCGTAGCTCGGCAAGCGCGCTCCGCGTGAGCGCGCTTGCTGGGGTCACCGACTCCGACACCGCGGCGTGCGTGCAGGCGGAACGTGACCTGGTCCGGGCTCTCGGCGCGACCTGCAACACGCCGGTCGGGGCCCACGCTCAAGCCGTCTCCGGAGGAGAGGTCGAGCTGGTCGCGTGGGTCGGGCTGCCCGACGGCTCGGCGTGGGTGCGCGATCAGGTGTCCGGCGCCGCGGACGCGGTGGGGCTCGCCGTCGCCGAGCGGATGGTGGCGGCAGGGGCGGAGGAGCTGCTCCGGCGGGCCGAGGGGGAGCGCGCCGCATGACCGTGTTCCTGGTCGGCGCGGGGCCCGGGGATCCGGGGCTGCTGACCGCCCGGGCGCTCGAGTTGATCGCCGCCGCCGAGGTGATCGTCTACGACCGGCTGATCCCCGCCAGCGCCCTGGACGGCGCGCGAGAAGACGCGCAGCTCATCTACGCCGGCAAGGAGGGCGGCGGTCCCTCGATGCCGCAGGGCGAGATCGAGGCGCTGGTCGTGGAGCACGGTGTCGCCGGACGCGCGGTCGTCCGCCTGAAAGGGGGAGACCCGTTCGTTTTCGGGCGGGGCGGGGAGGAGGCCGAAGCGCTGCGCGCCGCGGGGATCGAGTACGAGGTCGTGCCCGGTGTGACGGCCGGCGTGGCCGCGCCGGCGTTCGCCGGGATACCGGTCACCCACCGCGAGGCGGCGAGCGCGGTGGCTTTAATCACCGGCCACGAGGACCCGGCCAAGCCCGAGTCGGCGCTCGACTGGGACGCGCTGGCGTCGTTCCCGGGCACGCTCGTCGTTTACATGGCGGTGCGACGGCTGGGGGAGATCGCCTCGCGGCTGCTCGCGGCGGGGCGTGTTGCCGATGAGCCCGCGGTGGTGATCGAGCGCGGGACGCTGCCGGACCAGCGGGTTTGCGCGGGGACGCTCGCGACGATCGCTTCGGTAGCCGGGGCCGAAGGCGTTCGCGCGCCCGCGATCGCGGTGTTCGGGGAGGTGGCGGTGCTCGGAGAGCGCTTGCGGTGGTTCGAGGGCCGGCCGCTGACCGGCGTGAGCGTGGCCGTGACCCGGGCGCGGGCGCAGGCCAGCGGCCTCGCATCGACACTGCGCGCGCTGGGCGCCGTGGTCGTCGAGGCGCCGGCAATCAGGATCGTCCCGCGGTTGGGTCGACTTCCCGACCTGGGTCGGTACGACCTGATCTGTCTGACGAGTGCGAACGGAGTGGAGGTGCTCTTCTCGGGGCTCGCTTCGCGCGGTCTCGATGCCCGCGCGCTCGCCGGCGCGCGGGTGGCGGCGATCGGGCCGGGGACGGCAGCCGCTTTGGCCGAGCACGGGGTCGTGGCGGACGTGGTGCCCGAGCGGTTCGTTGCCGAGGGTCTGCTCGAGGCGCTCGCACACGTGCCGGTCCGCCGAGCACTCGTCGCGCGCGCGGCCGAGGCCCGGGACGTCCTTCCCGAGGGGCTACGCGCGCGGGGGGCCGAGGTCGACGTGGTCGCGCTCTACGAGACCGTGGCCGAGCCGCTGGCGGATTCCCAGCTCGCGGCCCTCCGCGGGGCCGACTACGTGACGTTCACCTCGTCTTCCACGGTGCGGTTCCTGTTCGACTCGCTGGGGGACGGGGCGCGCCTCGCCGCGCGCCTGGTCAGCATCGGCCCGGTGACGAGCGCCGCGCTGCGCGAGCGGGGCGTGGAGCCCGACGTCGAGGCCGAGCGCCATGACATCGAGGGCTTGGTGAAGGCGCTCGTGGCCGATGTTGGGGTGCGGTGGGCTGGTCGGCCCTAGGGGCCGGCCCTTGCGGCTACGGCCAGTCGATCCTCTCCCTCTCCGCGAGCTCGATCGGGCGGAGCTCGATTAGCCGGCCCCGCGTCCGGCGCGCCGACCTTGATCGCATACTCCGATCGGAAAAGGCTGCCCTTCTGCTTTGTCAGGCCTCTGGAGCTCGTGTGGGCTGGTCTGCGGGGAGCGGCTGTGGTTGTGCTTGAGCGTGGTAGGCGCTGACCGACCGCTGCACGTAGGCCAGAAGGTCGGGCGTGAGCCGGTGCAGTCCCTTGCGGTCATACCACCTCACGACGGTGGCGCCGAGGGCGAGCCAGAAGATCAGTCCGGCTGTGGCGGCGATGATTCCGCGGGTGAGGCCGGCGCTGCCACCGGCGCCGAAGTAGAGGATGGAGCGGACGCCGGCGAGGATTTGGCGTAGCGGTTCGATTTCGCCGATGAGCTTGAGAGGGCCGGGGAGGGCTTGAAGTGGGACGGTTCCACCGGCCGAGGCGAGCCCAAGGTAGACGAACAGGAGCAGGGCCAGGAGTTGTCCTTGGGTGCCGAGGATCGCGAACAGGACGAGGGTGCCGGCGGCGACGCTGGCGGCACAGAGCCAGCTGAAGAGCCACAGGTACCCGCCGTTTGGAGCGTCCATGCCCAGGACGCCGGCCGCCACTAGCAGCACCAGTCCAGTCAGGAGTCCGGTGATGGGAAGCGCCATCGCCCACTTGGTCAGCAGCGTCTGCCAGCGGTTGATCGGCAACGGTGCTCGCTGGCGCCATTTGGGGCCGATCTCGGTGGTGGCGTATCCGGTGCCGGCGTCCACGGCCGCGTTGATGATCGTGGCGGCCAGGAAGCCGCACATGAGCGCCAACAGCGCCATGTAGAACGCGCTCAGTCCGAGCGCGGAATGCGCTGGCAGCGGTCGGTAGTCGACGCTCGTGAAGGTGATCGGATCGTTCAGCACCGCGGCGGTCGCCGAGGCGGCCGCGGGCGCGGCGCGAGCCGTGGCCAAGAGTTGGCGGCCGATCACGTGGGATGCCCGGGCGACCGCCGGCTCAAGGACGCCATCGGCCAGCTCGACCCCCACGGTCCCGGCCCGCCCGTTGGTGAGCAGTTCCACGGCGGGCTTGCCGGCAGACGTTCCCGCGGGCAGGCGAAGCCCGGTCAGCGACAGCAGCGAGGCGGTGAAGTTGGGCGGGATCACCACGGTGGCGTAGGCGCCGTTTTGGTCCATCCGGCTCTCCGCCGCTTGCAGCCGCT
>JAFASF010000287.1 GCA_019244745.1 Solirubrobacterales bacterium | reverse complement strand
CCGGAGGTCGGGATCGAGTGGCCGGCCGACCTCGAGCTCATAGCGTCTCCGCGCGACTCATCGGCGCCGCTCCTCTCGGAGCTGGCCGAGTCGCTGCCCTTCGAGTTCGCCGGGAGCGCTAGCCAAGCGTGATCGCGACCGGGCGGCTGTAGGCCGTGTATCCCGCCGGCAGCAGCCGGTCGGAGGTGGGGTAGGTATACGCCACACGGACCGTGCCGCTCGACGTGAAGGAGAGGCGGACGTCGAAGTAGCAGTTGCTGGTCGAGCTGACGGTCACCTGCTGGACGGTCGTGAACGACGAGCTGCCCGCGGGCGCGAACTGGATGTCGGCGGTCTGGGCAAGGCCGGTGTCGTGCAGGGCGTAGGCCGCCGGCCGGATGCAGCCCCATACTTCGAGGCTCTGGCCGACCCGGGCCGAGGTGACCGGCAGGTACAGCGGCAGTCGCCACGCCGAATAGGTCGCCTTCGGGACCCCCTGCTGCCAGCCGAGCAGGCCGCTCGCCCAGGCCTCGTAGGACCTCGAGAACGGCGGGGGGTCGCGCAAAAGGTAGTTGTCGAAGCTGCCGATTCGCGAGTTCTTCCAGGACATGTACTCCGCCCAGTTGAGCCAGTACGCCGCGGTCGTGGGCGAGGGATAGTGCGTGGGCGGTGCCCCGCTCTGGCGGAGCGGTGAGTTGTTCGGGGGATCGGTGACGTAGCCGAACTCCGTGTCGTAGACGGGGAGGCGGGTACCCGACCCGTACGCCCGCTGGAGGCGGTCGAGCGCGCTGACCAGCTGGCCGACAGTGGACAGGACCGAAGAGCCCGGGCCGGCCCATAGCTGGTTAGGGGGATACCAGCGCATCCATAGGTGGTCAGCGACGCCTGAGGCCCGGAACAGCACGGGGTTCTGGCCCCGGAATCGCCGCGATCCGGCGGCCGTGGTCGGGCAGCCGCGGCTCGCCGCCGCATATCCACGGAGCTGGCGATAGCGGGAGTCGACACAGTAGAGGGCCCGCAGGAACACCAGCGGCGCCATGGCCTGAAACTCGTCCCAGGTCGAGCCCGACGTCCCGCCGATCGGACCGAGCTCGCCGAACAGGAACGTGTCGCGCCCGTGTCCGGTCTGCTGCAGGCCGGCCCACGCAGCGTCGATCAATCCGCGGTACAGGCGCGGGCTGTTCTCGACCGAGACGTTGCCGGGCACCCCCTGCGGGGAGAGCGAATACCCGAAGTTAGGCTCGTTCCACACGGACCAGAAGCTGACCCGCGGAAGCGGACTCGAGGAGCCCGGAGGACGGTAGCTCCCGCTGTAGCGCGCTCCGAACGCATGCACGAAGGCCTCGAATTCGCCGGGAGATGGCTCCCAGCCCGGATGCGAGTTCTGACGCCCAGGCTGGCGGGATCCCTCGGCCCAGGCCGGCGCCCCGCCGCTGAGGTTGAAATACACCTGGATGCCATCAGCGTGGGCGTCCCGGACGATCTGGTCGTACATCGCCCAGTTGCGACGCGGATACGCGGCCGGACTTGCCGCGTGAAAACCGCGAGGCCGCTTTGCCGAGTTCGGATTCGGGGCGATCGACTGCCAGTGCACGGTGACCTTGACGACCTGATCACCCAGGATCCGGAGTGTCGCCAGGGTGCCGGCGGGGTCGGTAATCAGGGTGTGGTCGTCCTGCACGATCGAGAGCTGCTTCAGCGGCGACGCAGCCGCAGGCGGCGGCGCCGTAGCTGGCACCAGGGCACCGAACGCGACGGCGAGGTTGAAGAACAGGATTCGAATCAGTTGCATAGCTGGCCTAGTGAAGAGTGATCGAGATGGGACGACTGTAGATCGTGTAGCCCGCGGGCAGCAGCGGATCGGAGCTGGGGTAGGTGTACGTAAGCCGGATCGACCCGCTGGTCGGAAACTTGAGGAGCAAATCGAAATAGCAGATGCCGCTCGAGCTGACGGTCACCTGCTGGACGGTCGTGAACGATGCGCTGCCACGGGGCGCAAACTGGATGTCGGCGACCTGACGCAGGCCCGTATCGAGGAAAGCGTAGGTCGCCGGCCGGACGCACCCCCATACCTCGAGGCTCTTGCCCAGCCTGCCGGAGGTGACGGGGAGATACAAGGGAAGCCGCCAGGCCGCGTAGGTCACCTTGGGGACCCCTCGCTGCCAGCCGAGCAAGCCGCTCGACCACGAGACGTAAGGCTTTGAGAACGGTGGAGGATCCCGCAGCAGGTACTCGTCGAAGCTCATGACCCGCGGGTTCTTCCATGAGATGTACTCGGCCCAGTTGAGGTAGTAGGCGGCGATCGTGGGGGACGGGTACCTCACGGGCGGCGCCCCGGCTTGACGGATCGTCGAGGTATTCGGGGGATTGGTGACGTAGCCGAACTCCGTGTCATAGACCGGGAGGCGGGCCCTGGATCCATACGCTCCCTGGAGGCGGTCGAGCGCGCTCACCAGGTTCCCGGTCTCAGCGAGCGACGCGTTGTCCGGATCGGGCTGCGCCTCCCTGTTCGGCGGATACCACCGCATCCACATGTGCTCGGCGAGGCCGGACGCAGCGAAAAGCGCAGGGTGCTGGGTACGGAAACGTCTCGATCCGGCTGAGGTCGTCGGGCACCCGCGGATCGCCGCGGCCGAGCCGCGCAGCTGGTGATATCTCGAGTCGACGCAGTAGAGGGCGCGCAGGAACACCAGCGGCTTCATCGACTGGAATACGCCCCAGGTGCCGCCGCGCGGCCCGAGGTCCCCGAACAGGATCGTGTCCTGACCGTGGCCGGTCTGCTGCAGGCCGGCCCAGCCGGCGTCCAGCACATTGCGATACAGGCGGGGGCTGTTCTCGATCGCGACGTGGCCCGGCACCCCCTGCGGGGAGAGCTCAAAGCCATAGTTCGGCTCGTTCCAGACCGACCAGAAGCTCACCCGGGGGAGCGGGGCCGAGGTGCCGGTCGGCCTGTAGTTACCGCTGTAGCGGACCCCGACCGCGTGCACGAACGCTCCGAACTCGCCCGGGGATGGCTCCCAGCCCGGATGCGAGCTCGGATGCGGGGGCTGGCCAGGTCCCTGGGCCCACCTCGGCGCACCGTTGTCGAGCTGAAAGTACAACTGCACCCCGTACGAACGCGCCAGCCTGTCGATCTTGTCGTAGATCGACCAGGCGCCACGTGGATAGGCGGCCGGATTCACCGCGCGAAAGCCACGAGGTCGCCGGACGGAGTTGGGGCTGGGAGCGATCCCGTCCCAGTGGACCGACACCCGGACCACTTGAGCTCCGAGCAGCCTGAGGTTGGCGAGCGTGCCGGCGGGGTTGGCGAACAGCTGGGCATCATCCTGGAAGATCGAGATCTGCTTCGAGGACGCCGCCGCTGGGGGAGCCGCAGCGGCCAGGAGCAGGGCGCCGCCGGCGAGCACGACGTTGATCGTGATCAGGATCCGTTTCAGCCCCATCTCCGATCCAACACACAACCCGCAGCTCAAAGTTGCGCCCGCCGGGCGCTGCGGACTCCTCGACCAGGCGCATCAACAGCTCCTGACGGTATCGCGGGCGCATCGAGAGCTCCTGGGCAGGATCCGGCGGAGCGGTCTGCAGCGGCCAGGCGGCGACGCGCCGCCACCGCCAGGCGGCGCGGCGCCGAGCATGCGGGTTAGCATTGATCCGGCATTGCGCGATCGACTGACCGTCACGCCGACCCAGTACCGCCGCGTCGCCTACGCCACCCTCGCGGCGCTCAGCGTGATCGTCCTGACCGGCGCCGCCGTCCGGTTGACGGACTCGGGCCTCGGCTGCGAGAACTGGCCGAAGTGCGGAGGTACTCCGCTGCCGCCGCTCAGCTCGCACGCCCTGATCGAGTTCGGCAACCGGGCGATTTCTGGAATCGTCGGGGTGATAACGGTCGTGGCGGCCGTGCTCGCGTTCACCCGGCGCCCGTTCCGGCGGGACCTGGCTGTACTGGCGCTGCTGCTCCCCCTGGGAGTGCTCGCCCAGGCGGTGCTGGGCGGCTTCACGGTGCGAGAGCACCTGGCTCCGGGATTCGTGATGGGCCATTTCGGCCTCTCGATGATCATCCTCATCGCCGCGGTGGCGCTGGCCTGGCGCAGCGGCCACGAGCCGGGAACGCGCCCGCGCTCCACCGACCGGCTCGCCGTGTGGTCGGTGCGGGCGCTCGCGCCGCTCGCCGCGTTGACGATCTTCGCCGGAACCGCCGCCACGGCCGCCGGTCCGCATTCCGGCGGCGTCTC
>JAFASF010000387.1 GCA_019244745.1 Solirubrobacterales bacterium | reverse complement strand
ATCCTGTTCCTGGTCGTGGTCTGGCTGGCGCTCGTGTACTGGACGTACGCCGACGCGCGGCGGCGGATCAGCGATCCGCTGCTGATCGGGTGCGCTACGGCGGCCTCGCTGTTCCCGTTCGTGGGGACGCTCGTCTACATGATCGTCCGGCCCCCTGAGTACCTCGACGACGTGCGCGAGCGCGACCTCGAGATGCAGGCCGCCGAGGCGCGGCTGGCCGAGCTCGGCTACCACCTCTGCCCGCACTGTGACTACGAGGTCGAGCGGGACTTTCTGCGCTGTCCCAACTGCATGCGCAAGCTCCGCGACCCGTGCAAGACGTGCGGCAAGCCGCTGGACCCCGCGTGGAGGATCTGCCCCTACTGCGAGACCGAGGTGGGAACGGCTCCGCCGGCGCCTCGTCGCACGCGCCGGCGCGCCGCGGAGCGGCAGGCGGCCGGCGCGGCCGGCTTCACGGCCGAGAGGGCCAGCGAAGCAGCAGCGCCAGGAGAGCGTGAGGTCGGCCGCTATCGGCCGGGCGAGGAGCGCGATGGCGGCCGTTACCGCCCCGGCGAGGAGCTGGACGGCGGTCGCTACGTGCCCGGTGAGCCGGCGCCCGTCGAGCGCGGCGGCCCCTCCGCGACATAGGCTCCCCGCGGATAACCGCCAACGTCGTCCCGGAGGGACAATGGAGCGAACGCTCATCCTCGTCAAGCCCGATGCCTTCGCCCGCAACCTGACCGGCGAGATCATCGCCCGGTTCGAGCGAAAGGGACTTACGCTCGCGGCCCTCGAGCACATGACGATGAGCCGCGACCTCGCCGAGCGACACTACGCCGAGCACGTCGGGAAGGCGTTCTACGACGAGCTGGTCTCGTTCATCACGTCCGGGCCTCTCGTCGCGATGGTGCTCGAGGGCGATCGCGCGGTCGATGCCGCCCGCCAGGTGATCGGCGCCACGGACCCGCTGCAGGCGTCCGCGGGCTCGATACGCGGCGACTACGCGATCGCGGTCGGCCAGAACATGGTGCACGGATCGGACTCGGCTGAGTCGGCCTTGCGTGAGGTCGGCCTGTTCTTCCCCGAGCTCGGTCAGGACGAGTTGCGACGCCGCGCTTGATCCTTGCCTCTCGTTCGCCGCAGCGCCGGGCGATCTTGGAGCAGCTCGGAATCGACTTCACTGTGGAGGCTGCCTGGGCCGAGGAGTTGACGGACGGCCCGCCCGCCGAGGTCGCGATCGAGAACGCGTACCGCAAGGCGGCGGAGGTGGCGTTGCGCTTCCCTGACGCCTTGGTCCTCGGAGTCGACACGATCGTCGCCCTGGGTGGGCGGCTGTACGGAAAGCCGGCCGATGGGGCCCAGGCGCGGCGCACGCTAGAGGCGCTCGGCGGCCGCACGCACGCCGTCGTCAGCGGGGTCTGCTTGATCGAGGATGGGCGGTCCCGCACGGCAGCCGCCACGACACTCGTCGAGTTCCGCGCCCTCGACGAAGCTGTGATCGACTGGTATCTCGCATGTGGCGAGTGGCACGAGCGCGCCGGCGGCTACGCGATTCAGGGTCGCGGCGCGGCACTCGTCGCTGGCATCGAGGGTGATTTCTTCAACGTTGTGGGCCTTCCTGTTGCGACCCTGTTGACCATCGTGCCCGGACTCCTTTTTCAGTAGCTGATAGCCCTGCAAATAGGGTGGGCGGGGACCTCGGGCCGACACCCGTTCGGGTACACTGCACCCGCGGACGGCGTTGGCGCCTGCGCGTGGCCTGCACAACTTGTCGCTCCGTCCGTTGCTCACCCTTCCCTCGCTCCCTGACCTTTGGGCTTCTTCTCGTACCTGACCGGCTTCGGCGGCCGCGACATGGCGGTCGACCTCGGGACCGCGAACACTCTTGTGTACGTGCGGGGCCGCGGGATCGTGCTATCCGAGCCCAGCGTCGTCGCGGTCGATTCGCGCACGGGGGAGGTGCACGCGGTCGGGATCGAGGCCAAGCGGATGCTGGGCCGCACCCCGGGCACGATCCAGGCCATCAGGCCGCTGAAGGACGGGGTGATCGCGGACTTCGAGGTCACCGAGGAGATGCTTCGGCACTTCATCCAGAAGGTCCACCAGAACCGCTGGGCGCATCCGCGCGTTGTCGTGTGCGTGCCGTCGGGGGTCACCGGCGTCGAGAAGCGGGCGGTGGAGGAGGCGTGCTTGAGCGCCGGCGCGCGTCAGGCGTACCTGATCGAGGAGCCGATGGCGGCCGCGATCGGCGCCGGCCTCCCGGTCGGTGAGCCCACCGGCTCGATGGTCGTGGATGTCGGCGGCGGGACCAGCGAGGTCGCGGTCATCTCGCTCGGCGGAATCGTCGTCTCGCAGTCGATCCGCGTCGGCGGGGACGAGCTCGACGAGGCGATCACCAACTACGTCAAGCGCGAGTACAAGCTGCTGATCGGTCAGCAGACGGCCGAGGAGGTGAAGCTCGAGATCGGCTCGGCGTTCCCGATGGGCGACGAGGTCCAGGCGGAGATTCGCGGTCGGGACATGGTCTCGGGGCTGCCCAAGACCGTGGTCCTCACGAGCGAGGAGATCCGGGG
>JAFASF010000116.1 GCA_019244745.1 Solirubrobacterales bacterium | reverse complement strand
CGGCGGGCCATGTTCCTGTTCGGCGTGGCCGTCTTCGGAGCGTCCAGCCTCGCCATCGGATTTGCCCCGAATGACACCGCGCTGGTGGCGTTCCGCGCGATCCAGGGCATCGGTGCCGCGTTCATGATGCCGGCGACCCTCTCGATCATCACGCAGACGTTCCCGCCCGAGCAGCGCGGGATGGCAATCGGGACGTGGGCCGGCGTCAGCGCCCTGGCGCTCGCGATCGGCCCGGTGCTGGGCGGCTTCCTGACCGAGCAGGTCGGGTGGCAATCGATCTTCTTCATCAACCCGCCGATCGCGATCGGGGCAGTGCTCGTCGCCCTGTTCGCCACCCGCGAGTCGCGCGATGAGACGGTCAGCAGATCGGTCGACTTCCGAGGCATCGGTGCCATTACGGTGGGTTTGACGGCGCTCGTGCTGGCGCTCGTCGAGGGCAACCGCTGGCACTGGGGGTCCCCCCGCGTGATCGCGCTGCTCGGAATCGCAGCGGTGGCACTCGCCGGCTTCGTGATCATCGAACGCCGGGTCGACTCGCCAATGGTCGACTTCGGCTTCTTCCGCTCGCGGTCGTTCCTCGGCGCCAACCTGGTCGCGTTCATCGTCTCGTTCGCGATGCTCGCCCAGTTCTTCTTTCTGGCGCTCTACATGCAGAACATCCTGCACTACACCCCGCTTCAGGCCGGCGTGCGCTTCCTTCCCGCGACCGTCCTGATCATCGTGATGGGGCCGATTGCCGGCCGCCTGGCCGATCGTGTCGGGTCGCGGCCGTTGATGACGCTGGGACTCATCTTGGTGGCGACCGCACTGTTCCTCCAGTCGAGCCTGACGATCCACACCGGCTACGGCCATCTGCTGCCCGGCTTCGTGCTCATGGGCGCCGGCATGGGGCTGGTGATGTCCCCGATGAGCACGGCGGCGATGAACGCGGTGGAGCGCACGAAGGCCGGCGTGGCATCCGGAGTACTGTCGATGAGCCGGATGGTGGGCGGCACGTTCGGGGTGGCCGTGATGGGCGCGCTGGTCACCGCGATCGGCCGCTCAAAGATCGATCAGAGCCTGCCCCAGCTTTCGGCCCACACCCGCGCCGCGATCGCGAACTCGCTGGGCGCCGGCGCGGTCCAGAGCCACGGCGCCCCCGCTCAGGTCGTCGCCGCCGTCCGTGAGGCGTTCGTCTCCGCTCTCGGCGCCGGCCTCACGATCGGCGCGGCGGTCACGCTCGCCGGCGCGGCGGTCGCATGGCTCCTGATCCGGCGTCGTCCCCCGCAGACCGCGGCCGAGCCGGCCACCGAGGCCAGGGTGGAGCCGATGCCGGCCGACGAGACCCCTTCCGAGCTCACCGTCGCCTGATCGACGACGCTCCGGCTCCAGCGCGCGGTCTCGAGCGCGAACCGGGACCGAGGGGCGACGGACCCGGCTGAGCCCGGGTACGATCCGGCCAGTGCGTACTCGTGCTGAGGACCGGATGCGAGAACGGAAAGGTTGGTTGTGGCCGTCGATCTGAACCAGGTGTCACAAGTCGCGACCGAGCCGGGAGAACTCCCGGCGACGATGGCCGCGTGGGTGATCCGCGAGGAGCGTTTCGGCGAGCCGCTCGACGCGTTCCAGCTCGAGGAAATCGAGGTTCCCGAGCCTGGCGCGTTTGAGGTGACCGTTCGCGTGATGGCCGCGGGCGTGAACTTCAACAACGTGTGGGCGGCGCTCGGCGAGCCGGTCTCGGTGTTCCGCTATCACCCCAACGAGGATCACCACATCGGCGGGTCCGATGCCTCCGGGATCGTCTGGAAGGTCGGCCCGGGCGTGACACGGTGGAAGCCGGGCGACGAAGTCGTAATTCACTGCAACCAGGCGTCCTACGAGGACCCCGAGGTCCACGGGCTCGACCCGCTGGCCGCCCCGAGTCAGCGGATCTGGGGGTATGAGACCAGCTGGGGCTCCTTCGCCCAGTTCTGCAAGGTCCAGGCTCAGCAGCTGCTCCACAAGCCCAAGCACCTGGCGTGGGAGGAAGCGGCCGCCTACGGCCTCACCTACTTCACCGCCTACCGGATGCTGATGGACCGTTGCCACGTTCAGTCGGGACACCGGGTCCTGATATGGGGCGCGGCCGGGGGTCTGGGCGTGTTCGCTACGCAGCTGTGTGCCCTCACCGGCGCCGACGCCGTGGGCGTGGTCTCGAGCGAAGAGAAGGGGAAGCTGGTCGAGCAGCTCGGCGCGGTGGCTTATATCGACCGGTCGGAGTTCTCGGGGATGATGCGCCGCGGCGGCGAGACCCCCGACGAGGAGCGGGCGCGCTTCAAGGAGTCCAGGCGGTTCTGTAAGGCGGTCGAGTCAGTCCTCGGCGGTCCACCCGACATCGTGTTCGAGCACGTCGGCAAAGCCACCTTCCCGACGTCCGTCCTGGCGGTGAAGCCGTTCGGCAAGATCGTGATCTGTGGCGCCACGTCCGGTTACGAGCTCGACTTCGACGTAAGGTATCTGTGGATGCGACAGAAGGAGATCATCGGCTCGCACTTCGCCAATGCCTGGGAGGCGACCAAGGCGAATGAGCTGATCGAGGAGTCGAAGATCCGACCCGTGCTGTGGCAGACCATGGGCTTCGAGGGGGTCGGCGAGGCCCACCAGCTCCTGCGCGACAACAAGCACCTGGGCAAGATTGCGATCCTCGTCGGCGCCACCGCCGAAGGCCAAGGCAAGACCGCCGAAGGGCCCGGCGCGATTCGTGCCGAGGTGGGGGCGTAACGATGGCGGGCGTGGTCCACGTTCCCTGGTACGCCACCGTCCTGCGCCAGGAATCCTTCGCCCAGGAGGTCGCGCTGGCCGCTCCGCTGGCGCTGCGATACGGCGCCACTCAATATGCCGTCCATGTCTCTCTCGACGATCGGTACAAGGTCCTCCAGATGGCCTGGTTCGAGTCGAAGGGCGACTGGTATCGCTACTGGGACGGCCCCGAGATGCTCGAGTTTCGCCGGCGCAATTCGGGTCGTTTCCAGATCCCGGTGATCTACATCTGGCACGAGGAAATCGCGGCCGGCGCCATCGGTCCCGAGGTCGCACTTCCCGAACCCGAGCCCGCGCCGGAGCCTGCGCCGACGACGGCCTGACCGGCGTGGATGAGCGCCATGCCCGCCCGGGAGGCGCGCTCGAGCTGTCATTGAGCGCACTGCGATCCCGTCTTCCCGGTTCAGGGGCCTGACCAGCGGGGTAGTCAGAGAGAAACTTGCGCCGCGTCCACGTATCCTTCGTCAGCCTGTGAGTCGAGTCCACAAGACCATCAACCTGATTGGCGTTCCGCTGCCCCTGATCGGGCTGCTCGTCGCCATCGCTCTCCTCTGGAATGAGGCGGTCGGCCCCCTGCAGCTTGGCTTGCTGGTCGGCTTCTACGTCATCACCGCCCTGGGCGTGACCCTCGGCTATCACCGGATGTTCACGCACCGGGCATTCGAATCGTCGCGAGCCTTCCGCGCGATCATTGCGGTGCTCGGATCGATGGCCGTCGAGGGCTCGGTGATTACCTGGGTCGCCGATCATCGCAAGCATCACGCGTTCACCGACCAGGAGGGCGATCCCCATTCACCGCATCTCAGCGGTCCCGGATTCTGGGGCGGCGTGAAGGGCCTGTGGCATGCCCACATCGGCTGGCTGTTCGAGACCGTGGGCACAGCAGACCGCCAGCGATTCGCCGCCGATCTCGTCAAGGACCGGACGCTGCGGGTCATCGACAAGCTGTTCTTCCTGTGGGTCGTGCTCGGGTTCGTGATCCCGTTCGCCGTCGGCTGGGCGATCGGCGGTGGGCTCGGCGCCGCTGTTACCGCGCTGCTGTGGGGCGGCTTCGTCCGCGTCTTTCTGCTGCACCATGTGACCTGGTCGATCAACTCCGTGTGCCACTTCTTCGGGCGTAAGCGCTTTGACATCGAAGACGAATCGCGCAACGTCTTCTGGCTCGCGCCGCTGTCCATGGGCGAGTCGTGGCACCACAACCACCACGCCTTCCCCACCTCCGCGTTCCATGGTCTGCGCCCGTGGGAGCGCCTCGCGGACCCCACCGGCCTCCTGATCACCGTGCTCGAGAAGCTCGGCGTCGTCTGGAACGTCGTGCGGGTCAGCCCCGAGCGCCAGCGCGCCAAGGCTCTGTCCGGGCCGGCCGAGGGAGTGCCGGGTCACGCATAGGCCCCGCGCGAGGACAAGCGGCGCAGGGTGGGATATACCTGTCGCTATCCGGTAGATATTGACCACGCTGCCGTTGGCGGGCCACCCGCGGGCCCTGAGGGTGCTCGTGCTACGAGCCTCGGCGGTGCGGCGCCACCGGCCCTCGACCGCGACCGGGCGCTACCCGCCCTCGAGCGGTGCCATCGTCAACCCGGCCGAGTCCAGCTGCTGCCAATAGATCTCGGCGTCATCGCGGGGACCGCTCCAGACGATCGCGCAGCCCTGGTTGTGGATGCGGTCGGCGAACCGGTAGCCCTCCGCCAGCGTCACCCCGGGGATCACCTGCGCCAGCGTCTCGGCAACGTGGTCGAAGGTGTTGAAGTCGTCGTTGAGGACCACCACGCGCCAGATGCCCCCGAGGCCGGTGCCCGGACCGCTCACGCGAGGCAGCTCAACCGTCCGCGACATCGATCTCAGGATACCTGCGCGCGGTCAGCGCCCGGCGCTGCGGAACCGTCCGTCTCCGCGCGCTTTCGCAGATAACGCTCGAGCCCGGAATACATCTGCTCCGGCTCAGCGGCCAGCATGTAGGCCGGGAGGAGGTCCGGCCCGGCGCAGCGTTCGATCTCGGCGCGGACATGGGCGAGAAACGCCTCCTCGCCGTGATCGCGAACGAGCGCGACCCAAGCGTCCAACCGTTCTCCGAGCTCGTCGAGCTGTCCCTCGACGTGGGTGCTCTCGCCAAAATGGGTCATCGCGAGACGTTCCGGCGCCCAGCCCGCTAGCAACTCGATCGATCGATGCCACGCCTCAAGGTCGATGTCGGGCGGGGGCGTCGGTGGAATCGTGAGCGATGAGTGCGGGATCCGCACGCCGCCAACATCGCCGACGAAAGCCGTCCCCTCGTGCAGATACGAGACGTGATGCCACGCGTGTCCGGGCGTGTAGGCCACCAAGAAGCGGCCGTCGAGCACCTGAGCGCCCTCCTCGATCACCCGTAGGTTCCGCTCGGGGACCGGGATCATCTCCCCCCAGAGGCGGTCCATGTTGTCTCCGTAGAGCCGTTTGGCGCTGAGCAGCAGCCGCGACGGGTCCACCATGTGACGGGCCCCACGCGAGTGCACGTAGACCTCCAGCCCCGGCCACCGACGCACGAGCGCTCCGCTGGCGCCGGCGTGATCGAGGTGGATGTGCGTGAGTAGGAGCGCCCGCGGCTCCTGACCTGCCAGTGCGTCGAGCAATGTGGGCAGGCCCGAGGTCGGGCCGGGGTCGATCAACACGTCGTCGACCTGCCAGCAGCCAATCACGCGCTCGCGCCCGAGGTGCATCAGGTCGATCACGCGCATCGCCGGCGCCGCAGGCCTATTGCCGCTGCTCGTTGGATTCAGTCGGTCTCACCGGCGGCAACACCGCCGTCGCCTCATCGTCCGGTAGGTCGCTCTCGGGGTCGACGGCGTGTGCCGGCGCCGCCTTGCGGCCGCTCTCAACGGGATGCTCGCGCGTGTCCTCGGCCGGGGCGTCGACCGGGTGCGCGGGCGGGCCCGGGTGCCCTTCTCCTTCGAGGCCACCGGGAGCTGTCACCGGCTTTTCATCCGCGCCGGGCGCGGAATCGTCATCCGCGGTGGCGGCATGATCGAACACTGCCGGCCGGGGTCGCTCGTCGGCCGGCGCGAGGGAGTCCGCCTCCGGCGCCAACTCTCCCCCCTCGGCGGGCGCGGGCGCATCCGGCTCCGCTGCCAGCCCTCCTCCCTCGGCGGCCGGGGGCGCATCCGCCTTGGGTGCCGCCTCTGCTCCCACCGCCGGCGCGGCAGCGTGCGCCGCCGCCGGCGGGGCAGCGTGCTCCTCCGCCGGCGGAAACCGCTCCGCCGCGCTGTCCGCGAGCGCCAGGAGCTGGCGCGCGAGCTCCCGTGTGTCCTCGACGATCTGCTGGCGCTCGGCCCAGATCCGGTCCGTCTCGCTGTCGAGGTCCTTGAGGCGGTTGTGGGCGTCGGCGGTGATCTTCGTCGCCTCCTGTCTCGCCCGCTCGAGCCGTTCCTCCGCATCGCGTCGGGACTGCGTCGTTATCTGCTCGCTGGTTTCGTGGGCGCGCTGGAGGATGCCCGAAACCTCCTGGCCAACCCGCTCCAGGGCTCGCCGGACCGCGGAATCGGGCGAGCGCGTGGCCTGCAACTCCGCGACCAGCTGGCTCGCCTTCTTCACGTAGGCGTCCACGGCGATGCGGTCGTAACCGCGCAGAGCGAGGGGGAAATTGACGTCCGCGGCGATTGGCAGCGGGTCGTCAGGCAGCTTTTCGAGCGGCGCCGTGATCTCCTGGATGAGGGCGTGCTCGTCGGCAGCTGAACTTTGATCTGGCATGGCCTTGACCTTATCCAAGTGGTCAGTCGTGCAACACCGCTTTCATACAATGCCCGGCTAAGGGCCCGCTCGGGGATAATTGATCGTCCGGATGCGGCCGGGATGACGTCGCGAATGCGCCGCGATCGGCCGGCTCGCGCAGCGCTGCTGCGCCACGCCGTCCGCTCGCGTCACCCCGCTCGTTTCCCGACCGCCCCGATCCGATCACTCATCCCCGAACGAACCCTATGTCGGAAAAGCCACCGCCTCGCCTGCCCGAACCAGACCGGCCGTGGCTGATGCGGACCTATGCAGGGCATTCCGACGCCCGCCGCTCAAACGAGCTCTACCGGCGCAACCTCGAGAAGGGACAGACCGGGCTGTCGATCGCGTTCGACCTGCCCACGCAGACCGGATACGACCCCGACTACGAGCTGGCTCGCGGGGAGGTGGGCAAGGTGGGCGTCTCGATCGCCCACAAGGGCGACATGCAGACCCTGCTCGACGGCATCCCGCTCGATCAGATGAACACCTCGATGACCATCAACGCGACCGCCGCTTGGCTGCTGGCGCTCTACATCGTCACCGCCGAAGAGCATCGGGTGGCTGGGGATCGACTCCAGGGAACCACCCAGAACGACATCCTCAAGGAGTACCTGAGCCGCGGAACGTATGCCTTCCCGCCGGGGCCGAGCATGCGCCTGATCGCAGACACGATCGCCTACGCCGTCGAGCACGTCCCGAAGTGGAATCCGATCAACATCTGCTCCTATCACCTGCAGGAGGCGGGCGCGACGCCCGTCCAGGAGATCGCGTACGCGATGAGCAACGCGATCGCGGTCCTCGACGCGGTCCGCGCCCGTGTCCCAGAGACCCTGATGGGCAGTGTGTTCGGGCGGATCTCGTTCTTCGTCAATGCCGGGGTCCGCTTCGTCGAGGAGCACGCCAAGCTCCGGACGATGGCGCAGCTCTGGGACGAGCTCGGCCGCGACCGCTACGGCGTCCAGGATGAGAAGCAGCGCCGCTTCCGCTACGGCGTACAGGTCAACTCGCTGGGGTTGACCGAGTCGCAGCCCGAGAACAACGTCTACCGGATCGCGCTCGAGGCGCTCGCCGTGACCCTGGGGCGCGACGCCCGCGCGAGGGCGATCCAACTGCCGGCGTGGAACGAGGCGCTCGGATTGCCGCGCCCCTGGGATCAGCAATGGTCGCTGCGCCTGCAACAGATCCTCGCCTACGAGACCGACCTGCTCGAGTACCCCGACCTCTTCGAGGGCTCGAAGGTCATGGATGCCCTGGTGAACGACCTCGCCGACGGCGCCCGCCGCGAGATGGCGCGGATCGCGGAGCTCGGCGGCGCGGTAAAGGCGGTCGACTACATGAAGGCGGCACTGGTCGAATCCCACTGCGAGCGGTGGCGGCGAATCGAGTCCGGAGAGCTGACCGTGGTCGGCATGAACCGCTTCACCTCGACGGAGTCCTCACCGCTGACCGCCGGCGCCGAGGACCGCATCCTCGTCGTCGACCCGCAAATAGAGGCACAGCAGCGCGCCGCCGTGCAGCGCTGGCGCGCCGAGCGCGATAACGACGCGGTGACGCAAGCCCTCGCAGAGCTCTCGCGAGTGGCGCAAACCGAAGCCGAGAACATCATGCCGGCCACGATCGCCGCCGCGCGGGCCGGCGCCACGACCGGCGAGTGGGCGCAGACCCTGCGTGACGCGTTCGGCGAGTACCGCGCGCCGACCGGGGTCGGCGAGGCGGCCGCGGTGGCGAGTGCCGACGTGGCCGAGCTGCGCGATGAGGTCGAGCGGGTCAGCGAGGCGCTCGGCCGACGGCTCAAGTTCCTGGTCGGCAAACCCGGGCTG
>JAFASF010000107.1 GCA_019244745.1 Solirubrobacterales bacterium | reverse complement strand
TTTGATGAGGTCGGCTTCGACGTGGATGGCGAGTTGGGCGAGGCCGCGGTAGCCCTCGACTTTGCGGAATCGGGTTTCGGCTTCGAGCATTCCGGCGGCGGTCCAGCGCATGCACATCTCGCCCGAGCTCCAGTTCTTGACGTTGCGTTGGATGACGCGGACGGTGCCGATCATCGAACCGGGACGTCGTGCCTGGCGCTCGAGCTTGACCGGTATCGGACCAGAAGCACGCGCCAGCGCGGGTCGGCACGCACACAACCGCTGATGTCGCTCGCCGGTCGCGGAACTCACGACACTTCGACGATGGAGTCGCCGGCACGTTGGCCGGCGGACGAGCGCTTGGCCGTGAATTCGGTCGTCTGGGTAGAGGTCCACAGATGCGCGAGTTAGACGCGCAGGGAAAGAACAATTAGGTGCACCACCCGGCACGTGCTCAGTCATCTGGCAGCGCCCGTCTACGAGCTCAAATCGGTGGTCGCGATCTCATCCGGCTGTCCCCCCGGCTCCTTGATGGGTTGCGGCCGCGTGACCTGACCGTCGCTGCGAGTAAATGTTGCGGCCCAATTCCTTGCTGTCTGACGACGGGCATCCAAGCCCGTCGCCAACCAGCAAGTCTCTTAAGGCATTTGGAAACTGTCCCACTTTGCCGAGAACTGGAACCGCTCTGCGCACCCGCGGGGGGCGGTTCTTCTATGAGGTCTACGCCGCGGCCTTCGCCGATGAAGTCTGGCGAGGCGGCGCTGCTCCGCGGTCAGCTCGGTCTCCTTGAGCTTCAGCGTGTCGGGCACGTCGGAGCGGAGATTGGGAGACAAGTAATCGCGGCGGAACGTCGAGTCGGAACGACGGTTAGGTGACGCGACCGCAACCTTGCCTCCGTGACCGGGCGGTCTCATGAGCCGCGCAACCTGCGTTGGCTTGCCTGAGATGGGGTGTGGGATCATTCGCGCGTGGTGGAGCTCGTTCCGGGGGTGTTCGTTGCCCGGGAGGCCGAACTTGGTGTGCTCGAGCGTGCTGCGGCTGGATGCCGCGACGGCGGTGGGTCCGCGCTCGTGGTGGCGGGTGAGGCCGGGGTAGGGAAATCGCGGTTGTTGGCGGAGGCGTCGGAGCGGGCGCGCGGCGCAGGGATGCTGGTGCTGCGTGGGCGTGCACCGTCGGGAGCGGGGCAGGCCCCGTTTCGGGCAGTGGCGGAGGCGCTGGCGGGGGGCCTGCGTGAGCGGGCGGTGCCGGAGACGAGCTTGCGGAGCTTCGCGGCGGCGCTGGCGCACGTGTTGCCTGGATGGTTCGAGCGGACGAGCGATAGGGCGCCGGAGTTCATCTTCCTGGCCGAGGGGGTGTTGCGACTGCTCCGTCTGCTCGCGGGTGCGCGCGGGGTTTTGCTTGGCTTGGAGGACCTGCAGTGGGCGGACCCTGAATCGCTTGCCCTGGTGGAGTATTTGGCGGAGAACGTTGGCACGGAGCGGCTGCTGTTGGTGGGGACGGTGCGCGATGATGAGCCGTCGGCTCCCCTTGTGTCGTTGCGGGAGCTTGCGAGGGGGGGCGCGGTGCGATGGCTCGAGCTTGGGCGGTTTGCCCAGGATGACGTGCTCAAGCTGGCTGCAGCGCGGCTGGGCGGCGCGGTGCCGAGTTCGGTTTTCCAGCTCTTGCAGGCGGCGGCAGAGGGGTTGCCACTGTTCGTCGAGGAGTTGCTCGGGGCGCTGATCGCAGCCGGTGCCCTGCGCCGAGAGGGCGAGGAGTGGCAGGCGGACAAGCGGGTCGGTCTCCACTTGCCCCCGAGCTTTGTGGCCAGCGTCGCAGAGAGGGTCGCGGCGCTGACGCACCCGGCGCCGCTGGTGCTGGCTGCGGCGGCGGTGCTGGGGCGCAGCTTCGACACGTCGCTCCTTCCGGCGTGCACGAGCCTCTCGGCCAATGAGGTGTCGGCGGCTCTGCGCGCTTGCGTGGACGCGCGTCTGGTGGAGGCGGACCGCGAGCTGGGGATGGACCGCATGCGGTTTCGCCACGCGTTGGTGCGCGACGCGGTGCTCGAGCGCACGCCGCCGCTCGAGCGGCGCGCGCTCGCCCGCGCGGCACTAGCCGCGGTGGAGGCAGCCCATCCACGGCTGCCTGGCGGCTGGTGTGGTCTGGCCGTGGAACTGGCGCAGCTCGCGGGGCAAGATGATCGCGCAGTAGACCTGCTTCGCCTCGCGAGCGAGCGGGCGGGTCGCGATGGCGCTCTCGGCGCGGCCGTGGAGGCGCTTGAGCGCGCGGTCGTGCTCGCGGACGAGAGCGCTGCCCCGGGGGTGCAGCTTGAGCTGCTCGAGTCGCTGGTCGCGGCGGGACGTTTCGAGCGGGCGCGGGAGGTGGGCGAGCGGCTGTCTTCTGGACTGCGCGGCGAGGCTGAGGAGGCGCGGGTTCATCTAGCGCTTGCGCAGGCGGCCCTGATCCGCCTGGACTGGGATGAGGCCGAACGGCGGCTGGACACGGCGCGCGCCTGCACGGGCTCGACGGTGCGCGAGCGGCTGGAGCTGCTGGCTGCGAGTATCGCCCTGGGCCGCTTCCGGTATACGGAGGCCGACCGGATCGCGCGCTCGGTGGCAGCGCGCGCCTCCGCGCGCAACGATGATGCGACCGCCGCCGAGGCCTGGCTGCTCGCCGGCGAGAGCGCGGCAGCGGCCGACGTGGAGCGGGCCGAGGGAATGTTCTCTCGGGCGTTGGCCCTGGCCGAACGCAGGCCGTTGGCGACGCTGCGAGCCCGCGCCCTGGCTGCGCTTGGCGGCCTGGACGTGCTGCGCGTCGGCTCCACTGAGCGGGTCGTGCTCGCGCGTGAGGCGGCACTCGAGGCGGGCATGGCGGCGCTCGCGGCGGCGTCAACGCACGATCTCGCGATGCTGTGTGTGCTGCGGTTCGAGCTGGACGACGCGCGTGCCTGGGCCGCGCACACGGTGGTGCTGGGACGCCGCTACCGGCTCGGGTGGGTGCTCGCCGCCGGTCTGATCAAGGAGGCATGGGCCGCCGCTCTTACCGGAAGCGCTGAGGAAGCGGAGCAGCTGCTGGCCGAGGCAGAGCCAATCCTCGGTGGGAACCCACGTGGCTGTGCGCTGATGAGCGGTCACGTCCGGGCCGCGGTGGCGCTAGGTCACGAGAACCTGGACGCCGCTTGGACGGCGGTGGAGGAAGCGGCAGATCTCTGGTGGCGCCACCGGCTCGAGCCGCGCCCATACCTCGGCCTGTGGGTGCTATTAGCTGCGTTGGCGGATCCGAGCGGGTTCGAGCCGGTGCGGGAACGGCTCGAGCAGCGGCGTGTGCTCTGGCAGCCGACGATCGCCGGCCTTTGCCTCGCCGCTCACGCGGCGCTCGCCGTCGTCGCTGACGGAGATCTCGCTCGCGCCGATGCGCTGTTGGGCCGGGCTGAACCGCTGCTGGAGCCGACCCCATGGTTTCGGGCGGTCGCCTACCGACACGTGGGCGAGCGGCTGCTGGCGGCAGGATCGCCGACGGGCGAGCGGCTGCTGCGCGCGGCGATCGCGTTCTTCGCCGGCTCTGGCACAACCCCCCCGGCCGAGGCCGCGCGGGCGCTGCTGCGCTCTGCCGGGCGGCCGGTACCGCGCCGCGGGCGTGGCCACGCAACAGTTCCCGCACAGCTCGCGGAGGCCGGGATCAGCTCGCGCGAGATGGACGTGCTCCTACTGCTCGCACAAGGATTGACCAATCGCCAGATCGCGGCGCGGCTCTATCTCTCTCCGCGAACGGTCGACAAACACGTCGAGCGGCTGCTGGCAAAAACCGGCAGCCCAAATCGCGTCGCGCTCGCCGCCCATGCAGCCTCACCAGCGCTTTCCTTAAGTACGTAGCGGGGGGCGGCTAGATGCCGTGATCCTGCCGATGTGCGCGCCCCAAGCGACGGCGATACTCGCGAACCGTTCTATGCAGCGACCCGTATTAGTCGCTGGACCGTTGAAGCGCACCAACCGAGCGATTGCCGGGCGCACGAACGCAGATCAGGAGACAAGAGATGACAACGTCCGCGAGGGAAGAGACCGCCACGAACAGAACATCCGCGCAGCACCACGAGCTGCTGAGGAGCGCGCCCGAGGCATCCCTTCAGAGCCCCGTCCGGCTCCAGCCCGCCCGCGTCCCGCGCCACCGCGCTCGGGCCCTGTTGGAGATCGGCGGCAGACGAGTGCCGTTCATGCGATGGTCGTTCATCCGGTTGCTGCTCTCGATGAGACGGCTGATGCGCGTGTGGCAGGTGGGCGACGGGCGTGAGGAGCGGCTTGCCGACCACGTGGTCCAGAACGCTCGCGAGGGGGATCTCGACGACGTGATCCGAGCGATCGACGAGTACTGCTACGAACGCAGTTACATGATCAACGTCGGCGACGAGAAGGGCGCGATCCTCGACGAGGCAGTCCGGCGCGCTCGCCCCTCGCAGGTGCTAGAGCTCGGCACCTACTGCGGTTACAGCGCGCTACGCATTTGCCGCGCGATGCCAGATGATGCGCGGGTCGTGTCGATCGAGTTCAACGCGGCAAACGCCCTCATCGCCCACCGCATCTTGGAGCACGCCGGCATCATCGATCGCGTTGCCGTGCTCGTAGGAACCCTCGGCGACGGGGGCCGGACGATCGCGACTCTGGAGGCAGAGCACGGACTCGCCGCCGGATCACTCGACTTCGTGTTCATCGACCACGACAAAAACGTGTACCTCTCAGATCTTGAACTGATCCTAGGACAGGGGTGGCTCCATCCCGGCTCGGTGGTCATCGCCGATAACGTCAAGTTCCCCGGGGCGCCGGAGTACCGCGCGTACCTCAAGGAACGCCAGGACCAAAGCTGGCGGACCGTCGAGCACGAGGCCCACCTCGAGTACCAGACGCTGATCAAGGATCTGATGCTCGAGTCCGATTACCTCGGCGGCCCAGCATAGGGCCCCGCGCGTTCGGGCTCCTCGGGCAGGCGCCGCGGGTCGTAGCGCACCGCCGCAGGGAGGCAATCACGCGCTCGCGGCGAGCCCAAGACTGCCGCGGCAGTCGGCGAGGTCCCTCAGGTGCGTCGCCTTCTCGGCGATCCTCAGGTAGACCGGTACGTCGGCCCGGTCGACGATCACCGCCCCGACGGGGATTGCGGCTGCGGCTCGAATTCTTTGCGTCCGCGTCCACCTCGTCAGTTAGACGCTTCAGCTTCAAAATGCGGGCTGGAGCGTCTTTCCTTTCGACGAAGGCCCAGCAGATCTTTGGCGCCCGGGCACGACTCCGCGACGCCTCCCGAGTCAGTCGCTTGCAGGAGCCGCGAGGCGCACGCCGTAGCCTGCGAAGGCGGCGTCACGCGTCAGTATTTCGAGGTCGTCAGATAGCGCATGTGCGATCAGGACGCGGTCGAACGGATCCATGTGGTGCTTAGGCAGCTCCGCGGCCTGCTCGAGCAGGGCTGCGGTGATCGCGAGCATCCGGAATTCGGCCGCGAGCAGGGCGGTCAGGTTCCGGGGGGCGCGCAGCCTTCCAGCCTCGCGCTTGATCGCTGCCTCCCAGATCGAGATCGGGCTCAGGCACCGGTCGATCGTTGGATCGATCAGCATTGATCGCTCTGGGTCAGTTAGCCGCTGAGGCTCCCCGAGCGCCCAAAGCGCGACGTGGGTGTCGACAAGAACGACGCTCACGCCGTGTAAGGCTCGAACTCCGGCAGTGGCTCATCGAAATCGTCTGCGAGCTCGATCTGCCCAGCGAGCACTCCGAGCCGGACCGGGGAGTGTTCCCTCGTCACCGCCACCAACCGGACCGCAGGTCTCCCGTTGCGTGCGATGAGCACCTCCTCGCCGCGTTCTGCCGCGGCCACCAATTCGCTCAGCCGAGTCTTTGCCTCGTGCATGTTCACCTGCATAGCTAAGATATTAGCTAACCCGGGGGGCGTCAGCGTCCACTCGCATGTCGTCGCTCGCCGGCTCCGGGTACCAAGGCGCCACTTAGGGCGAGCGGACGGCACCTCTAAATCCGACAGCCTCACGAATGGGGAGCCGTCAGCGCCGGTGATCGCGCCAACCCTACGTTGCTCCTTCTGAACGATGAGAACGTCGAAGTAGACGGCCCGTGTCATCGATGACGGGCCGGGCTGGTGTCAAGGGGGTTGGGGGGCACCGACACGAAGCTTCGAGGCTTGCCCCTTTCCATGCGGAGGAGGCACTGCACCGGGCCCGGTGACCGCTTCAGGCGCGGAGCGGATCCATTGAGCCTCCGGAATGGCGCCTGGACTGTGCTCGGTGCGGGCCGCTTGAAGTCGTACCGGCTCAACCTATGAGAGCCCGTGCGGTCGCGGGCCGACACCACCGAAGGCGGGAGCGCATCGTGCGCTCCCGCAGGTCGTCTAGAGAGCCAGAGTTGGCCCCTGCTCGATGGGGTCCACATTGCTGCCCTGTAAGCCGCAGTCCCAGATGCCGGCGTAGAGGTGCATCGTTCGCCCCGCCTTCAATCCGTACGTGTTGCGACCGCTTGGACGAGCTCGATCCTCTGCTGCGCGACGTTACGGGCGAGGCCTGCCATGCGGGCCTCGTAGTCGGGCATCAGGACGTGGAGCCCGAGATGGCGATTTGGTGGCTGGGCCGGGATTGACCGCGCCGCGGTGGCGATCGCGTCGAGGGCGCTCTGGCCCTCGTTCCAGGTGCTGACGGTCAGGGGACCGGATTCGAGCAGCTCCCGCAGTTCCTGCCCGGTGATCAGCCAGCTGTGCTCCTGGCGGTCGCCCCATGGCACGGGGAACTCGAGCGGCCCCCCGGGGCCGGCGAGGACCTCGAACAGCGCGACGCGACCGCCGGGGGCCACAACGCGAGCAAGCTCGGCCACCAGCCGTGGCTTGTCGGCGATGTTCTGGAGGATCGCTTGCGTCCACGCGACGTCGAAGCTGTGATCCGGGAAAGGAAGCGCGAGCGCGTCACCGCACACGACCTCGACGCGGTCAGCGAGTCCGGCCCCGCGGGTGAGAAGCTCTGCCGCCCCGCAGAAGCGGTCGGTCGCGTCAAGGGCGGTGACGCGTGCACCGTGGCGGGCGGCCAGGAAGCGCGCCGGCCCGCCGATGCCGGCGCCGACATCGAGCACACGCTCGTCCGGCTGCACATCCGCGAGCTCTGCCAGGGAGAGGGACGCGGCGCGGCCGAGGGCGTGAAACTCGTCCAACGGCGCGAGATCATCGATGTCAAGCGCGGTCGGGTCCAGCCCGGCTCGGGCGAGGGCGTCGAGAAGCGTGTCGACGAGCTCCGGCCCATCGTAATACGAGAGCGAGGCGTTCCGCGGGTCTTCTGATTCAACGTGCGCTGTATTCATTCCAGATATACTGGATCTAATGAATGCGGTTGTCAACCCCCGCCGGCGCGGCTACGACTCATCGGGTCGCCGGGCGAGAGCGCGTCAGACGCGCGAAGAGATCTGCGAGGTCGCGCGGCGCCTGTTCGAGGAGCATGGCTATGCGGGCGCGACGATCGCGGACATCGCCAGAGCGGCCATGGTCTCGCCGGAGACGATCTTCAAAGGGTTCGGCTCTAAGGCAGCGCTGCTCGGCGCCGTCGTGACGGCGGCTGTCCGCGGTGATACGGAGGGGACGCCTCTACGCCGGCGGCCGGCGATCGAGGCGATCCGCCACGAGGAGGATCCCCGGCGGCAGCTCGCGATGTACGCGAATCTGGTCGCGGAGGTCAATCCGCGTCTGGCGCCGCTGGTCCGGGTGATGCGCGAGGCTGCGCCCGTCGAGCCAGAGACCGCGGCAGCCCTGGCGATGCTCAAGGCGAACCGGCTCGACGGAATGCGAGAGTTTGCCGGGCTGCTGGACGCCCGCGGTGCGTTGCGGCCTGGTGTCTCCAGGCGGGAGGCCACCGACGTGCTGTGGACGCTGAACTCTCCCGAGCTGTACGAGCTATTGGTGATCGAGCGCGGCTGGAGCATTCGGCGATACGGACGATGGATGGTCCAGCAGCTCGCGGCCGCGTTGCTGTGAAGCAGCCGCGCCGATTCCGGTTGCATGAGCGCCTCGACGAGCGTTCAAAGGACACCCGTGCATGGTCAACACTCGCCCGCCGACACCGGGCTCGAGATCAAGGTTCTACGCGAGCTGCCGGGGTCCTCGAGGAAGAAAAGACCAGGGTGGCGACCCTCTAGCGAACGACGAGCTGCGCAAGCAACCTTCGGCTCGTACTTCAGCGAGCGAAGGGAGCTTCATATGACGATTAGCATGCGCGAGGCGTTCGAGCGCGGGACGGACGCGTTCAACGCCCACGACATGGACGGGTTTGCCGAGGTGATTGCGGACGACGTGGTCGTCGTGGCCCCGGGAATGCGGTGCGCCGGAAAGCCGGCGTTTGTCGAGTTCTACGGCGGTTGGCTCCAGGCGTTTCACGACGCACATATCGAGGTCCACCACGTTCACTTCCTCGACGACATCGCCGTTGAGGAAGGCACGTTCAGCGGAACCCACGACGGCGTGCTTCCGACCCCGAACGGGGAGATACCGCCGACTGGCCGCTCCGTGAGCGTGCCGTATATCCACGTGCTGCGCTACCGCAACGGTCTGCACGTCTCGTTCAACCTCGCCTTCGACCGGCTGCTGATGCTCGAGCAGCTGGGGCTCATCCCGGCGCCAGCGCCGGCACGGTGAATCGCTGGCGAGGAGAACTCCGTGACCTCGGGCGGCGATTGGATGCTGGCGGAGCCCGGCGCGGGTATGCCGCGCGACCTGGACATGGGTCGTCCGTCTGCGGGCGCTGAGAGGAGGTTCACGAGCGCCATCGCTCGCACCATCCCCACCGGCGGTCTGCTGGGAGCTGTGATGCTTGAGCTGGATCACGTCTTCTGCGTCGTCGATGACCTGGATCACACGGCGGCTCTTCTCGAGCAGGATGGATGGGTGCTGGATGCGGGCACTGTGCACACTGGTCAGGGGACGCGAAACCGGCGGCTGCTGTGGCCCGAGCATTACCTCGAGCTGCTGCGCGTCGTCGACCCCTCCGAGGCGTTCGCGAACCCTCTGCGCCTGGATCGCCGTGCGGAATGGCGCTCCACCGGCGCCAGCCCGTTCGGCCTGGTGCTCCGGGGACAGCTCGCGGATCGGCAGCGGCAGCACTTCATCGCCTACGACGATCTCGGACCGCGGCTGTGGGTGCATCGCGACAATCTCGAGGCGCCCGCGCGCCCGCAGGTGTTCGTGTTCGAAACCGCCGAGCATGAACTCGAGCGGCGCCGACCACGCTCCCGCCGTCCCCGTGTGCTTCCCCCCGGTCGGAACGGTGCGCTGCAAGAGGTGCATGTCCGTGGACCCGAGCCGGCGCGGCTGCCCCCCCAAACCGGACCGATGGTTCTTCAGGTCACCGGCGCTCACCACCTCGAGCTGGTTGTCGGTGCCCGGCCTGCCTGGCCGATCACCGAGATCCTGACCATTCGCGGCTAGGTCCCCGATGCCAGCGACCCGCCGGCACCCCACAGCGGTCGTCGATCCGGGTGCTGCTCGTGGGCGGTCTGGCCTCGTACGAGCCGCCGTCGACGGCCGCGTCCGCGCGCGGTTCCGGGATGGGGATCCTGACGCGGTGCGCGCGGTCTACCGGACGTATGGATCGCTGGTGTACGCGGTCGCATTCAGGGTGCTCGGGGATCGCGATCTGTGCGAGGAGGCGACCCAGCAGACGTTCGTCCGGGCGTGGCGCGCCGCGTCCGGATTCGATGCCAGCCGCGAGCTGGGGCCGTGGCTGGCCACGATCGCGCGGCGGGTCGCGATCGACCTCTACCGCCGCGAGGCGATTCGTAGCGCCGGCACCCTGGAGTCGGTCGCGCCCGATGTCCCGGCGCTCGTGGCTCCAGCCGCGACGGATCCGATCATCGATGTGTGGGAGGTTCGCCGGGCGGTGTCGGAGCTGCCCGATGAGCAGCAGGAGGTGGTCCGCCTGCAGCATTTCGAGGGGCTATCCCACGATGAGATCGCAGCGCGGTTGGGAGTGCCGGTGGGGACGGTCAAGTCGCGCTCTCATCGCGCTCACCGGCGCCTGGCGCTCGAGCTCGGGCACCTACGAGACGGGAACCCGTCGCCCTCCCCAGGCCTGGCAGTGTCCCTGTACGCCCCCGCCGCCGCGAGCGGGTACCACAAGGACGGGTTCGCGGCGCAGCGGGCGCCTTTTCTCAGGGCCGGCTTCGGTCGGCGGTGGTCGTTCCGTCCCTCAAGCGAGACGCCGCGATCGCGCCACCCGGCCACGCTCTGATCCTGGTCAGCCGCGCCGCGCGCGGGGCGTCGCTGTCTTGAGCGGGGCTCGGCTGAGCACCACCCGGGAACCGCGCCGCGCGCTCGCCCGTATCACCTAGGTATGCGGCTGATCACCCCCGGAGCTGCCGATGGTCGCGGCGCAGGCACTCGTGGTGCTGCCGCCGGCGCGCGCTGGGCGTCGTCACGTATGACCGTCGACACCGCGATCGTCGACGGCACGGCCGGCGCCGGCGGCCAAACCGCGTCGTGCCCGCATCCCATCCCTTCGCGTCATCGTACGCTCGCGCTCCGCCTGGGCCGGCTCGTCGTGATCGGCCCAATTTGCGCGGCTGGAGGTTCGTGCGCGCGGCTGATGTTCAGGATCGAGTCGAAGGTAGGCGCGTCGCGATGAGCTCCCTGGCGGGGGTGAACCACATCACCGTTCTCACGGGCGATCTCGATCGGCTGGCCGCCTTCTACGAGGAGGTGTTCGCAGCGCCCAAACTGGTTGAGCTTCCGGTGCCAGAGCCCGACGGCCCTGGCCGCCACGCGCTGATCGGAATCGGCGGCGGCGCCATGCTACATCTCTTCGAGCTGGGACGGGTCGCCCTTCCGCCGGCGCGGTCGATGTTCGACCGCGGCCGGATCGACCACTTCGCCCTCCAGGTCAGCGACGCAGCCACGCTCGCGCGACTGCGGGCAGAGTTGCTCACCCGGGGCGCGAGCGACGGGACCGTCACCGACTTCGGGATCGTGCGCGTGTTGACCTTCACCGACCCCGACGGGCACTCGGTCGAGCTCGCCCACTGGGTTGGAGACCCCGACGGTGGCGAGCTCGACATGTCACGCGCCAACGACGACCAGCTGATCCACCGCCGAGCCACCGCTGCCAGCGGCGGCGCGAGCTCCGGCCACCCGTTTGAGCCGCAACGCCTCGACCCGCGAGTTCCTGCTGGTCGCCGGGGAGGACATGAACCATGTCGTCCGGATGGTGAATAGCGCCTACGCGGGATATCGGCAGCGAGACCAGACAAGGAGCGAGCATGATCACGCACGGCATCGAAATCGACTGCGGAGGCGAGGACGCGCGGGAGAAAAGCAACGCCGAGCTGGTAAGACGGTACTTCGATGTCGTCTGGAACCAAGGTGACCTCGCTGCCGTCGATGACTTCTTCGGCGAGAACTTCACGAACTTCGGCCAGCGAGGCCCGGACGCCCGAGCACTCATCCGCGCGGTCGTGGCAACGTGGCGGGCGGCATTCCCCGACCTCCGGTTCGACATCGAAGACGAGATCGTCCGCGGAGACGCCGTGGTCCATCTCGTGACATGCAGGGGCACCCACACGGGGAGGTTCGAGCACCCGGCCATCGGCGTGCTCGAACCAAGCGGGAGCTCGTTCGCGGTCGACCACATGCACATCCATCGAGTGCGCGACGGACGCATCGTGCAGCACTGGGGGACTCGCAACGACCTCGCGATGCTCCAGCAACTGGGTGCAGTCGCGGTCCCGCAGCCGACAAGGGTGACGTACCGTGGTGGTCGTGTTGAGGATCCGGGACGCGACCGCGACTGAGGCGTCTGCGCTCGAGGCGTTGCAGCGCCGATCCTCAGACATATGGGAGCAATACCGCGAACAGCTCGCCGCCCATCCCGAAGCGATCGAGCTGCCCCAGGCGTTCATCGATAACGGATGGGTCCGTGTCGCTGTCGATGCCAAAGGCACGCCAGTCGGCTTCTCAGCCGTCATCCCCACGAGCGGGCCCATTCACGAACTCGACGGGCTGTTCGTTGAACCAGATCACATGTCATCCGGCGTCGGACGCGCGCTGATCGAAGACGCGGCCGCGCGCGGGGCAGAGCAGGGTGCCCAAGCGCTCGAAGTAACCGTCGGACCCGCGCAAGGATTCTATGAACGGGTCGGCTTCAACCTGATCGGGACCGCGCAGACCCGGTTCGGCCCGGCAGTGCGCATGCGCCGGGATCTTCAACGCTGACCGCGCCGAGCGCATCCGTCACTGGGCGGGGTTCTACGCGGCGGGCAGGACTCGCACGTCCAAACGCAACGCGCCCCGATTGATCGGCCGAGGGAGGGCGAAGACGAGCCCCCTTCAGGGAATCGCCAGCGGAGCTGAGATCGCCTTGCTGGCGGCTTTCGATCGATCGCGATGATGGATTTCGGGGTTTGGCCGGGATTGGGTATGGGTAGGCGGCCGTCAGGCCGGGCTCATTGGTCTCAAAGTCGGGAGGTGGGAATGCTTGTTGCACGTCGTGTCCGGCCATCATCTGGGGTGCATGCACGGGGGATCCTGGTTGGCGGCATAGCTGCGTGCACGTTGGGGCTCATCGGGGTATTGCTGCCCGCCGTTGCCGCTGGCGCGAACCCGTCGTGCCCGTGGGTGAACTCGACCGCGCCGATCGCCCGGCGCGTGGCGCTGGTGATGAGCCAGATGACCGTGGCTCAAGAGGATTTCCTCGTCGAAGGTCACGGCACCACTAATGAGGGACCCAATCCGTCGCCCAATCCGTACGTCTTCTGGATGCCGGGCATTCCGAGCCTCTGCATTCCCAAGCTTGGCGAAGAGGACGGCCCCGCGGGGGTCGCCGACGGCCTGATTGGTGTGACCCAGCTGCCCGCGGGCGTCGCCCTCGCGGCGACGTGGGACACCTCGCTCGCCGCTCGGTACGGGCGAGTGATCGGCAGCGAAGAGCTAGGCAAGGGCGCGGACGTCAACCTCGGCCCGACGGTGAACATCGACCGCGACCCGCGGTGGGGACGGTCATTCGAGGCATTCACGGAGGACCCCTTCCTGAACGCGGGGTTGGCCACCGGCGAGATCGACGGTGTTCAGAGCACGGGGGAGATGTCGCAGGTCAAGCACTTCGACGCCTACAACCAAGAGACCAACCGAAACACCGAGGCGGACAACGTGATCGTCAGCAACCGGACGCTGCACGAGATCTACATGCCGGCGTTCGAGGCCGCGGTCAAGCAGGCCAACGTGGGTTCGGTGATGTGCGCGTACTCGACGGTCAATGGCAACTACAGCTGCCAGAACCCGTACCTGGAGACCACCACCCTGAGGGATCTGTGGGATTTCCCAGGGTTCGTCACATCGGACTACGGTGCGCTCCACAACACCTCGGGCGCCCTCGACGGAACCGACCAGGAGCAACCGTTCAACACGTACTTCGGTACCCCGCTCCTGACCGCCGTGGAGACTGGCGCGATCCCGCGCAGGGTGCTGAACACCATGGTGCAGCGGATTCTGACCGAGATGTTCCGTTTCAACCTGTTCAACCTGCAGCGTCCGGCCACCCCCACGGCGACGGTCACGACGCCGGCGCATCAGTCGCTCGGTAACCGAGTCGCGGACAGCGGCACGGTCTTGCTCAAGAACATGCGCCGTACCTTGCCCGTGTCCGCCGACCACGCCGGAAACCTGGCGGTGATTGGACCCTCCGCGTCGCCGTCTCCGACCTACGGAGGTGGCGGGAGCGCGTACGTGATCCCGTCTACGACCGTGACCCCGCTGCAAGGGCTGCAGGCAGCGGCTGGCCCCGGGACTCATGTCACCTACACGCAGGGACTCCCCACCGACACCTCGCTGCCGGCGATCCCATCCACTGACCTCGCGCCTGCCTATCCCGCGGGCGGGACGGGCTTTGGCGGCAGCTACACCGGGACGCTGACCGCGCCCGAGACAGGAACCTACGTGCTGGCCTTCACCAACCCGTGTGGCTGCTACTCGCCGGAGTACTTGTCTCTCAATGGGCAGCAGCTGATCGACAATCCTGGCACCCCGCCGGTGAGCACGTATTCGGTGGCCGTCGATCTCACGGCGGGACAGCACTACACGCTGTCCATCGGCGGCGGCGGCAAGTCGAGCAACCTGAGCTGGGGTACCCCCTCGGCGCTGGCGCCCGGCTTGGATGCGGCGGTGGCGGCGGCCAAGTCCGCCTCGACGGCGGTGGTCGTCGTCTCCGACGACACCGAGTCGGAGGCCACCGACCGGCTCAGCCTGAACCTGCCTTCGGCGCAGAACGAGCTGATCGCCGACGTCGCAGCAGCGAACCCGCACACCGTGGTGGTGGTCGAGGCGGGGGCGCCGATTGCGATGCCGTGGCTGAGTCAGGCGGCGTCGCTCATCGACACCTGGTATCCGGGTCAGTCCAACGGCACTTCGCTGGCTGACGTCGTGTTCGGCAAGGTCGACCCGAGCGGCCATTTGCCGGTGACCTTCCCCAGCAGCCTCTCCGAGGTCCCCGCCTCGACGCCGGCGCAGTCCCCCGGCGTCAACGGTCAGGTGCTCTATTCCGAGGGCCTCGACGTCGGCTATCGCTGGTACGCCGCCAAGAACCTGACACCGCTGTTCCCCTTCGGCTTCGGGCTGTCCTACACCAAGTTCGCGTTCAGTAATTTGCGCATCCAGCCGCGCGCAGCGGACGGCGTCTACAACGTCGGTGTCGCGGCTACGATCACGAACACGGGGCACGCCTCCGGCGCGGATGTCGTCCAGCTCTACCTGGGCGATCCCCCGCGGGCGCACGAGCCGCCGCGTCAGCTCGTCGGGTTCCAGAAGGTGTCCCTGGCGCCCGGCCGCTCCGCTCGGGTCCACTTCACGATCACTCCCCAAGACACGTGGTGGTGGGATCAGGCGGCGAAGGGCTGGACACAGAGCCCCGGCGCCTACCAGGTTTACGTCGGGGACTCCTCTGCGCTCGCAGACCTGCCCCTGCACGGGTCCTATGTCATTACCCAGACGCCGGCGGCCCGGCAGGTCGTGATCACCGCCCCGAGCAGGCTGCGCTTGGGCCGGGGATCCAGGGTCACCGTACGGCTGACTCGCTCCGGCGATGAGACGCTGGCCCGGGTCCGGCTCGCGCTCCAGGTACCCCAGGGCTGGACGGTCCAGCCCCTGGGTCGAACAGTGTTCACCAACGTGAGCCCATCGCAGACGCCGCGCGCCAGGTTCATCGTGACCCCGCCGAGCTGGGCCCCGGTGACCAACTCAGTCGTCCACGCGACGGCTGAGCTAAGCCCTGATGCGGTGAGAGAAGCAGGGGTCACCATCCCTCTACGCGGCTGACCGCCCAACGCCGCGGCGCCAGAGCGTCTGGGGGCGCGGCGTTGCTCCCGTCTTGCCGTCTGGTACGCAAGACAAGGGCCGCTTAATCGCGGCGAGTTGTCGCCGCAGTTGAACAGCGGCCCGATAAGCGTCCAATGCGGTTCTCCGGTGCGTCGGAGCGGTAAGTGAGCGTAGACGCCGCACTGCGGCCGCGATGAGGAATGCGCTCGACGGCGTGCGGGCGAACGGTAACCGCGACGTCATCCCGGCGACCGCGTGGGCTTCCACTGTTGCGCCGGCGTCCCGAGCCGCCGGGCTCACCGACCGCGCGTTCCAAGCGAGAATCGGCACGCAATACTGCGGTCAAACGCTACGCAGGCACGGAATCGGACGGGAGCGCATGCATCGGATCGCGCGTGTGCTTCGGGACGAGGCATGCCGGCGGCTCGCTGCCTCGGATGTGTACTGGGACTCCGTGATCGAGATTGCTGCTGCCGGCGAACAGGAGGTCTTTGACCTGACTGTCCCTGGCCCGCACAACTTCGTGGCCAACGAAATCGTCGTTCACAACTCGATCGAAGCTGACGCGACGCCGTCCTGATGCTGTACCGCGACGACTACTACGACCCGGATTCCGAACGGCCCGGCGACATGGACATCATCGTCGCAAGAACCGGCAAGGACGGCTTGGGCAGGTCACGACGGGGATCGACAGCCGGCTCCGGTATCTGTCAGTGGCACCGTCCGAGTAGTTGAATCACGAAGACCCGAAGCGGGTTCTGACGAAGCTGCCGGTGTTCGTCGACCACTTCGCGCATCTGCGGACCTCGGCTACGACGTTCGCATCCATCGGCCGAGCGGTCGTCCGCTGGTCGACGTACTGGCGACGCCCTTGTGGCCTTCTCACTCGTCGAGGCCGGTCGCCTGCCAGGCACCGCGTTCGCGAGGCATGCGCTAGCGCGATGCCGGCGTTCATCATGATTCTCGGCGATGGCAATCATCCGCCGTGGCGCCGAACCGGCTCGATCCGCCTGACCGCAACGTCGCCTTGCACTCGTCCTGGCGGGTCGACTGCAGTCGACCCGCCTTCATTGAAAGGTCGACGCGATCAAGCGCCTGCAGCCCGGGGGCGGGGTGGTGGCGATTGGTTGGCTTCAACGATCCGCCCGCTGGCCCAGGCCGACCTCGGTCTGGCGATCGGCACTGGCACCGCTGTCGCGACTGAGGGCTCAGGCCTCACTCTGGTGTCCGGAGACCGGCTGGTGGCCGACGCGCCCCGGGAAGGCGACCGGCTCGGGACCGTCGCGCTGACCAAGCGCCGCCTGCGCCTACTGCGAAGCGTTGGCACTCGACACCCTGCGCGGCCACCGGGCGGCGGTCTGCGTGGTACTTGCCGGGGGGTACGCCCCCGAGGTCCGTGACACGGTCGACATCAACCCCGCCAGCGCCGCCGAGATGGCGGTCCGGACCAGCTCACCTCAGAGGGGTGTAGCCGGGCGGTGGAGAGGGTAACCAGGCGGGAGCACAGGGATGTTGGAGCGCAACGGATGAGCAGAGCGCGCGTGGCACGGGCGATGGCGGGCGGCACGGCCGCCGCGCTTGGCGCGGTCTGGGCCGGGCGCGAGCGCAAACGCCTGCAAGCTGCGGCGACGGCGGCGCGCGCGGGTGAGCAGCAAGCGCTGGCCGAGCGCGATCGCCTGCGCGGCGCGTTGACCCGCCGCGATCAGGATGTGGCCCGTCGCGGTCAGCTGATCGAGCGCTTGCAGCGCTCGCGGCGTGCCGAGCGCGAGTGGAATCACGAACTGCGGGCGCAGCTTCAGCGCGCTCAGGCGTCCACGGGTGGCCTGTCGGGGAACGCCGACGTCCACGAGCTTGTGCTGGCGGCGGCGATCGAGCTGGTCGGCGCGCGAAAGGGCTTGCTGCTGTCGCGGGCCGATGCGAACGCGGACGGCGACCTCGATCTGGTGTGCGCGCACGGGTTCGCCGGGAAGGCCGGCGATAGCCCGCTCGCACAGCGCTTCGCGCACGAGGTGATCGAGCGCGACCGGATCGTCCGCGAGGACACCCCGCCCGCCGAGGACCATGGGGCGGATGCCGAGATCGACAACCTAATCGCGATTCCCTTGTATCTGCTGGATCGCTTCGAGGGCGTGATCGTTTGCGCCAACCGCGACGGCGGCTTTGAAGACCTCGACGACGACGTTCTGTTGGCCCTCGGCGACCACGCCGGAGCGGCGCTCCAAACACAGCGACTGCACAACGACCTGAGGCAGTCCTACCGGGCGGCGGTGCAGATGCTGGCGGAGCTCGTGGAAGCCCGCGCTCCGCTCGCATATCGCGAGGCCCAGGAGACGGCCCTGCTGGCCCAGATGCTGGGCCGCCGGTTCGGGCTCGAAGAAGGCGAGCTCGAGATCGTGTCGGACGCCGCGCTGCTGCGCGACGTCGGCCAGCTGACGGTGCCCGACCACGTGCTGGGCAAGTTGGGGCCCCTGTCTCCGGAAGAGCGCTCGGTGGTCGAGCTGCACCCGCGCACCGGGTTTCGGCTCATCGGTCGGATCAGCGCCCTGTCGGACGTCGCGGCCGCCGTGCTCTACCACCACGAGCGCTACGACGGGACCGGGTATCCGGCCAAGCTGGCAGGGGCCGCGATTCCGCGCGCCGCGCGCATCGTGGCCATCGCCGACGCCTACATCGCGATGACCCACGAGCGCCCCTACCGCGCGCCCCGGTCGCCCGAGGAGGCGCTGGCCGAGCTGGCCGCGGGCGCGGGAACGCATTTCGACCCCGAGCTGACCCAGATCTTCCTCGAGGAGCTGCGCCGGGGCGCCCCGGCGCTCCTGCTCCGCGAGCCGGCCGGCGAGGACAAGCTGCCGGAGCGCGTCGCCGACGTGCCGGCCAGCGACCCCCTCACCCTGCTTCCGGGCCACCGTGCCTTCCGCGAGGCCGTCCAGCGGGCGGCGACGGAGGACGGCGGCTTCATCGTGGCGATGGTCGAGATCCAGGGGCTGGAGGAGGTCAACGCCCGCGACGGATACAGCGCCGGGGACCGGGCGATCGTCAAGGCCGCCCGCGGCGCCCAACTCGCCGCCGAGCGCGTCGGGGGCCGGGCGTACCGCGATAGCGGCCGTCGCGTGGCCATCCTCGTGCCCGCTCACCCGGAGTCACGTCAGCCCGATGTGGCCGGCGAGCTGCACCTCCAGTTCGCGCTGGGTCCCCCTGTTCGCCTCGGAGTGGCCGTGCGTCGCCCCGGCGAGAGCGGCGAAAAGGTCGTGCGCCGCGCTCGCGGCGCGATCGTCACCGAGATCGCCAGCCACCAGCAACGGTGAGCGTCCGACCGCCCGGCGGGCTGCGGCACGGGACCACCACAGCCAGCTAGGGGATCAAAGAGCACCTAAGGCGCAAGGTGTTCTCGACTCGGGAACGGTCCATGACCAATCGCGCTGCTGGTGCTGCTGTGATACGCATATCTGAGCCAGCGCCTCTCCAACCTCCTCGACGATGCGGCTGCGCGCGCGGCAACCGCCGAACCGCTCGAAGTCATTGCGCCATTGGATAGACGACGTCATCCGTGGTTCCGCCCGGGCCGATCGTCGGGATGGGACGGAACCGTCGACGCCGCGGCATAAGAGCTCGGCGACCGGGTAGAGTCAATCCCATGGAGGATCCGCGTCAACAGGACGACGTCGAGCAGAGCGAGCCACCCGAGGTGCCGCCGGACACCAGCGATCATCCCTCACACGCGGAGCAGATTGGTGGCAAAGGCGCCGAGGACCCGGACGAGATGGCCGACGAGGAGCGCTATCGCAAGGGTCCCGGCTGGTAGGAGCCAACGCCAGAGACCTGGCTGGGGTCGGCGACGCAGCGGGATCAGTGCCACCGCGGCCGCACCGGCGTGGCGCAGGACCTTTGCTCGTGACCACCGGGCGGCCGTCGAGCTCGGGCGGCGCCACCCGAGGGCCAGGCGCCGGCACCGCCGGGCGATCCGGTAGCAACCCCCGCTCCCGAGTGGTTCGTGTCTGGTTCCGCGGCGGCGCCTTCCTCGGGGCGGCGGGCGGATCCGCTGCTCGAGCCGATGGGAGAACTCACCGGCACGCGCTTCCCCGCATCCTCGATCACGCCGCGGCCGAACTCGGCCTGTGGAACGGGGATCTGCAGGTCGGTCCGCGCGCTCAAATCCCTGTGCGCGCCGTCGTTGGCTTGAGCCGGTTGCGGATCGCCGCCATCGCCGGGCCCTGATCCCGCCTATGGGCCGTCTGCAACGACAGCGCACGCAGTTCTCGGCGGCAGCGACGATCTCAAAGTCGGGGACTGAGTGCAGCGGATCTAGCGCACGCCCCGTCTCCGAAAGCGTGTTCGCTCAGGGTCTCGACCTGCTGTCGGGAGCCGACTCGCGTCGTCCGAGAGTTCGGTCGCGGTCTGGAGCGTGATCTCGGGCGCGGCAACCGACTCCGTGAGAGCCGCGAGATCGCCGCTCCCATCGCGTCCTCGAGTGATGTTGTCGTCGCGCGCAGCTTCTGGGTGGCGCCCACGCGCACAGGAACCGATCCAATCGGGGTGAAGTGCCCAAGACGGACCCTCGTCGCGCGGTAGGACGACGCCGCACCGACGGTCAGGATTGCCGGTGGCATGTCGACGTGCCGGGCTGCAGCTCACTGGGAACGGCGCCTCGCAAGGCGCGATCGAGTTCTGTATTCCGGGGAGCTGAAGACCGGGCGGCGGTGGATTGGCTTCGCCGGGTGTGCGCGTGGGTTCGGAAGAGCCGCCGGCTGAGCGGCGGCTCTTCCGCGGCCGTGGTGGCGACGGGGTAATCGGGAATCCCGTCGTGCCTGCGGGTCAGCCGCCGATCGTGAACGTTTCTCGCACGACGTTTGAGATCGGCTTCTCTGAGCCGGTCACGATTCCCGGCGCCGTGCCTTGGACGAGGTAGGCGGTGAGAGTCGTCGGCGTGTTCTCGCCGAAGGCGCCCGCCTTGCCGAC
>JAFASF010000350.1 GCA_019244745.1 Solirubrobacterales bacterium | reverse complement strand
CCGCGCTACATGTTCGAGGCCGGCGCCGTGGTGGCGATCCTGGCCGGAGTCTTCGTCGGGCGGGTGATCCTGGATGTGCCGCCGCTGCTCGCGAGGTGGCTTCGGCGCCTGGACCCCGCCAGGCTATCGGCGCGTACAGCCGCTCAGCTCGGTGGTTGGGGCGCCGCGCTGGTCGTTGCCGCGTTCGTGGGATCGATGTTGCCGACGGCGCGGACGCAGGAGCGCCTCGAGCGCGTGGACCTGAGGCACGAGCGGACGCGGACCACCCTCGTAAACCATCTCTCCGGGGTGGTCGGCCGTCTGGGCACCTCCCGCATCCTCGCCTGCGGGCAGCCGAACATCCCGATCGAGTACCAGAGCGTCCTCGCCTGGTACATGGGACTGAAGATCGGCGCGCTGTACGTGTACCGGCCGACGCTCGCGCAACACCCGCACCCGCTCGTGAACATGTACCCGATCAGGCACCAGGGGTGGAAGGTGTTCACGAGCAACGTCGATGCCGCCCACGCGGCAAGTTGCCGCGGACTGACCGCGGTCTTCCCGTACTGAGTGGCTCCTCTCGCGAGCACCCGACGGCGACGCCTTGCGCTCGCTCTGGGTGCCGCCATCCTGGCGGCCGCCGCCGGCCTGGTGGTGATCGGGACATCGGGCGGGACCGGGCGGCCGCCGCCGCCGGTGCCGGGAACCGCTCGGCCCGCCCGGAGCGGTAACCCGTTCGCGTACGTGGCTTCGCGCCAGGCCGAATTCGTCGCGCGCGCTACCGCCGGCAACGCGCACGTGCTGTTCGTCAAGAGCCCCGGCGGCGTGCTCGCCACCGCCGCGAGGGTCGCCGCGTTCCGGCCCTTGATCGATGCGGCGGCCGCCGGGACCAGCATCGACCCGGACCTGCTCGAAGGGATCGTATTCCTCGAGAGCGCGGGGCGGCCCAACGTGATCGCGGGCGGGGATCCGGCGGACGCCGCCGGGCTCACCCAGATCCTCGCTCAGACCGGCCAATCGCTTCTCGGGATGAACATCGACATCGGGCGCAGCCGCCGGCTGACCAGCGCGATCGCACGCGCGTCGGCGCTCGGCAACGGCACGCTGGTGGCGCGCCTGGAACGGCGGCGGGCGGGGATCGACGAGCGTTTTGACCCCCGCAAGGCGCTGGCGGCGACGGTGCGATACCTCGAGGTGGCCCAGCAACGTTTCGGTCGCGAGGATCTGGACGTCGTCTCCTATCACATGGGAATCGGCAACCTCGAGCAGGTGCTGGCCGAGTACGACGGCGGCCGGGCCGTCCCCTATGTGCAGCTGTTCTTTGACACGGCTCCCGACCGCCACGCCGCGGCGTACGACCTGCTGGCGGGATTCGGCGACGACTCCCGGCTCTACTACTGGCGGGTGCTGGGCGCGGTCGCGATCATGCGCCTGTATCGGACCGATCGGGCGGCGCTGGCGCGGACGGCAGCACTGCAGATCGCCGTTGACTCCTCCGCGGAGGTGCTGCATCCGCCGGATGTGACGCCACCGTTCGCCGACCCCGACGCGTTGTACGACGCCTACGCCAAACGCATCCTCGTGCCGCTGCCGTCAAACGCCGCCGAGCTCGGGCTCGCCTATGACCCCGGGATGGGAGCGCTCGCACCGCAGCTGGGGGTGAGTCCGGCGATCTATCGCGGGCTGCGACCCGCGGCCTTCGACATGCTGATCGAGCTCGCGGCGCGGGTCAGGGCGCTGTCGGGTAAGGCGGCGCCGCTGACGGTGGCGAGCGCGGTGACCGACGATCGCTATCAGCAGCAGCTCGGCGTGGCCGACCCGCCGGACGCGACCGGCTACACGTTCACGATCGCCCGCCGATACGTGAGCCGCCGGCAGGTGCTGGCTTTCCAGGCGATGCTCGACCGACTGCAGGCGCTGAACCTGATCGCGTGGCAGCGGTTCTCCTCGGTCATAGAGGTGACGGTCGCCTCGGATGCGTCGCAGGCGATCGCCGAGGGCGCTTAGTAGGGGGAGGACCGGGTCTCGCACTCGGCCGTCGCTGAGTCCGCGTCCGGTAGGTTCTTGCGCGGTGACCAACGCCGTCCGCACCCCCGACGAGGTCCTCGAAGGCCTACCGGACTTCCCCTTCGGTTCCTCCTACCGCCAGTGGGACGGCCTCAGGCTGGCGCACCTCGACGAGGGCGAAGGACCGCCCGTGATGTTCTTCCACGGCGAGCCCACGTGGTCGTTTCTGTGGCGCAAGGTGATCCCGCCGGTGCGCGACGCCGGCCACCGGTGCGTCGCCCCCGATCTGCCGGGCTTCGGACGCTCCGACAAGCCGGTCGACGTCGACTGGTACAGCTACGACCGCCACACGGGCGCCGTCGCCTCGCTCATCGAGGATCTCGACCTGCGCGACGCCACGATCGTGGTACACGACTGGGGAGGCGCGATTGGGTTGCGTCTGGCCGTCGAGCATCCCGACCGGATAGCCCGCCTGGTGCTGCTCGACACCGGCCTGTTCACCGGCCACCAGAGGATGAACGACGCTTGGTTAGCCTTCCGCGACTTCGTTGCGCGCACCGAGGACCTGCCGGTCAGCCTCCTGGTGAGGCGCGCCTGCGCACGCGATCCCGGCGACGCGGTGGCGGCGGCCTACGACGCGCCGTACCCCGACGCGGCCTCCAAGGCCGGCGCGCGGGCGTTTCCGCTCATCTTGCCGACCTCGCCCGAGATGCCGGGCGCCCAGGCCGGTCAGCGCGTGCTCGACGCCCTGCGGGGTGATGCGCGGCCGAAGCTGTTCCTGTGGGCGGACTCCGACCCGGTGCTGCCGCTGTCGACCGGCGAGCGGCTGGCCGCGGCGCTCGGTGGCGCCATCGATCACGTCATCTCGGACGCCGGTCACTTCCTTCAGGAGGATGCCGGCGCCGAGATCGGCCGCTTGATCGCGGAATGGCTGGCATGACCCGGGGTGACCGAAAAAAGCCGCGCATATCGCGGCAAATCTCGAACGCCGGCGGCGCTAGAGCTAGGGCTAGTCCGGGCTAGGCCAGGGCTAGGCCGCTTCCTCCTGGGGCTCGGGCTCGGCCCCGGGTTCCGCCCCCGCGGCAACCGTCCGCGCCATCCGCGCCTCGTACTCCGCGCGCGCGGCGTGGTCGGGGTGCGCGAGCACCTGGTCGCCCTTGAGCATGCGCCCGATGGACTCGACCATGCGGCGCGGCATGACCGCCCCGAATCGGACCAGCCCCTTTACCGATCGGGGCACGTAGACCTCGAAGCGGCCGGTCTGGAGCGCCTCGACGATCGCGCTGGCGACGTCCTCGGGCTGGACGGATTTGAAGCCGCGCGCCTCCTGGAGCCCCGAACCGAGCTCGGTCCTGACCACGACCGGCATCACCAGGCTGAGGCCGATGTTCGTGCCCCGGAGCTCGGCGCGGATCGCCTCGGTCAATCCGACCACGCCGTGCTTGGTGGCGCAGTACGTGGCCCCGCCCGGGAAGCCCATCTTCCCGGCCGCGGACGCGATCTGGACCAGATGCCCGCGGCCGCCGCGCTGGAAGCGCTCGAGCGCGAGCTTCGTGCCGAGGATCACACCGCCAAGGTTGATGTCGATCATGCGCTCCGTGGTCGGATCCGTCTCCTCGACGAGCGGCCCCAGCGGCATGATCCCCGCGTTGTTGATCAGAATGTCCAGGGGCCCGAGCCGGTTCTCGATCTCGTCGAGAAAGGCCGTGAAGCTCGCGCGGTCGGTGACGTCGAGCGGAAGGCCGATCGTTCCGGCGCCGAGCTCCTCCGCGGTGCGCTCCGCCAGCCGCACGTCGATGTCACCTATCGCCACGCGCGCTCCCTGCGCGATCAGGGCGGCGGCGGTGGCCCGGCCGATGCCGCGCCCGCCGCCGGTGATTGCGACGATCTGCCCGGCGAGCGATCGTGGGGCTTTCGCCATCTAGCAGTCCTCCTTGGTCAAAGTGTGCGCTGGACGGTAGCGGACCGCATGAACGGTCCTGAGTGGCGCTCGACACACAGCGCGGCCTCGGCCCGGTGAGGTGGCCGACAACCGGCGGGCTAGACGGGACCCGCGGATATGCTGGGGATATGGCGTCATTTCGCTACGACGGGCAGCGGCTCGCGTACACCATCCACGGGGAGGGACCGTGCACCACGGTCCTCATGCCGGGGCTCCTGCTCTCGCAGAAGATGCAGGTCCCGCTGGCGCGGGCGCTGGCCGCGCGCGGCAATCGGGTCGTCACCTTCGACCCCCTCGGCCACGGCGCCTCCGACCGCCCGCGCGACATGTGGCGCTATTCGATGTCCGCCTTCGGCAGACAGGCGCTCGCCCTGCTCGATCACCTCGGGCTCGACCGGGCGGTCCTCGGCGGCACTTCGCTGGGCGCGAACATAACCCTCGAGGTGGCATCGATCGCGCCCGAGCGCCTCCAGGGCATGATCGTCGAGATGCCGGTGCTCGACCATGCGATCCCGGCCTGCGCGGCGGCGTTCACCCCGCTGTTGTTCGCGCTGACGTTCGGAGAACGCCCGATGAAGGCGCTCGCGCGCCGGGCTCGCTCGGTGCCCCGAAGCTACCTGCCGTTCCTGCTCGAACTCGGGCTCGACTGGGTCTCGCAGGATCCCGGTCCGAGTGGAGCGGTCCTCCAGGGGATCCTGTTCGGCCGCACGGCGCCGGACCGGAGCGAGCGGATGGCGTTCGAGGCGCCGGCGCTCGTCATCGGACATCCCCGGGATCCGGTGCACCCATTCTCCGACGCCGACATGCTCGCGGCCGAGCTGCCGAACGCCCAGCTGATCGACGCCGACTCGATCATCGAGCTCCGCCTCCGTCCCGATCGGCTGACCGCAAGGATCGCCGAGTTCGTCGAGGAGTGCTGGGGGGCGGATGCGGGCGGACGGGCCGGGAGCAAGCGCCGGGCCGCCAGCGCCTAGCCTGATTGACCGGGGTGTGCTGAAAAAGGCCCGTATATGGGGCCATTTTCAGCGCACCCCCGCACGGGGTGCGGTCGTGGGGCGCCGCCACTCGGAAGCGAGTATCGAGTAGATCACCGTATCCAGGTACCGGCCGCCCACCCGCTCGGCCTGACGGAGCGTCCCCTCCTCGCGGAAGCCGAGCCGAAGAGCGATTGCCCGGCTTCGGGTGTTCTGCGGCGCCGCACCGATCTCGACCCGGTTCAGGCCCCACACACCGAACGCGTGGTCGACCAGGGCCCGCACCGCCCGGGTCATCGTGCCGTGCCCCTGCTCCGCGGCCGCCAGCCAATAGCCGAGGGTCGTCGAATGGTCCGCCCAGTTGACGGCGTGATAGCCGACCACCCCGACGATCTTCTCGTCCTTGACGATCGCCATCTGGAAGCCATTGTCGTCGGCGAGCTGCTTGCGCGTCAGCTCGATGAAGGCGCGCGTTCCCGCGAGTGTCTGGCCGGCGGCCCACGGCAGGAACAGAGACAAATGGGCCCGGTTTGCATCGATGACCGCGAACAGCTCATCCGCATCCGCCGCCTCCAGCAATCGCAGACCAACGTGTCGGGATAACCGGGCACGGCGACCGAGCGGGTTGCTGAGCCCGCCGGGTGGCTGCTCAGAGCGCATCGGTGAAGTCCGGACTCGGCCTCGGAGGCCCCGGGGGCTCCACGATGTCACGGCCGGTCGGCTGCAGCTGCTCGTCGAGCTCGAGCTGCCAGTAGTAGCGGGTGAACGTGATGCCGGCGCGGAACTCGCCCACGTGCGGCTCGATCTCCTCGCCCCGCGCCATCCGCACGATCAACTCGGGATACGTCCGGCCCGGCAGCGCGGCGTACATCGGCGCCGGGAAGGCGCCGCCGAAGCGCGTATTGACGTCGGTGATCCCCCACCCGAACTCCCGGTCGCGGAACACCTGGACCGTGCAGGGGCCGCGGACGCGGAGGGATTCGACGACGTGGCGGCCGAGGGCGATCAGCTCCAGGTCGGCGATCACGGTCCCCTTGATCGATTCCCCTCCCCGCGACTCGATCATCGTGCGGGGGATCGCGTTCAGGCACCGGCCACGCAGATCGGAGAGGGTGTCGATCGAGAACTCCGGTCCGTCCATCAGCGCCTGGACCATGGCCGGCTCCCGGATGTAGTCGACGAAGAACGCGGCCGCGTCGGCGTCGTCGGCCCGGTGGATCGAGCGGGCTCCGGATCCCTGCCGCGGCTTGACCATCACGGGAAAGCGAGCGACCGGCTCGCCGGGGAGCACGGTCGGCGGCGAGGGCAGACCGAGGCGCTCGAGGAGCAGGTGCGCCTCGTACTTGTCGAACGTGGCCCGCGCGATCTCCGGATCGGGCACGAACGCGGGCACCGCTCCCTCGGCCCGCGCCATCGCGAGGACCTCGATATCGAGGTCGGTCAGCGGAACCACGGCGCCCACGCCGTACTGTTCGCACAGCCCCGCCAGCACGGGGACGTAGCCGGGATCGTCGATCCGCGGAACCGCGCGACGGTGATGGGCGGCGTACTGCGCCGGCGCGAGCGGGTTCGGGTCGGCCGCGATCACCGTGGTGTGCTGGGCGAACGCCGAGACGATGTCGTAGCGCTTGCCGACGCCGGTCAGGAGCACCGACGTCCGCGCGTTCATCCGGCGCTCGGAGGCTGCCACCCTCCGGCCTCTCCCTTGTACAGCCCGCGCCCGCCCGCCACCGAGCGGACCGTGCGAGCGAGGATCTGCAGGTCGAGCGCCAGTGACCAGTGCTCGACGTACCACAGGTCGAGCTCGATTCGCTCGGCCCAGGGCAGCGCGGCGCGCCCGTTTACCTGAGCCCAGCCGGTCATTCCGGGCTTGACCGCCAGCCGTCCACGCTGGCGATCGGTGTACTGCTCGACCTGGACCGGCACGGTCGGCCGGGGACCCACGATCGACATCTCGCCGCGCACGACGTTCCAGAAGTTCGGCAGCTCGTCGAGCGAGTAGCGGCGCAGGAAAGCGCCCACCTTCGTGATGCGCGGGTCGCCCTCGTTGATCGCCAGGCCGGCGCCCATGCGCTCGGCCCCCTGCACCATTGTGCGCAGCTTGCAGATCGTGAAGACTCGGCCGTCCTTGCCCACCCGGGTCTGGCGGTAGATGGCGGGGCCGGGCGATTCGAGCCGGACCGCGAGCGCCAGCAGCGCGATCACCGGCGCCGAGACGATCGACATGACCGACGCGATCAGCACATCGATCGCGCGCTTGGCGAGCCTCACGCGCGCCCCTTCGCCGCCGGCCGTGTCGCCCCACCGATGGCCCGGCCCTTCACCGGGTCCCCTCCGCCGGCTCCCACCCGGCCGGCGTGCCGTGCGCCAGCCAATCCCACAGGCCCGCGGCCAGCGAGGCCGTCGTGAGCACGTAATAACGGGCGATCAAGAGCGGCCTGGCGGGAATCGCACGCGCCAGCAGCGCGGCCGCCACGACCGCGACCTGAATCGCGACCGCGACCGTGTACACCCATCCGTGTCCGAGCAGCAGAATGCTCGTCACGAGCGCGACGACGTGGAGGAAGGGTGAGATGTAGCGAAGGAACCGGTGGGAGAGGATCATCAGCGCGTACAGCGGGTCGTACCCGCGGGGGGAGAGCATTCCGCCCCGCAGGACGATCGGCCACATGTGGCTCATCATGCGGCGCTTGCGGGCGAACTCCCCCTCGATCGTCGGAACCATCTTCTCGCGAGCGTGGGCGGAGCCCGCGTAGACGGCGAGCCAGCCTCGCTTGACCATGTTGAACGGGAACGAGAGGTCGTGTCCCATGATCGGGTCGACCACCAGGTAGCTCTCGCGCCGGGTCGCGTAGATCGCGCCGTTGCCGCCGGTGACCGAGCGCACGCGCGACTCGAGCGCCCTCAGCGCCATCTCGTAGCGCCAGTACAGACCCTCCTGGTTCGTCCCCCGCTCGCTGATGTAGCGGACATCGCCGCAAACGTAACCGACATGGGGGTCGGCGAATGGCGCCACGAGGTGCCCGAGCGCGGCCGGATCCCACGCCGCGTTGGCGTCGGAGAAGGCGACGATCTCGCCCTCCGAGCGCTCGACGGCGGCGTCCTGCGCGCGTATCTTCCCGCCGCGCGGAAGCTCGAGGACGAGGTCCGCGCCCGCGGCCCTGGCGCGCTCCGCGGTCGCGTCGGGCGAGCCGTCGCAGGCCACGATCAGCTGGAGCCTTTCGCGCGGGTAGTCGAGATCGCGTAGGTTCTCGATTCGGCGCGCGATCACGTCCTCCTCGGCGTAGGCGGGGACGATGACCGACACCGCCGGGGCCTCCTCCGTCCGGACGCTGTCGGAGAGCGCGCGGGCCCGGCGCAACCGTGCGAACAGCTCGAGCAGCAGCCAGTACCCGAAGTGGGCGTAGAGGAGGAGGCCGGCGCAGACCCAGAAGATGATCGCGAGCGTGCTCATCGCGGCGCGGATTGTCGCAGCGGCCGGCGCCAGTCCACGAGAACTGACCGGTTTTGACGTCGATATTCGTCGCCAAAAGCGGACACCTCGCGGAGAAGTGCCGATGTTCTAGCTGCGGCCACCGACCAGCTCGCGATACACGGCGAGCGTGCTGCGCGCGGCCTCGTCCCACGAGTACGGCCCCGCGGCTGCAGCCGCGGCGGCGGCCGCGAGGCGCTCCCGACGCTCGGGGTCGGAGAGCAAGGCCGCGAGCGCGCTCCGCAGCGCGTCCGCATCGCCCGGCGGAACCAAGACGCCCGCGCCCTCCGACGCGGCCTCGCCGAACCCACCCACGTCGCTGAGCACAACCGGCTTGGCGAACGCGAGCGCAGTGGCCAGCACGCCCGACTGATCGAAGCGCTCGGTGCCCGAATACGGAAGGACGACGGCGTCCGCGCGACGGAAGTACGCCGCCAATTGCCGGTCGGATACGAAGCGCGGGACGAACCGCACCCCGGACGGAGCAACCGCGCGCAGCGGCTCGAGCGCCATCAACGGCCGCCCCACGATCCACAGCTCGGCGTCGTCGATCCCCCGCCAGGCCTCGAGCAAGACCTCGATCCCCTTGTAGGGCCGCAGGAGACCGAAGAACAGGACCACGGGGCCAGTAACCCCACGCAACTCCCCGGGAAGCGGCTCCTCCTCGGGCTGGTGCGCGAGGTGCGCAAACGCGCCATGACGAATCACATGCACCTTTCGGGGGTCGATCCCGAGCCGCTCCACGAGCTGCCCGCGACCGTACTGCGAGTGCGCGATGACCGCGTCCACGGCCTCGTAGAGCAGCCGCTGCGCCCGCGCCTGGCCGGGGCGGGGCTCCCGCGGCAGGAGATCATGGGCGGTCAGGACGATCGGCCGAGGGGGCAGCAGAAAGCGATCGAGCCATTGCACGTCGAGCCACTGGAAATGGACGACGTCGGCCGCGCGGGCGGCCCGGCGGTAGCGGAACATGTCGGGAACGTGCTCCGCGAGCTTGGTCGTCCTCCGGAGCCTCGAGCCGGCCTTACCGAGAGAGCGCCGGTAGAACAGCTCGCGCACCTCGTAGCCCTCGCGCGCCGGCACCTCGCCGTAGGCAAACCGGCTCGTGATCAGCTCCACCTGCGCCCCCGCAACCGCGAGCGCCCGGCAGAGCGCATGGTCGTACGGAGGCGTGAACGCGGATGGATCGACGACGTGCACGCGCATCAGCGGCGGCGTAAATGGAGCGTCCGCGGCCCGGTGTCGCGCGCCTCCTCCTCGAGCGGCCGCCCGGCGAGGCGCGCGATCCGCATCGCGGTGGCGCGCGCATCCGGACCGCCGAGCACGTGAACGCGGGCTCCGGCGTCGCGCTGCAAGCGGCGAACGGCCGGCGCTAGCGCCGCAAGGCCGGGTTCCGCGCGCCGGCGGGCCGTGAGATCGCGGGCAGATCGAAACGGGTGGCGGACCGTGAGCGCCGCGAGCGAGCGAAGGCGCGCCGCGGCGCCGTCGTCCTCGCGGTAGTCGATCGACAGCGAGCGCGCGAGCTGCACGTCGAGCGCCTCGGGTCGCGCGGCGGCCTCGATCCGAGCCCCGTCGAGGGTGCCCGCGAACTCGACCAGCGGATCCCCGAGCGCCGGAAAGCGCTCGGCGATCAACACCACGTCGGAGCGCTCCCGTCGCCGTATGGAGGGGCGGTTCGAGAGCGTGAACCCGGCCAGCTCCTCGGCTGAGAGGAGCGCGTCGAGCGCCAGGTAGCGGACGCGCTCGGACCGACCAGGATCCGCGGGGCGGCCTGGGCGAACCCGGGCGGGTTGTCGGCTAAGGCGCCGCCACACCCTGGCGGTGCCCCGGCTCACCGCGGGCTCGGGCTCGAAGCCCTCGTAGCGGCGCGCGAGCCAGGCTCGCCCGGCCGCGTAGCCGCGCCACTGGCGCCGGAGGTCTTTCACCGTAGTCCGGTAGCGGTGCTCGACCGCGGCCTCGGGCCGGAGCTCGATCCGCCACCCGGCCTGCTGAAGCCTCCAGCTGAAGTCGGTGTCCTCGGCCGCCCTCACCCCCTCGTAGAAACCGCCGATCTGCTCAAACGCGGCCCGTCGCACCAGCAGATTGGCCGCGACCGCCCGCGGGCGATAGGGATGCGCCAGATGGGCCTCCTGGCTGAGGAAGCTCCGCGCCGCTCCATAGCGGGCGGCGACGGTCTCGCCGCCCGGGGCGGTCCGGACCTCGCCGGCAAGCGCGCCCACGTCGCGTGCGATCTCCCGGCAGAAGAACAGGTCGAGCAGGTTGCGGGTCGGGATGCAGTCGGCGTCCAGGAACAGGATCCACTCGTTGCCGGCGTGCTCCGCTCCCACGTTGCGGGCGTGGGCCGCCGAGTGCTCGGCCGTGGCTTGAACGACGATGATCGGGAGCGAGGCACCGGCTACCCCCGAGTTGTCCGCCAGGATCAGCTCGTCTCCGGGCTCGGTCGAGAGCCCGAGCAACGTGCGCACGGCGGCCCGCGCGGCGGCCGCATCGCCGGCGAACGGCATCACGACGCTGACCTCAGGCCGGCTCACGGGCAAGTCCCCGTCGAGCGCGGGCGATCACCATCCGCAGCTGCCGTAATTCCTGCACGTGCGCGAACCCTGTCACATACAGCACAAACGGGATCGCCAGGAACGCGGCGCCGCGGGTAAGGAACCCGACTATTCCGTGGGTGGGGAACACCAAGTCCCCACCCACGGCGATACCGCCCATCACCACCACCAGCTGGATCAGGCGCCGCCACTCGAACGCGACCCTGAACGCACGCCTGGTCAGCAGGTACATCACGGCGAGCATCACTACGTAGGCGCCGCACAGCGCGAGGCCGGCGCCGGCGATCCCCAGCGACGGCACCAGCGCGACGAGCAGCGCCACGTTCGCGGCCAGACCGGCGAGCGACGCGGGGAAATTCCGGGTGGTGATCTTGGCCCGGCCGGCGATCACGAGGAACACGACCCACAGGCCGTAAAGCGCCCAACCGAGCGCCACCCACGGAAGCGCGCGATACGCGTCGAAGAACGACGGCGCGGCCAGCACTCGCAGAACCCATCGCCCGAGCAGCGCCAGCCCGGCGACGACCCATCCACTGACCAGCACGTAATACGTCGTGACTAGCCCGTACAGTCGCGCCGCCTCGGCGTCGTCGGTGACCGAGTAGGCGAGCGGCGGCCAGGCGTACTGAAAGCCTCGTACGAGAAACGCGACCGAGCCCGCGAGCTTGACCGCGATCGAGTACAGCCCCGCGAGCGACGCGCTGCGCGTGTGGTAGATGTAGTAGCGGTCGACGATGCTGAGCGCGTACACGGACGCCTCGGCGGGCACGGTGGGAAGCCCGAAGCGCAGCAGCACCGGCAGGTGCTCGCCGCCCGCCCGACGCCGGATGAGTCGTCCTCGCAGCGTCCACCAGAGCCCGAACAGGACCACGGTGGACGCGCCGTAGTTGCCCAGTAGCAACCCCTTCGCGCCCTCCCCGAGCCCGACGACCAGGACGAGCGAGGCGGCGATCGTCAGCCCCACGTTGATCAGCGAAACCGCGGCGTAGGCGCGCACGCGCTCGTCGACCCGCAGGAGCGCGTAGGCCAGCTCGAGGTTCGTGAATGACCAGAGCCCCAGGACCGCGATCCGGAAGATGGTGGGATCGCGGTGGCTGAGCACGACCTTCGACAGCGGCCCGGCCGCGGCGGCCAGCGCGGCCGCTGCGATCGTCGTGGTGATGAGCAGGAAGACGACGGCGCGCCGGGCCAGCGCGTCCCGGCGCTCGCGGTCGGAGTCCGAGAAGTAGAAGCGCAGGAACGATTCGATCATCCCCAGCCGGACGAGGATGCTGATGAAGATCACTCCGTTGGCGAGGAGCTCGACCTCGCCGTAGCCCGCGGGGCTGATGTAGCGCGTGTACACCGGCAGGAGGAGCACCGCAATGAACTTCGAGACCGCGTCCGCGACCTGATAGGCCGCGAGCGATCGCACCAGGCGCTTCAGGTACGCAGTCACGGGGCCAAACGGTACGGCTCGCTCCGGTGCGAGAGATCGCGGGGCGCCCCCGGGGGTGCCAGCCGGCCTCAGCGGACGGTCACGACCGCATTCGGAGCCGCCCCGGGCGCGGGCGGGAGCACGCGGGGAAACGTGCCCGTGTTGCACGCCTGATCGGTGACCCGCAGGCCGGCGAGATAGTGGCCGGCCGGCGCCGGCAGGCCGTGGATCCGGCCGTCCCACACCACGCGGTGGGCGTTCCCGGTCCCGAACGAGAAGGCGAGCCTGGCCCCGCCGGGCAGATCGGTGCGGTACAGCAGCACGAACGCTCCCCTGCCCGCGCCGACCGAGTAGCGGATGGTGACCGGCGCGCCGGCGGCGACGAGCGACGGGGAGACGCGGGTCACGAACGGGCGCGGCGGGACCGTGATGACCTTGACCGGTGCGTTGGAGAGCTCGACGGTCCGCCCCTGGTTTCGCAGCGCAATCTCGAAGTAGTAGGTGCCGTTCGGTGCGACCGTCCCGTTGTCCTCGCGCCCGTTCCAGCTGAATTCGCCGTCGGGCTTTCGCACGTTCCGGCGCATGTGATGGTTCGAGGCAACCGTGCGGACGATCGCGCCGCTCGAGTCGACCACGTACACGTCGACGTCGTCGGCGCGGTGCTGGAGGTAGAAGGAAAGCCTCGTGAACCGGTGGTTGACGCCCCCGCAGACGTTGCCGTTCACGGGGTTTATCGCCGATGGGTCGGGAGAGGGGTTGCCCTGGATCAGCGGTGTCGTCACCTTGAGGTGCTGAATGACGAAGAAGGCCGCCACAGTGGCCGCCGCCAGCGTCGCGAACGCGACGGACGACAGCCTGGTCACAGCCTCACCACGGCGACGTTCGGAACCTCGAAATCGTGAAAGGCATACAGACCGCGCGGGTCGCGCTTACACAGCATCACGCGGATAGAGCCGCCGTGGCAGACGACCAGCGCCGGCAGCTCGCCGGTGGCGTGGACGTCGCGCAGCGCGGCCGTGACCCGCTCCTGTTGCTCGAGCAGCGACTCTCCTCCGGGGAAGCGGAAGTGATCGCCGGCGTTCAGCCAGGCCGCGTAGAGGTCGGGCTCCTCGCGCGCGATGTCGATGAACCGCCGCCCCTCCCAGCGTCCCCGGTTGGCTTCCCGGAATCGGGGGTCGAGCCGCGCCTGGAGTCCGGTCGCGACGCCGACTATCTCCGCGGTCTCACGGGCGCGGCTGAGGTCAGACGACCACAGCGAGGCGATCGCCTCGCCGGCGGCGACGCGCCCGGCGAGCTCGGCCGCCTGCCGCCGGCCGGTGTCGTTCAAGGGCGTGTCGGTGAAGCCCTGCACCTTGATCGGCTCGATGTTGTCGTTGGTCTGGCCGTGGCGCGCGAGCAGCACGCCGTCCCAGGCCGGGTCACTCACGGCCGAGGCCCAACGTGTCGGAACGTAGACCTAGCCTCAGCGTCTCCAGCGCCAGCACGTCGCCGGGAGCGATGTTGCCGAGGTTGACGTCCGACCCGAAGCGGCGCACGAACCACACCTGCTGGTGCTTGAGGGGCGCGTCGAACATGATCCGTCGGGGGTCGATCTCGTGCACGATCTCGCCGATCAGGCCTTCGCGGACCTCTCCGGTGGGCCTGAAGATGCCCGCCGTGCCCGCCTCCCGTCCCTCGGCGATCACCTTCCAGGCGCCGGCATCCAGCTCCCGGCGCATCATCTCCACCCAGCGGTAAGGCGGCGTGATCGCTCCGGTGTCGTCCTTGGAGCCGACCTCGGAGAGCACGGTGAAGTCCTGCGCCAGTCGCTCGATCAGCTCCACTTTGTGCGTGTGATCGAGGGAGATGGTGCCGTCGGAGATCTCGAAGTACTCGAGGCCGAGATCCCGCACCCACGAGATCAGCTCCTCCAGACGGTCCCGCGCGAT
>JAFASF010000290.1 GCA_019244745.1 Solirubrobacterales bacterium | reverse complement strand
ACCCCTACCCGGGCGGCGAGATCAGCCGCTGGGACTGAAGCATCAAGCGCTGGCGACCTCGCCGGGTCGCCAGCGCTTGCATCTCGACGAGCCGCTGACCATCTGCCGGAGGGCAGCGCTGCCGCCGCCGATGACGAGGTCGACGAGCTCCACTTCCGCCACGACCGGTTGCCCCGGGGAGAATGTGAGGGCCATCGCTCAGAGCGAGCCGATCAGCCAGCGACAGCGCGCGCCAATCTAGTGTTCGACAACCGCTGCGGGAGGCTGCGCAGCCGTGCCAGCGGTTCGGCGCTGAAGACGAAGCGGACCTGGCGGGACGCGATGGCGTCGCCCCAGCCCGTCATGCTGGTCGCTGCCACCGCGGACTGCTCGAGCAGCAGACGCGATGCCTGCTCGGGCGAAAAGCCAAGGGCGGCGACATCAAGTAGCAGCGACCAGCCGCCGGCGGGACGAGCGAACGGCCAACCCGGAAGTCCTTCAATGATGCAGTCGCGCCGCCGTTGGAGCTCCTGCACACATTGCTGGACATGGCCTTGGTCGCCGCGGAGGACGGCGGTCGCCGCTGAGCGCGCGATCGCAGTGGGCGTCGTCGTGTTGTAGATGTGTACCCAGCCCACGTCGTCCGCACTGCTGGGCGGGCCGCAAACCCATCCCACCCGCCAGCCGATCATGCGGTGCTCCTTGGACATCGAGCCGACAATCAGCGTGCGCTCCGACATCCCCTCGAACTGGAGTGGGTGGATGAACGGACGCCTGTCGAAGAGCAGTCGCTCCATGGCCGCGTCGTAGATCAGGACAAGATCGCGGTCCCGGCAGAGGTCGCAGACGAGCTGCCAATCGCCCTGATCCAGCCAACCGCCGGAGGGCATCGACGGGCTCATGAGCAGGAACGCCGTTGTTCGCTCGCCGACCGCGGCCACCAGCGCATCCCGATCCAGTCGCCACTCGCCGTTTTCGATACGAAACGGGGCGAAGCGGGGAACCCCGCCAGCAAGTCGGACGCGGTTGACGATGCCCGCGTACGTGGGATCGGTGACCACCACCTCGTCATCCGGATCGACGACGGCCAGGACGACATCGAGCAGCCCCTCCATCCCCCCGCTCGTGATCACGATCTCGCGCTCAGGATCGTAGCGGTGCCCCGTGCGCGCGGCGGTGAAGTCGGAGACCGCGGCGCGGAGCTCCACGTCGCCTGTGAAGGGCAGCCAGCTGTTCGCCCGCGGCGTGGTAAGCCCGCCGATAGTCTCCGGCACGGCCTCCGGTGGCAGTGGCAGGTCCGTATCCAGGTTCTCCAGGCGCAGCACGGGCCGATCTCCCGCCGCTGTCTCGGCCGCCGCGGCCACCCGGTCGATGCCGAAGCCCCGGACCGACTCCATTCTCTTTGCGCGTTTGGCCACCGGTCGATCCTATGCGCTAACGCAGGAGCGTGACACCCGAGGTCCTGTGCCCAACCGTGAACCCGGCGGTCTTACCGGCGTCCGTGTAGCCTGCGGCGCATGGACGCACGCGCAAGTCTGCTGGTCCGCTACGGCGGAGATTTTGTCGACGGAGTAGTGCGGCGGGCCTCTGGGTCGTTTGTTGAGATGGCGGATGGGCGACGGGTGCTGGATTTCACCGCGGGCCAGATCTGCGCCACCGTGGGCCACAACCATCCACGGGTGATCGCGGCGATCGAGGGCGCGTGTCGCGAGGTGATGCACTTGAACTCGTGGATGCTCTCCGAGCCGGTGCTAGCGCTGGCCGACCGGTTAACCGGAACGCTCCCGGAGCCTCTGCGCCGTGTGATGCTGCTGTCGACGGGCGGAGAGGGGATCGAGGCGGCTCTGCGGATGGCGAAGATGTCCAGCGGGCGGTTCGAGGTCGCCTCGCTGCTGCGGAGCTGGCACGGGGTGACCGCCGGCGCGGCATCGGTCACCTACGCGGCCGGCCGGCGCGGCTACGGGCCCGCCACCCCCGGCGTGTTCGCACTACCGGCCCCATACGCGTACCGCTGCCCGATCCGCCACTGCGATGGCGCCTGCGACTGCACGTGCCTGGACGTGGGCTTCGAGCTGTTCGACCACGCGTCGGTCGGCTCGCCGGCCGCGGTGGTGGCGGAGCCGGTGCTGTCCGCCGGCGGGGTGATCGTGCCACCGGCCGGCTACTTCGCGCGGCTGGCAGACCTGGCGCATGAGCGAGGAATGCTGTTGGTGCTCGACGAGTGCCAGACAGGCCTGGGGCGACTCGGCCGCATGTACGGCTTTGAGGTCTACGGCATCGTGCCCGACCTGCTCGTGCTCTCAAAGACGTTGGGCGGGGGTATCCCGATCAGCGCCGTCATCACCACCGCGGCCATCGAGGAAGATTGCTACGCGCGCGGGTTCACTCATCTCACCTCACACATCTCGGATCCGCTACCTGCTGCCGCCGCGCAAGCGGTGATCGACATCGTGGAGGAGGAACACCTGGCCGAGCGGGCCAGAGCGCGCGGTGCGTATCTGCTCGCGCGCCTCGAGGAGCTCACGGAGCGCCACGAGCAGATCGGCGACGTGCGCGGCCTCGGTCTGCTCTGCGGCCTCGAGCTAGTGCAAAGCCGCGAGACGCGCGAGCCGGCAAACGCGCTCGGGCTGGCGCTCACCGACGAATGTGAACGCTGCGGATTGTCCGTGAACCTGGTGCGTGGCGGCACGGGGGGACAGGCGAGCTGTCTCCGGATGGCTCCCCCGCTAACCGTTACCCAGGACGAGATCGACCTCGCCGTAACCATCATCGACGAGGCCCTCGAGACAGTCACGCACCGCCGCACCCCGGCGCTGGCGAGCGCATCGGCAGACGCCGCGCAGGACGCGCCCGCCGTCTAGACACAATCCGATGACAGTCACGTTCATCCGCAAGCAACTGCGATCGGTCCGTATGCAACCAGCGTCACTCTACACACCGTCAAACGTTCACCACGCAACGAAAGCCGATGTGAGAGGTGGAGGTATCGATCGCCTCGCCCTGGCGCGCCGCCGGCCGGTACCGGAGACAATAGTTGGGAGCACACAGGTGAGAGCCGCCCTTGATCACCCGGCGCGGGATGTGTCCCCCGATCCGACCTGAGGCGTCGAGCTCATCGGGCGATGCGACGCGCGGGTTGTGGGGCACGCAGCAGGCCTTGCTGGCATCGGCATCATGCCGCGGAGTGAAGAAGTCGGCCGTCCACTCCCACACGTTGCCGGCGATGTCATACAGCCCGTAACCGTTCGCGGGGAACCGCTTCACCGGCGAGGTGCCCTCCCAGCCATCGGAGACAAGGTTCTCCCACGGAAACCGACCCTGCCAGACGTTTGCCATCGGCCGGGCTCGTGGAGCGAACTCGTCGCCCCACACGAACACGGCACCATCCAGCCCCCCGCGAGCCGCGTACTCCCACTGAGCCTCGGTGGGCAGCTCCTTCCCCGCCCACGCCGCGTACGCCTCGGCGTCCCCGACCGCGACGTGAACAACCGGATGATGCTCGCGCCCGCCGACGTTGCTGCCCGGTCCCTCCGGCCGGCGCCAGAAGGCTTCCGGAGTCCACGCCCACCAATTGCGAGGATCGCGCAGGTCAACCGGGCCGCGGGTCTTGTGAAAAACCAGCGAGCCAGGCACGAGCAACGCGGGATCGGCGTCGGGATAGTCGGCCGGATTCGGGCTGCGCTCCGCGCAGGTGACATAGCCCGTGGCCTTCACGAACCTCCGGAACTCGGCCACGGTCACTGGATGCTCATCGATCCAGAAACCATCGACGTCGACCCGATGAATGGGAGCCTCCTCGGGGTAGAAATCTTCGGAGCCCATGCGAAAGGCGCCCGGGGGAACCCAGCGCATGTCCTTGACCGGTGCGTCTCGAAGACCAGTCACTTTGTTGCGTCGCTCGTCGGCTTCAACGTGTACCCAGCAGCACAGATTAGACGCCAACGGGCGAATACTTCCACTGGTTGCGATACTCGTCGGCGTGGCCGTCTCCATCAGCAGTCCCCGGGATGACGTCGAAGGGCTCCTCGATCTCGCGCCGCTGTGGGAGGAGCTGCATCGCCATCATCTCAGCGTCTCCGAGTACCGGGGTCTGGTGCAAGATCTCGGTTGCTCCTGGGCGAGTCGGCTCCGGTGGTACCGTCGGTTGTTGACCGAGGGGGCCTCGTATGTCACCGCCACGGACGGCGCAGGGCGCGTGATTGGCTATGTGATGGTTGGGGTCGAGGACGGCCCAGACGACACGTTCGAAGTCCAAGGCGGAACTGCTGAGGTCGTGACGCTCGTCGTGACCAGGGATCAGCGCTCGGCCGGCGTGGGTCGAAAGTTGCTTGGTGCCGCCGAAGACATCGCCCGCGATCGCGGAATCGACACGGTGAAGATCGCCGTTATGAGCGGCAATGCCCGCGCCCAGAAGTTCTACGAGTCCAACGGCTATACGGTTGCCGAGCGCGTGCTTTACCGCCGCCTCGACGATCGGTAGCCGACGCGCTTATTACCTCCGGCGCTCGGCCTGGAGGTGCGTGCTGGACGTTCGGTCGCTCTGCATCGGCGATGGCTCCCGCTCCTCCCACTCGAAGCGGATCTCGAGCTGGGCGAGGCGCGCGTATGAGCGCCGCTCGAACCTGTGGGGGACGAAGTCGACCGCGAACCGTTGGGCGGGCACCCACAGCGCCACCCACCCGATGACGACGATGCCCTGCGCCAGACCGGCCACGATCACATCGCCGGTGAGTCGCTCGAGCGTGGTCGAGATCGCGATCGAGATCAGCAGGATGGCGATCCCGATCGATGCGGCGAGCCGCTCGCGATGCGAGAAGTGAGCCGCTCTGTGATAGGGGCCGCTGTGGTCGAGAAAGTCGGCCCGCACGGCCTCTTTCACCGCGTGCTCGTCGGTGTGCGAGCGTTCGCCCGCCGGGGCGCGGATGACCAGCGCCTGGGGCTTGGGATTGCGCGCTCCCTCCCACAGATCCAGCAGATACAGGCGGGCGGCATCAGACAGCGGTCGCTCGCTGATCGCTTCTGCGTGAAACTCGGCAAACAGCGCGTCGATAGATGACACGCGGATTTCCATCGCCTGCGAACCGCGCCTGGTGCCCGCCACCTAAACGTCCTTCCGTTGCCGGCCTGGGCGAGCGCGGCTTCGCGTCGGCTGGGCCATGCTGGAGAACTCCGCGCGCAAGTGTCTAGACGCCTGGGTCATGTCAAGCTCTTGGGGGTGGGTCTTCTGCCGGATTATTCCTTCCAAGCGCAGCGCTATGACGAGACGCGCGCAGCGAGCCCGTCCGTCTTCGGCGTCTGCGCGAGGCGCTGCGGGGTGCGCCCGGCCGACGTCTCGCCGACATCGGCGGCGGCACGGGCAACTACGCGCTCGCCCTCAAGAGAGAGGGATGGGAGCCGGTCGTTATCGACCGCTCGGCCGAGATGCTCGCCCGGGCTGCCGCCAAGGGGCTCGCGACGGTCGAGGCAGACGCGCAGGGGCTGCCGTTCGATGGTGCCGCGTTCGATGCCGCGGCGATGATCTCGATGCTGCACCACGTCGAGGATCGCGCCGCGGCGCTGGCCGACGCCCAGCGGATCCTCAGACGCGGAGGGCGGCTCGTGCTGCTGGGTTTCACCGGCGAAGACGCCGCGACACTCTGGATCCTCGACTACTTCCCGAGCAGCCGACCCTGGATGGACGCCACCCACCCCCGGCGGGCGGCGATCCTCCAGCAGCTACGGGGAGCGCGGCTCATCGAGTTCCAGTTCGAGGATATGCGGGATGCGTCGTTGGCCGCTCTGTCTGCCGACCCGGCACGCGTGCTGCAGGCGGCAGAGAGAGGCCAGACGAGCTTCTTCGAGCGAATGCGGCGCGACCATCCCGACGAGCTGCGAGCCGGACTCGCACGGCTCCGAGCGGACATCACGGCCGGCCGTGCCCCCCATCGAGCGGGGACCGCAACCGTAGTGAGCTGGACCAAGGGCTGACGCCGCCGATAGACGGCCCTCGCTGCCGCCGATCGGCTGGTAGAACAGGTAGTTGCCGAGCCCTTTCGTGTAGTGGCGCCCGGTGAAGTGACGGCATGAACGCTCGAGGCATCATCGGGGTTGCCGGTGCGGTGGGTCGTACGGTGGAATCTCTAGTAGGGGTAAAAATGGGTCGTGTCAACGTGATGTCGTTGACGTGTCGGTAGCAGTAACCGGGCGCTGGGGCCAAGCCCCCCTCAACCCATTCCACCATCTGCCCGGTTCCTGGTACGCGAGACTGGGACCGCGGCCTCCTCCCCCCGAGTTGTCGCTCGGTGCTACCGGGCAGCACTTAACACAACCAACACCTCGACCTGGCCTCTAACGTGGTTAAGTGCTTCTAGACACAGGCGTTTGGCGGGTTCTCCGGCCGCGTCCGGCGTTTCCCGTCGGTAACTATCCAACACAGCGCATGCGGGGAAGCGGGCGTCGCGGTCGTTGACGTCGGTCCGGGTACCATGTGATCGCCACACCCGCCGACCCGGGCGGTAAGGTAAGCCGAACGGAGGTCACATGGAGCGCAAGCGATGACAGACCGGGCCAGCACCTCCGCCATCCCGCGGCCCGGCGAGGTGACCGGGAAACCGGGCGGTCATCGCCGAGGGACGATCATCGCCATTGTTCTTGTCGCGCTCACGCTCGCGCTCGCCGCTGCCGGGTGCGGCTCGTCAAAATCCTCGTCGTCGTCAGCGGCCCCCGCGACGTCGACGAGCTCGGGTGCCGCCAGCTCCGGCACGACGAGCACCTCGATCCGCCTCGCCAAGACGAAGTTCGTCCTCCATGCGGGCCTGGCGTTCGGTGCTTTTCACCGGTGGATCTACAAGCCGGTTAAGGCCGGCTACTTGGCGCACCCGCTCCAACACAAGGCCGCGCTCGTCAAGGGCGCCCTCGCGGCCGCGTTCGTGATCCACGAGCTCAAGCTGGCGCTTGCCGATGCCCAGGCGGATCCAACGCTGTCAAAGCTGGTAGCTCCAATCACTGCGCTTCAGGACAAGTTGAAGTCGCTCCCCTCGGACATGAAGTCCGGTACCGCCAACCCGTCTGACGTCCTGTCGGCGAACGACCAGATCGGATCCATCCACTCGCTTGCGGCCGGTGCCGGTCAGCCGATCACGGAGCAGACGCCGGCCACGATCTGAGGCTCCAGACCAACGACAGCATTCCGATGCTCCGGCTGTCCACCGATCAACGAGGAACAAGAGGGTGAGGCAATGATCTTCCGGCGCCCCTCGCGGGCAACAGCGATGGCGTGCGCCGCAGCCGTGCTGGCGTCAATCGGGGCAGGCTGCGGTTCCAAGAGCAGCTCGTCGGCATCGTCCGCAGCTTCGAAGACAACGACATCGACGGCCTCGTCGTCGACCACAACCCGGACCTCGACCACACCGACCACAGCAACGAGTGCGACCACCTCCACAACGGCCGGTGCCGCGGCGAAGAACGCTGCGGCGAAGAAGTATCACGCCGGGGAGTTCTGCTCGAGCAGCAAGGAGGCGGTTTACCGCAAGCTGGGGCTCACCTGCGTCAACGGCAGGCTCAAGAAGACCTGACGGGCGCCT
>JAFASF010000183.1 GCA_019244745.1 Solirubrobacterales bacterium | reverse complement strand
CAACGGGGGCATCCCCATACAGATCCCTGTATTTTCTGAGTTGCTCGAAACCGGCGAGCTCGCCGTTGTGCGGATCATCGGCAGCGCTGGGCAGCAGCGCCTCGAGCCCGCTGAGCAGCCCCAGGCGTCCTGAGAACTCGCGGGTCGTGCTGTCGGTCGCCGCGGCCAGACCGATCAGGGACTGACGCACAGCGATTTCACCACCGCCGGGGCAACGCCACCCGGCAGCGAACCGTCGCTCAGATCCCCGATCGTCGGCACCGCTCACACAAGCGGCTTCGCGATCGCTCCGATCAAATACCGCGCCAGCGCGATAACGACCGCAGCCCCGCGTCAGCTCTGCGCCGCCGACACGCTGGGCTCCGGACACGTTGACGCCGTGGTCGGGTGAACGACGTGCTTGATCAGCTGCGCTCGCTGGCCTCTCGAGCCGCGCCTTCGGGCCGCGGGCGGGTTGGATCTGGTCGAGCAACCGGTGGCGACCGGGAGGTTCGGAGACCGGCAATCTCCTGCCCAACGTGGCGGGTGATCTCCTGCTTCAGCTCGGCCGCGTCGAGGAGGCCGCCGACGACTTCCGGCGGGCGGCGCTGATGACGCGCAACGAGTGCAGACGGGCTCTCCTCTTGCGCCCGGGGGGCAGATACCTGACATAGTGAACCGATGCTGACTCAGGTGGCCGACGGCGTCTGGGTCCGGCAGAGTGCGTGGGTCTGGAGCAATGCCATCGCGGTGCGCGGGGAGGATGGGTTGATCCTGGTCGATCCCGGCATCGACGGTTCGGATCTGAACCAGCTGGCCGATGACCTGGACCGGGTCGGGATTCCGGTGGTCGCCGGGTTCTCCACCCATCCCCACTGGGACCACCTGCTCTGGCATCCCCGGTTCGGTGACGTGCCGCGCTACGCCACCACCGCTGGCGCCCAAGCTGCCAGTGAAGCCCGAGAGCGGGCGCAGGCGCTGGCGGCGGAGAGCGCGTCGGGCGTCCCTCTCGAGCTGATCGGGCTCGTTACCCCGCTGCCCCAGGACGGCGGACCCGTGCCGGGCGAGATCGTCGAGCATCAGGCGCACGCCATCGGCCACGCCGCGGTCCTGCTCGCGGACCGCGGTGTGCTGCTCGCCGGCGACATGCTCTCCGATGTCCTGATCCCGCTCCTCGACCCTCGCCGCCCAGATCAGGTGGGCGCCTACGAGATGGCACTCGACCGGCTGGGAGAGGCCGCCCGGCACGTCGATGTCCTGGTCCCCGGCCACGGCGCCGTTGCCGAGGGTCCCGAGGTGGCGGCCCGCCTCGCCGCCGATCATGCCTACATCGACGCGCTGCGGCGAGGAGAGGAACCGGTCGACGCGCGTCTGGGGCCGGATGCGGACTGGCTCTCCGGCCCCCACCACTCGAACCTGGAGCAGGCCCGAGGGCGGTAGGGGTCTTCTGATCGCTCGGCGGTCGAGCGAGCGATTGCCGCATAGATCAGCTTGCCCATCGCCACTGCAATCGGTCGTTACGGTGCACCCACGGTTGCATGCTGAGGCGGCGTTAATCACGGCATCGCACGAGCACAAGTACAGACTGATTCGCTCATCCCGCGCCGCGGATGCCGCGCAAACGAGGTGCCGACCCCGCACCGGGCATGACGCTTGCGCTCGTGTTAACGCGCAACTCGGCTTAAATGGTGCCTCAACGGATGCCTACGAGGAGATCGTGCCGGGAGCACACACTCTGTCCAGGCGATGGTTCGTGCCCGACGAATCAACGGAGGACGCGCCGACGACGCACAAGCTCGCGTGACTTTCCGTATCGGCAAGTTGCGTGGTAACTTTCCGGTATGGAAAAACAGTCTTCGGGTTCGGTCCCTCCCGCCGTGGCCCGTGAGCAGCTGCGGGCCGTCCGCCAGGCACACGACGCCTCGGTTCGTCGTGCGATGGCCCGGGCAGGGTTCATCCTCGCGTTGAGCGTCTTCTGCGGATCGCAGACGGTCGCGCCCGCGTACAAAGGACCGGGAAACGTGCCGACCATCATCGCGGTCGTTTGGTTCCTTGCTGAGCTTCTGAAGATGTCCGCTCGTAACCAGTGGCGCCCGTTGCGTTCGTGGCCGAAGCCTGAGTGGGGCGTCACTGAAGTGACGCTCGTCTGTCTGGCGGTGCTTGTTGGCGGCGTGATCGGTCCCCATCTGCTCGCCAGCCACAGCAATTCGGCCGTTGCGAGCTGGGGATCCGGTGCAGCCGTGGCTGTGATCGTTGCGGCCTGCCTGTTCGCTGCAAAGGCTTCCTATCGGCGTCGTGCATCTCGGGCGTGGCAACGGTGAGCGAAGCAGGGTTCGATGAGCTGATCCACGCGCCCCTGCGGCTGCAAATATGCGCGACGCTCTCGCCGGTGCGGTGGTTGCCGTTCTCCGACATACGGGACAGCCTGGAGATCTCGGATTCGGTTCTGAGCAAGCACCTGTCAGCGCTCGCTGCAGCCGGGTACGTTGAGGTTTCCCGTGTGCGGGCGGATTCACGTTCTCGGCGACAGGTCACGCTCACCAAGCCGGGACGCACAGCCTTGCGCGGACACCTGGCGGCTCTGCAGGCGATCGCCGCCGCAGCCGAACCGGCCATAGCTGAGGAGCCATCCGGTGCCCGTGCCCCGGTCCGCCCCCAGCCCCGTCGAGCGGTTCCCCTCGATCCTCGGATCGCGTAGGTAACGGATCATCCGCTTCCTTGCGCGTCAACCGCGCCGGCGCCCGCCACGCGTTCTCACCATGCGCACAAAGCCACAAATCCCGAGCTGACATCACGTCCGCTGACGCTACCGCCCAGGCGATTCTCACCAAACGCGCTGACTGTCGCTCGCCTGTGGGCGCCCACGCCAGCGGCGGCGTCGCTGCCGAGAAGGACGAAGACGAACAGCGCGTGCCCTGCAAATCGATATGCGGCCGAACGCCTATCCGGGCAGCCGGAAGCCGCGCCTCGTTGGCGCCGCGAACCATTCATGGTCCACGGCCGTATACGTCGCTGAACAGCACATGTGGGCGCGATCAACAGCGCAGGAGAAGACGCATCATGCTCGCCACATCAGTTACCGGAACAGACCATCGCAGCCACGACTCGGCGGACCGCGCCGCCGCCGCCGCGCCGCCGCCGCTGTACACGATCGGAAGCAGCGACTCCGAGCGCGACCGGCTGCGCAGCCAGACTGACGAGTTGCACGAGCACAGCGTTGCGTTGCTCCAGCGCGTCGGCATCCAGCAGGGCTGGAAGGTGCTCGAGATCGCGTGCGGACCGCGCGGCGTCCTCGAGCTGCTCACCGAGCACGTCGGCCCAACTGGCGCCGTGACAGGATTGGACATCAACCCGGTGCACGTCGCGCAGGCACGCCGGCACGCGACCGCACTGGGCCTTGGCAACGTAACCGTGCTAGAGGCCGATGCCCGGCGGTCCACACTGCCCGCCGGATCATTTGACCTTGTTTACGCACGCCTCATCCTCGTGAACGTGCCCGACCCCGAGCGAGTTGTCTCGGAGATGGTGCGGCTCGTCAAGCCGGGCGGTTGGCTCGCCTGCGAAGAGGCCGACTGCGGCGCGATGCTCTGCCAACCGCCGCACCCCGCGTACTCCCGCCTGACCGACACCTTACTGGCGCTCTACCGTCACGACGGCGCAGACATCCTCATCGGCCGGCGCCTGCATCAGCTACTGGACGTGGCCGGCGTCATCGACATTGGTGTGGAAGCGCGCGCCGACGTACCACCACCCGGCCACCCACGGCGCACCGTCATCCTCGACATCCTCCAAGCAATGCGCACCAAGATCACCGAGCAAGGACTGCTCAACACCACCGAACTGGATGCACTGGACCGCGACGCCCGCACGCACCTCGCCGACTCTGGCACCATGATCATGCCTCACCTCTCCTTCATGGCCTGGGGACGAAAGCCCTTTTGACCCGACCCGAATCACACCGATGCGGCGAGAACATCCACATCGGTCCGGTGCCCGTGACGTTGTGAAGGACTCACAACAGCGATTGCACAGGCGGGCGCAAACTCTTGGCCACTGCTCCGCTCGGCTGTGCGGAAGCAGCCCTGATTTGACACTCACTGCTGGCGCGGACGAGGACGAACAGCGCTCGGCGGTCGGACGATGCCCGATCTATGCGTAGCCTAAGCAGGATCCTGGTAGAGCCGTACCCTCTCGATGGCTGCGGCCGCCATTTGGGCGAGGTGGACGAGGATGGCCTCGTCCTCGGCGGTGAATCTTCCCTCATGCTTGTCGAACAGCTGGATGGCCCCGAGCTCACTGCCGTCGAGGGCGGTCAGCGACGCCGCGAGCCATCCCCGAGGCGGCCGCTCACCGGCCGCGGTGCGAAACAGCGGGAGCCCGGTGAGTTGCTCGTCGCCGATCCTCACCGAGCCGCCGTTGAGATGGATGTGCCGGTAGATCGCGGCCAGATCTAGCCACCGAACGAACGTCGTCCATCGCCGGTCGTCCTGGGGGTGGGAGGCACCCTCGGCGATCCGGGGGTGGCCTTCGACCCCCACTGTGGCCACGCAGCAGTCGGCGCCAACGAGCTCGCGCGCCTGCTCGGTGACCAGCTGCAGCATTTCCTCGAGCGAGTCTGAGGCGTCGAGGGCGAGGGACGCGTCGGCGAGGAAGCTCGACAGCTGACGCGACAGCTCGGTCTGGCGCCGTTCGAGCAAGAACGCCCGCCGGGCCTCTTTGAAGCCCCGCTGGACCATCTCGAAGCTCGACAGACTCTCGAGGAAGAAGTCCCCGGCCCGGGCGACTACCTGCGCCACCTCGGCAGCGCCCGATGTACCGGCGAGGGCGGACAGCAAGGCCTCCTGATGGGCGACGGCCAGGTCCAGGACGCTGAGTTGCCGATGCACTGCCTCGCGCCCGAGCTCATAGGCGACCTGGAGCGAGGACTCGGTCGGGTCCAGTAGATAGTGGCGCAGAGCGGACCCGTAGGCCACGCGAAACGGCCCCGCTCCACTGCTCGTGCCGGCGCTCACGGCCGGACGCCAAGGTAACGGACTGCCACCACGAGGGCATCATCGCGGCGCTTCCAATGGCCAGCCAGGATCCGTTCGCTGATCGCCTGGCTTGATCCGGAGGTGTCCAGCGAGTCCGCGAAGGTGGCCGCGATCCCATCGGTTGCAAGCACGAGGATGTCCCCCGGCCGCATGTCGAGCGTTGCGGCTCTGACCGCGGGCAGCTCGTGCCCAGGAACGCCGCGTCCAAGTGCGAGAGAACCCTTGGGCCGCGTCACCGTCCGGTCAGCGCTCAGCACTCGCCCCTCCACGTTGCCGACGCCAAGCCAGGTGATCTCGTTGTTGGGAGGGGAAACGAAGGCCAGGCTGATCGCAGCCCCGCGAGTGCCCCTCAACGCGGCATGGCAGCGCTGGATGAGCGAGACGAGGTCCTGCGTCGGCCTCGTGCGCACGACCTCAGCTGCCCTGCGCGCGGCGCGGGCCGCTTCGCTGCCGTGGCCGAGCCCGTCGATCACCGCGACCAGCGCCCCATCATGTTGAACGGTGACAACCCCGACGTCGCCGCTCGCCACTTCGCCGCGCCGGCACCTCGTCGCGATGCCCCAGTCGACGGGTTCCCGCGCCGCCCGCTCACGCACGCCTACGGCGCTCCTCGCGTAAGCGCGCGAGCTCGTCGCGAAACCTCCACTTCTTCATCTTCACGGTGGTTCCGGTGTCAGCGTCGGACGCAATCTCGAACTCGTCCATGAGCCGCCGCGCCCCGGGCAGGCCGAGGCCGAGGCCGCCCCTGCCGCTGTAGTCGACGCGGAGCGCCGCCTCGACGTCGCGTATGCCCGGTCCCTTGTCGATTGCGATGACCTCGAGGCCGTAGCGGTCAGCGTCCTCAAACGGCTTCAGGACGATCTCGCCCCGGCCGACGTGCACGACGATGTTGCGCGCGACCTCTGAGATCGCTGTGGCTATCAGGGTCGGATCGGGCCGAGGGAAGCCGAGTCGTTGCGCCATCGCGCGTGCTTCTGCGCGAGCGGTCACGAGATCGGCGTCGTCGTTGATCGCAACGCGGACCTCATCCGCCCTTCCCTGCTCCCCCGCGCGGGCCTCATCTTCCATCCCTTGCATCCCCCTGAGTCAGCCGATCGAGCAGCGCTGTCGCCGCGTCTAGGTCGAGAGCCACGCGCAGCGGCTCCAGGTTCAGGCGGAACTGCACCATCGCGATCGCCACATCGGGATGAATGCCGACGATCACGGTTTCGGCGCCTCGCAATCTCGCGGTGAGCACGATCGAGCGCAACGCGCGAGTTACGAAGGAGTCGATCACCTCAAGAGCGGCGACGTCGATCACGATGCCGCGTGAGCGATGCCTTCCGACCAGCTCGGTGAGCTGATGGCGGAGCTCGATGACCTCGCTGTCGGAGAGGTCCGACTGGATCGAGGCGATGAGGTAGTCCCCCTGCCGGAGGATCGCTACCGACATCCGCGCTTGAGCCTAGTTCTCGACGCCGATCGAGTCGCTGCCGTCGCGCCCCCAGTAGCCCGCCAGCCGCTCGGCCTCCACGAGCCCTCCCTGAAGGTCGCCGACCGTCTTCATCATGCCGAGGTCCACGTCGAGATCAACGAGCGTCTGCGCGATCTCCGAGGAGAGGCCGGTGAGGATAGTGCTCGCCCCCATCAGCCGGGAAGCCTCGACGGTCTGAACGAGGTGATTGGCCACGGTCCGGTCGATCGACGCCACCCCCGTGATGTCGATGACCACCACAGTGGCGCGGTTCTCCTGGATCGATCCCAGGAGCTGCTCGGTGAGCTGGCGCGCACGCGCAGAGTCGAGAACGCCGATGATCGGCAGCAGGAGCAGGCGGTCACGAAGCTGGAGGACAGGGGTCGACAGCTCCCGCATGGCCTCCTGCTGCTCATGGATGACGCGCTCGCGCTCCTCGACGAAACTAACGCCGACCGTCACGGCGACCCGGTTGGCCGCGGGCTCGTATGAGTCCAGGATCCGATTGAGCAGATCGAGGTCCTGCTGATACTTGGCGAACAGCGATCGCGCGAGCACGTCTCGCAGGAGGAGCACGATCCCGATCACCTCGTGGGTTTCAACACCCCGGGGGATGATTCTCTCCGAGAGTTCCCGGGCGTACGTCTCGAGGGTCTCGGTGCTTCCAGTTTCCAAAGCGTCCATGTAGTTGTCGTAGACCTCGGTCGCCTCGGAGAAGATCTCCTCGTCGGACATCACGCCCAGCAGCTCCGCCTCGCTGATGCGCCGAGCCCACTCCTCCCGGAGCTCGCTGCGGCACTCGCGCAAGTACGCCACCAGCTCCTGGAGGAGCGAATCGGCCTCTTCAGAGGGCCGGGCGGCCCGCCCGTCCGTCCGCCGATCCGATGCCTCCGAAGCCGGATGATCTTCGGTCCGCTGATCCGATTCCTCGTCTGCAGCCGCCCGACTCTCGGTCCGCTGATCCGATTCCTCGTCTGCAGTCGCCCGACTCTCGGCACGCCGATCCGATTCCTCGTCTGCAGTCGCCCGACTCTCGGCACGCCGATCCGATTCCTCGTCTGCAGCCGCCTGATAGGGCTCTTGGTCCATCTGCTCCTCCTCGGGTCCGAAATTGGCTGCGCGCCGTCGTCGCAGGGGAATGGCGTGCTGGCGGTCGTTCATCGAAGTCTTGGACGGCGGGCCCGGGCTCCGTCAAGGAAGAGCCCGGTGATCGTGGCGGTCATGTCCTCCTTGCCGAGTGCTGGGGTAGACCTGAGCACTCCGACTACCAGCGCGATCAGCGACTCGGTCAGACGAGCGCTGGTGATGTCGCCGCGAAAGTCTCCGCTCACCTGACCCCGCTCGAACAGCCGGCTCAGCGGCTGGATGAGTTTACGCTCGAATCGCTCCGGGTCCGACCGCAGTCGCTCGCGCGCCAAGAGCACGAAGGAGTCGCCCACGTCGACCAGGGCGCGTACCGCCCGAGCAATCCCCTCCTCCGGCGCCACTTCGTCGATCCTGGCCGACGCAAGCCGCGCATCGACGTCGCTCACCGCCGCCTGCGCCAGTTCGTCCAGGAGAGCTTCGCGATTGGGAAAGTAGCGGTAGACCGTCGCGCGGGCGACTCCAGCCGCCTCGGCGACGTCGTTCATGCTCGCTTGCTCTCCCTGGACCGCAAATATCTGCGCCGCTCCGTCGAGGATCGCCGCGGCGACGCGCTGCTGTAACGACTGCCTTAGGACCGGTTCAGACATCTTGGTCTCGCCATTAGTCTAAGCTCTCGCTTGACGAGATGCTAGTGTCTCATCTAGGGTCGATGCTGTCCTATGCCCGAGGAGGATTAATTCATGACGTTGTCGGAGCAAATGCGAACGGGCCTTAGGGAGATGCCGTCCAACGCCGCTTGGGTCCTGTCCCGGGTCCTCAAACCCGCGGAGGCGGTCGGAACGGCCGCCGAGTCCGCCACGGTGAGCGCCCGTGAGCGAGGACGAAGGGTAAGGGCAGCCGTGGCTGACGTCGTTCCAGTCGGCGGGGACTCGGTCGACATCCGAATGAAACGCGCTCAGGAGGCGGGCGAGCGTGCCCGAGAGGCCGAGGACCGGGCCCTGGAGGCGGCGCGGGAGTCCAAGTCACGCTCCGACCACGCTCGGCAGGTGAGTGAGCGTGGTCGCGCCCGCCTCAAGACGGTGGAACGCGACACCACTCGGCAGGTCAAGCACCGGACCGCGGAGGCCCAGCGGGCCGCCGACGAGATGGTGGAGCGCGAGCGACGAGCCGCCGAGGCGGACGCTGAAGAGCAGCGACAAGAAGTCCAGGCGCAAATCGACGAGGAGATCGAGGAAGCTCAACGCGAGGCCGAGGCATCCCGGCAACGAGCCGAGGAGCTCGTCGAGGACGCCACCGAGAAGCTCGCGGAAGCTAGACGCCTGGCCGACGACGCCGCCGCAGCTGCGCGCGACGCCGCCGAGGAGGCGCACCGTCAGGCCCAACAGCTCGCGAGCGAAGCAGAGCAGGAAGCGAGCGACGCCGAACAGCGGCTGCGAGCGACCGAGCAGATGCGCGAGCAGTCACGCGCGGCCGCAAAGCGCACTGCGCGCGAGCTCGAGAGGGATACCGCAGACGGGGGCCTCGAGTCCTACAACAAGCCGGAGCTGGTCGAGCTGGCGGCCAGCATCGGCATCGAGAATCGAACGACCATGACCAAAAGCGAGCTCGTCGACGCAATAGCGAAGGCTTCTCGCAGCACCCGGTGAACGGAGGCGACCGAAATTGAGACTCCTCAACAGAAAAAACCGATTTCAGCGGCTTCTCGACAACGTGACCGACTCTCTCGACGTCCCCAGCGGAGTGAAGTTTGGCCTACCGGACCTCGGGTCGGGTAACCCGCTGAAGCGCGGCTTACCCCAAGGCAAGGCGCTGAAGGCCGGTTTGATCGCGGGTGGCCTGGCTGGTCTCACGGCGGCGAGCGCCGGCGTCTCTTCGCTCCGGCGCCGCACAGAGGGGGCGACAAACGATTCGTGAAGCGGCGAAAGACCATTCGTGAAGCTCACGAAAGCGGCACTGTTCGCAGCCGGATACGTGATGGGCGCCAGGGCGGGGCGTGAACGCTATGCGCAGATCGTCCACACGATGGCGAAGACGTCACAGCGACTCGAGGAGTACAGCGCTCGCCGCCCCCCGGCCTCCCGCCTCCGTTCGGCCACCCGCCCTCCCCCGGCCCGTGGGGGCGAGGGCTCCGGTCGTCCTGACGGCGGTACCTGATCGCAGCAGTCCCCTTCCCAAGGGGTTTCTGCTCGAGGGCTCGATCCTGGCCCGCGTCCTCGGCATGCGCCTCTTGAAGGTTGACATGAGCATCGTGATCGCGCCGGCCGAGGTGGCTGCCCCTCGTCGGACTTATGATCCGCCGTCACGCGGGCTCCGACGATCGCTCGGTGTCTCCCCGAGGTCACGCCCTGCCGGACAAGGCTTGGCGGAAGCAATCCGGAGCATCAACGAGGGGGCGGAGCTCCTCGCGATAGCGCGCCGTAATGCCACGTAGGCGGCGTTGACACCGGTTCCGATAGCACCGTTTCCGTGCCCCTTTGCCAAGGCAGATGCGGGCCGCTGCCAGCCATCGCAGCGTGGTGTCCGCCGGCTCGCCCAGGTGGCGGTGATAACCGCTAACTGGTAATTGCTGACGGTGTGTCTACGCGAGTCGGGTGCACCAGCGGAACGTACTGAAGGGTATGTTCGCGCGCGGACGCGGATCGCTTTGTGCCCATCGACCAGAGGCTACGTTTTCGCAGCGAGTGTCGACGCCTCGCCCGGCAAGCAGCAGAAAGGAGCCGCAATGAAAGACGATCAAGCCGACCCAACTCCCGGCGCCAGCCCTCACCGTGGCCGGTACTTCGCGCTGCCCCGAGTGCGTGAGCTGCGCCCCGACTCGGTGCAACCACCTGCCGATGCAGAGGCGGAGGCCGAGGATCGCGCACCCCCGTCCTTCCCGGGAGAGGAGGAGCCACGCTCAAAGGACGACGCCGCAACCGAGGCGTCGCGCCCCACCGAGCGACGTGACACTTTTCAACGGCGCTGGGAACAGGTTCAGGCACGTTTCGTTGATCAGGCAGCCCGGGGCCCTGATGTCACAGGCAATCGGTAAGCCGGTGTCCTGTGGTGAGCGGCACCAGCAGTGCAGGAGCGAGCTTTGACACAACAACGTGTACAGTCAGAATTCAATGGGGGCTTTGGGTGATAGGTCCTCTAGCTCGAGTACTTCTCATAATTGTCTAATCACGACGATCGCGGTCCTAGCAACCATTGGAATAGGCCGATGGTGACTCCGCCGTCATCTGGGTGGAGCACCACGTGGCGCTTCACGAACGTGAATCGGGGAGTGATCGGGCCCGTACGGCGCAGGACGTTCGCCGCGCCCCCGACGCTGGCTCGGTTGAGAAGGCAGGGCCCGATCGACAAGCAACAAACACGGCTATCAGGCGGCCCGTTCGACGGTACGGGTGCGGGCAAACGCGGCGGTCGCTTCGGCGAGCGTGTCGGGCTGGTCGATCATGGAGAACGTTTTGGCGTGCTCGATGATCTCGAACCGCGAGTTCGGTAACACGGCGGCTAGCCGTTGCCCGTCCTCCACTGGGAAAAAGTCGTCGTCGGCCGACCAAGCGATCAGCGCTGGCTGTCTGAATTGCGCGAGGCGCGCGGCGGCTCGCTCGGTGCTTTGGCGGTTCAACGAGCCCGTGAAGCGCCGAAGGTCCCCGCGGATCCGGCGGTCGGCGAGCGCTGGTTTGACCCACTCGGCCGCCAGGTCGTCGATGTCGGCGTGAGCGAGCGCTCCGTAGGCCCGCTTGCGCCCAAGGCGGGTTCGGAGCGGCTGCAGGGCCGCCTGGAAAGCGGGAGCGAACTTGGCCGCCGCGATCAGCGGCTTGAGAACCGGCGGGGGGAAGTGCTCGAAGGCGTCGCAGCTGGTCAGAGCAAGCGCTCCGAGCCGCCCAGGGGTAGTGGTGGCGAGGATCTGGGCGATCGCGCCGCCCGTGTCGTTTCCGACCACGACGACGTCCTCGAGCCCGAGGGCATCCAGCAACTCGCCCGCCATGGCCGCGACCCCCTCCACCGTGAGCTCCGCGCCCTCCCCCATCGGCTCCGTGTGGGCGCCCAGCGGCCACGTCGGTGCCAGACATAAGAAGCCGCGGGCGGCGAGCCGCTCACTCAACGGCCGCCACAAGGCGTGGCCCATCGCGTAGCCGTGGACGAACACCACCGGGCGCCCATCAGGCGGCCCGGACTTCTCGTAATGGATCGCTCCTGCACTGAGCTCGACGGCAGGCATGAGGTCCTCCTAGCGTGTGGGTTGAGTAGCGGGTGCCGGGTTGGCCCGACTCCGCCAGATCCGGATGTGCTCCGCGTAGCCGAGCTTTTCGGCGAGCAGTTCATCAGCGACCTTGTTGGTCAAGCTCGCGTTGATGGCCGGATTGACTTCGGCCACGGTAGGCCGCCAATCGCCTACGGAGAAGATCCAATCCTCCGAGCGATTCCAGGACCAAAAAACGCGCGCCTTCGCGGCTAAAGCCCAAAGACCGCTTTCGCGGCCAAGGCCGGGCGACTCCATCAGGGCGAGCGCCTTCTCCGAGGGTCGACCAGGCCGCCGCGAAGATCGAAGCCGATCAGTGGCTCAAGCGTTCCGCGCCGCCGCCGCGCCAGCACAGCCAGGCGCTGTGCCGCGCCGGCAGTCCCGTGAGGTCGAGCCCAAGCAGCGGTTTACTTCTCGTGTGATCGTGGGTCGTATCGCCGCCCTCTTCGCAGGCCTGGTGCTATCCGCCGCGACGGCCGCCGCCGCCGGTCCGCCCCCGTCGATTACCGTGGGTCCCAATAACATGTTCTACGCCGTGGTGGTCGCCGGCCGGGAGCCGTCGCGGGCGATCGGGACCCGGGTGCGCGGGTGCGTGATCGCACCAGGCACGCGCTGTCCGCGTGCGCGTCTTGGCGGCGCGAGGCTTTTCGGCGTGCAGCTCCAGTACGCGCGCCTCGGCGGCGCTGGGTTGCGGGGAGCGCGCCTGTCGCTCGCGGATCTTGCGTACGCTCGCGCCGTTGGGGCGGACCTTCGCCGCGCGAGGCTCACTGGAGCGGGCGCCGCCTACGTCGATCTGCGCGACGCCCGCCTCGACCATGCGCTCCTGTGGTTGGGCGGCTTTGCTCGCGCGGATCTCACTCACGCCAGCCTCTGGCGCTGAGGCGGGGGTGGTGTCGCTCACCGGGGCGAGCCTGCGTGGCGCTGACCTCCGTGGCGCCGATCTCTCCAATGGCCTTGCCGACGGAGCGGACTTCCGGGGTGCCGACCTGCGCGGCGCCAATCTCAGCAACCTCGACCTGGCGGGCGCGAAGATGAAGGGCGCCAGGCTGAGCGGAGCGACGATCTGCAACACGATCATGCCCGACGGGACCGTCTCGCATCCGGTAACGGGGGTGTGCCCCAAGGCGCGGTTCTCTCCGTACCCGCCGAGCGCGCCGCCAATGCGGGTGTACAAGCCCGATCCGCTGTATGCGGTGATCCAAGCGTTCGGGCCGCAGGTTCACTCGGGAACGGTGATCGCGGGGTGCACGATCGCCTCGTTTACCAGGTGCCCGTCTGCCAAGCTGAAGGGCCAGGCGCTCAACGGCGCGTTCCTTTCCTACGCGGATCTCCGGCGCGCGAACCTCATCGACACGAACATCTCGCTCGGCGAGCTGGCGTTCGCGCAGCTCGCTTCCGCTCAGCTCACGGGTTCGCAGCTGTCCGGGGCGGCGATTGTCGGGGCCAGTGCCAGGCGCGCGTCGTTCGCCCGCGCCCAGCTAGTGCTCACCGTATTGACCGGGGCTGACCTGCGCGGCGCGTCGCTCCGTCGCGCGACAGCGGTCGCTGCCGCGTTCGACGGCACGGTTCTGGCCGCCGCCGATCTGCGGGAATCAAACCTCGTTGATGCCTCCCTGGCCGGCGCCGACCTGCGCGGCGCGGATCTCCGCCACGCCAACCTGAGCGAGGCCTCGCTGGTCGGGGCACGGCTCCGGGGCGCTCGCTTCAGCGGGGCCGTCTTTTGCAACACCGTGATGCCCGACGGCCATGTCCGCAATCCTCGCCACAGCTGCGGGCCATAGCAACCGACGCCGGTGGGCGGCAAAGCCCGCCAAAGCCCGGCCCCCATCGTCGCTCACTCGCGGCGTCGGGCTCAGATCACTCTCGGGCTTGGCGACCGTCGCGGGCGAGTTCAGGCCGCGCCGGCCCCCGTGAGAATGAGAGCCGTGCGGCCTGGTGGCAAGCGCGCGCCGTGCCGCACGAGCGCGGCGACACCCGCTGCCCCGGCGGGTTCAACGGAAACGTTGAGCGTCCCGAGGATCAGCTTTTGGGCGTGGCGGAGGTCGTCGTCATCGACGAGGACGATTTCGTCGACCAGCGCGGTGACGCGCGCGAGCGATTCGGGGATCGGTTCGGAGATCGCGATTGCGGTCGCGATCGTGTTCGTGCTCGGTGTGATGATGAGGCGGCCGGCGACGTAGCTCCGCGCCATTGCCGGCGCGCCGCTCGCGCACACGCCGACGATGCGCGTGCGCGGCCGTGCGGCTTTTAGCCAGCAGGCGACGCCGGAGATGAGCGCGCCGTCACCGATCTGAACGATGGCAAGGTCCATCGGCCCGGAGGCGTCGAGCTCGAGTCCGATCGTGCCGGCGCCTTCGGCCATTTCTGGGCGGAGTCCGTCCACGACGAGCAGCCGGTCGTCGGTCGTGCCCGCGTGATCGCGAGCGGACCGGTCGGGCTGCTCGCATGTGTGGACGCGCGCTCCGAGCGCGCGCATGGCGGCGACCTTGGCACTCGGAACATCGGTGGAGACGAACGCCTCGACGGTGGCACCGCGGGCGCGGGCCGCGTAGGCGAGGCCCTGGCCGAAGTTGCCGGCGGTCGAACACACCCATGTTCGTGCGGGATCGAGCCACTCGGCGAGTAGCCATGTACCGCGACCTTTGAAGCTCCCGATCGGCGTCAGGGTCTCGTTCTTTATCACCACCTCGCGCTTTGCCGCGGCCGAGAGTTCGTCGCTGACGAACTGAGGCGTGTGCAGGAACGGCGAGTCAATCCGCTCGACGGCTGCGGCGATCCGCGCCGGCGAGAGATCATGCGCTCCGGTCACGGCCGCCTCGGGTATTCGCGGTAGCGAACCGTTGGGTGTTTGCCGGATGTGCTGATGCTGGGCAACGTCGCGTGGATGGCCTGGTCACGAATCGGATGGCCGCGGCAAGCGAAAGCGCCGGCTCGTGGTTCCGGATGCGCGCACCTGAGGGATAGTGAGAATACGACCGCGGTACACATTGCCGACCTAAAGCCCGAGACTTCGAGGCTGCCTGTGCTGATCAGGATTGACGCGCTCCTCGACCCCGACCGGCTGAAACAGCTCGACCTTCAACGGTCTCCGGCGAGAGGTGATCGATGACCCCGCTATGGTGCGGCGCTTACAACCGCCCATGGTGCGGCGCTTACAAGCCGTTGTCCAGAGGCAACCGCGTTTGCCCACCGGGCACACCGTTTCCTGCTCGAGCACGAGGTTGCCATCGACGCCGGTGCACGCGGGCCTACCACCGCGAGGCGGGCAGGTGGCTCGCGGGGTCACGGAGATCGTGCACCCCTTGGGCCTCGGCGCGCCGAGCGGGCGCAGCTAGTCCACGTCCGCGAGCAGCTTGACCGAGTCGCCGAGATGAATGATCCCGTCGGTCAGGATGTCGGCGCGTATCCCGCCACGGTGAACAAGGGCGCGGAGGACCGGCTGCGACGCGTAGCGGTCGATCACGGTGCAGGGTTCGCATAGGCGCATGCACCGGCACCGAACCGCGCCGATCATGAACTGCTGTCCCACCATCCCATTCAGGTCGATGCCTCGGGTTACGAGGTTGCGGCGGTGGTCGTTGGGGGCGAGCGGAGGGTCAAACGACTCGCAGACCTCGGCCTCGATCAGCGTCAGCGCGCTTCCTGGTAACCCGGACGGGAAGGTGCCTTTGCCGACGGTGTGGCGATCGCCTTCCAGGCCCTGGCCGGGGAGCGCGCGTGCCTCGGTGAGGCTCACCGCGGGCTTGCCGGCGGCTGGCGCGACGGCAATTGCCTCGATGACGCCGGCGCCGGCATGGTGCGGTGGCGGAGCAGGTCGCGTGAGGGCGATGTCCGCGGCGGCGAGGAGAAAGCCGGCATCGATCCAGTCGTGCTCGGTCGCCGCGCCGTGCACCGGGTCCCAAACGACGCCCGACGGCTGGCCATACATCACGACAAACCGAGGCTCCGTCCCAGGGGGGTGGACGCGAGCCAGCCACGGGCCGGGCCACTGGAACGTGGTCGGGCCGGCGATCGGCACCAGCCCAAGCGACAGCCCCGCCAACCAGCGGGACGTGATGGGGTCCCTTGCCGGGTCTTCCACTCGAGCAGGGTGCGGCAGCTCGTCCAGTGCGCACTCGAGGATCGTGGCGAGGCACGCTCGGAAGCTTGCGGCTTCGAGGCTGGGGAGTGGATCAACGAACTCGACTTCGCGCATCGAACCTATCGTGCCACTCGGGCCGGCCTACGTGCTTGGATCCGAGTGTGATGGCGGCGCGTTGCCAACCTCCGGCGGCGGAGCGAGTATCGCCTCCGCGGCGTCATGGGTCCCGGAGGCGTGCGCCGTGCGCGGGCACTTACGCGGCTCCTCGGGATGGCGCTCGTGATGCCGCTCGCGGGGAAGCTGGCCGACCGCCGACGATGAATTGGTCGATCATCCCCGATGTCCCGCTGGGGTGCGATTCTGTCATAGAGCTTTGAAGTACCGGATAATCGGCAAGGCCGTGTAGCCGGCGCTCTCGTACACGCGCCGAGCGGTGGCGTGGCCGACGTCGCCCCCGGTCTCGACCATCGCGACCTGCATCCCGCAACCACGTAGCCATCCCGTCGCGAACTCGGTGAGCGCGCTACCGATGCCCGCGCGTTGATGCTCGGGGTCGACGGCCAGCATTGTGACCTCGCCCAGGCGGCGTTCTTCGTGGAGCCTGGCAGTGACGAAGCCAGCTAATCGCTGGTGCGTCTCGGCTACCCACGCCCAGGTTGCGCTGTCGGCGAGGGTGTCTCTGACTGCAGCCGCCTGGTACCCGCGCCAGTCACCGTGGAGGCGTGCGAAGATCTGCGGCCCCAGCAGGTGTTCCACCGAAGCGAAGACCGACGCCCAGGCTCGAAGCGCCAACTCAACCACCGGCTGCTCATCCGCAGGCCGGTACTCGCGGATCGCGGCGACCATACGGCTCATGCTTGCAAACGGGATCCGGGCGGATAGGCGGACGCCAGGCCATTGTCAGCCTCTTTTCAGCGTGTTGGCCTAGGGTTCCATCCGCAGACGCAGCTCCGGTCTGCGTCTAAACGTCGAACTGGCAAGGGCCAAATGAGTACACCGATGCTGAACATCCTTCACTGGATCGGGGCGAGGATTCGTTCGCGCGATCGCTCGCCGGTCGCGGCGATCGATAGCAGCTCATGACCGGCAGGCGGAGCGTGGCGGGATCGGCTTGGTCGGTACGCCCCGGGTTATCGCCCGAGAGCGGCGCGTCGGGTCGGTATCTCTCCGGTCGTGTTTGGCAGAACCTCACGGTGCGCCTGGCGGTTGCGCTGGCGTTCGCCGATGCCTCCATTGTCGTGCTGGCGCTGCCGGAGATCGTGGCCCGGCTGCACACCTCGATATCGCACGTCACGTGGGTGATCGTGGCCTACAACCTGGCGCTGATCGTCACCGCGGCGGGGGTCATCCCGTTTGCCCGGCGGTTCGCCTCGACGTGGTGGCTGATCTTCGGGCTCTCGCTGTTCGGGCTGGCGTCGATCGGTTGCGGAGTCGCGAACAGCATGAGCGCCCTGGTGCCCCTTCGCTGCATACAAGGGATTGGCGGCGGTCTGCTTCTGTGCGCGTCCCTGCCGGTGTTCGCCGGCACGGCCCGGGCCGGAGACTCCCCGGTGAACGGGTGGTCGGCCGCGGCCGCGATCGGGATGGCGGTGGGACCCGCGGCCGGCGGCGTCCTGACCCAAGTCTTCGACTGGCGCGCCATCTTCCTTGCGCAGGCGCCGGTGGCAGCGCTGGCCGTGATCCTGGTCCTCGTCGTGCACGTGCGATCCGGAAACGAGCTCGAGGGCGACGCGGACCGCCGTTCGTCGGCGCTCGATCCCCTCACGGCCAACGCCTGCCTGACGCTGCTCTCGGCGGGATTGATCTGCGCACTGTTCCTGGTCGTGCTGGTCCTGATCGACGTTTGGCTGCTGACGCCGATCGCGGCTGCGGCGGTCGTGACGACGATCCCCCTGTGTACGGCTCTCGCCGAGCGCGCTGTACGCGGAACTTCGCCGATCGCGTTGGGAGCTATCGGCGCGGTGCTCGTAGCCGTAGGCCTGGTCGGCCTATCGTTTGTAACCCACCGCGAGCTGCCTTGGGTGATCGTCACCCTGGCGCTCGTTGGGACCGGCCTGGGGCTCGCCTTTCCCGGACTTACGACGGTCGCCTTGGGGAGCGCCGGGCCGGTGGCGGCCCGTGCCGCGAAGACCGTCGCTGCGCGCGACGCAGGCATCCTCCTCGGCCTGCTGATCCTGACGCCGGTATTCGTCGACCAGCTCGGCAAGGCGCCCAATCAGGCGCTGCCGGCTGCCACCAGGGCGGTCTTCACCGCACCTATGCCAGCTGGACTGAGGTTCTCGCTGGTGCCGGGGCTGCTGGCTGACTACAAGCGCGCCCCCCAAAGCGAGCTTCCCGACTTCCGCCCGACGTTCGCGCACGCGAGCACCCACGCGACGCCTTCCGAGCGTGTGGCGCTGAGCGACCTGGAGAAGCAACTCGACTCAATCGTCCAGCGCGCCGCCACGAGCGCGTTCAAGCTGCCGCTGCGCTACGGCGCCATCTTTGCGATCGCGGTCCTGCCGCTGCTTGGCCTGCGGCTCGTCTACGTCCGAAGGCGGGTCAGCTGAGCTCGCGCGTTGACTGGTCGTAGCCGCCGAACTCCATCTGAGCTGCGGCCCGAGATCGGTCTCTCGAGCGGAGCGCCCCGCCAGCCCGGACAGTGCACGGTTCGAAGTTGATTTCGAGTGCTCGTGGTGCCACTCATTCCGCGCTTTGGAGAGCTCGCTTGCGATACCGCTGGAGCTGTTATGACCGCCTGTGCACCGTGGCTTGCCATGGTGATGACTGTCTGTCTGCTCGAGGGCGAGGGGCGCCTGATCGCGCCTGAGTGAACGCGATCGTAGCGCCAGCGAGCCTGACGAGCTACGTCGGGCACTTCGGACGTGCCGGCGACACGGCGGGGAACGAAACGATCGTGCCGTAGGTCGGCACGCGCGGGACCGTTGGCGGCGCTCCCGACTGCCCGCCACCTCAGCCCGCAAGTGTGGCGTTCAAGGTGACCTCACCGACACCCCCAAGCGCGCGGGACACCGGACAGCCAGCCTTTGCCTGAGCCGCGTAGTCGGCGAACTGCCGCTGATCGATGCCGGGCACCCTGCCCTCGGTGACCAGATCGATCTGGGAGATCGTCGGGTTGCCATCGACATTCCTCAGGTGGACCTTTGCCGTGGCATTGATGGACTCCGCGGGGTGCCCCTCTTCCGCGAGGATGTTGCTCAGCGCCATGGCAAAGCACCCGGCGTGTGCGGCGCCGATCAGCTCCTCGGGATTGGTGCCCTGGCCCTCCTCGAACCGACTCGCGAACGAGTAGTTGCCCGAGAAGAGGCCGCTCCCAACCTCCACCGTGCCCGATCCGCTCTTCAAGTCACCGCGCCATTCGGCGGTTCCGTCGCGCGTCGCCATCTCGATCGCCTCCGTCGGTCGCTTAGCTCACTCCAAGATTTGGCGGAAGGCTACCCATTGGGGGTGTTGCTGCGTGTTCAGAGGGGCCAGCGGCCGCTGCGCTGCGCCGATCGGTCGGGTCGAGCCGGGGTCGAACGCTGATCAAACTAACTCGAGCGCTTCTCGCGGGCCGCGGTTCCGTCGTCGAGGATCCGGCGCAAAAGCGTCGCCAGCTGACGCTGCTCGCTGATCGAAAGGCGCTCAAACCCCGGGGTGGGCTGGCCGACCCGCTCGAGCAGCCGCTCGCGCAGCTGTTGCCCGCTGTCCGTGAGGACGACGTGCTTCACGCGCCGATCATGAAAACTCGACCGACGGGTGACCAGCCCTCGTGCCTCGAGCCGGTCGATCAAGCCAGTGACGTTAGAGCTGTCACATCCGAGCCGAGCCGCGAGCTCGTTCATCGGCAGTGGCGAAGCCAGCTGCACGAGCGCCCCGGCCTGCGCCGGGTGCAGGGCGAGATCGGAGGCTGCGATGAGAAAGCGGCGCCGCTGTTGTCCAAACAGGGTGCGTAGCAGCGTCCAAGTCTCGGCCGCCTGCGATTCGACCTCGAGCGTCTCCGGCATGATCTCCGTCCTCACATTCTATTGAGTATCTCGATGATTGACAACCTCAAGCTTTTGCTAGAGTGAGCTCCATGAGTGGGAGCGCCGCGATCGACGTCGAGAAGCTGGTCAGGGAGTTCCGCAAGGGCCCGCGAGCCGTGGACGGCATCGATCTCTCCGTATCGCCCGGGGAGATCTACGGGTTCCTCGGCCCCAACGGGGCCGGCAAATCCACGACCGTACTCATGCTGACCACGCTGCTCCCACCGACCAGCGGTCGTGCAACCGTGGGCGGATACGACATCGTCAGGCAGGGGGCTCAGGTCCGTGCCACGATTGGCGCGGCCCTTCAGGAGGCCGCGCTCGATGCGATGCTCACCGGTCGCGAGCATCTGCTGCTCCAGGCAACCCTGCAGGGTCTGCCCTCGACCAAGCGGCGCCAACGTGCCGGCGCGCTGCTCGAGCGAGTGGGGCTGACCGAGGCGGCGGACCGGCGGGTCGGCGGCTACTCGGGCGGCATGAAGCGCCGGCTGGATCTTGCGCTCGCGCTCGTGCACTCTCCGCGGATTTTGTTTCTCGACGAGCCGACCACGGGTCTTGACCCACAGAGCCGAAGCGCGCTATGGGAGGAGGTGGCGCGACTGGCTCGCGACGAGGGCATGACCGTGTTCCTCACCACTCAGTATCTGGAGGAGGCCGATGCCCTGGCCGACCGCATCGGGATCATCGATCACGGCCGGATCGTGGCCGAGGGGACACCGCCGCAGCTCAAGGCCGAGATTGGAAGTCCGAGCGTCGAGGTCACGCCGACCGATCCGGAGCTCGGTGACCGGCTGGCCGAGCTGCTCTCCGGCTTTGGCGAGATGCGGCGCAATGGGCGTGGCAGCGTGACCGTACAGCTGCCCGGCGGCGAAGCCGAGCTTGCGGAGATCGTCCGAATCCTCGATCGGGCCGAGGTGCGGGTCCAAACACTGCAGCTTCATCAACCATCGCTCGACGACGTGTTCTTGGCCAAGACCGGCCGCAAGTTGGAGGGCTCGGGCGATAGTCCGATCGTCGAGGCGCCCGAAGGCCGGGGTCGAAGGAGGAGGCGACGTGGCGGTTGAGACGGCAATCGACCTCCCCCGCGCAGGGCACCCGTCACGGTCGGCGGGCCTGGTGGAGCAGACGCTCGCAGTAGGGCGCAGGTCAGTGGTCCGCGTGTTCCGACAGCGCGCGCTGATGATCTTTCCAATGATCTTTCCCTTGATCCTGTTCGCGATCAACGGCTCGGCGCTCAGCCCCGCGACCCGCATCCCCGGCTTTCCGACCGACAACTACCGCGACTTCCTGCTTGCTATGCCTTTCATTCAGGGGGCCATGTTCGTCTCGATCACCGCCGGCGTTGACCTGGCCCGAGACATCGAGAGCGGGTTTCTGAATCGGTTGGCGATGACGCCATTGCGAGGCGAGGCCATGCTCCTCGGGCAACTAGGTGGCGCCCTGTTGCTCGGCGCCGTTCAGGCGATCGTCTACCTGCTGGTCGGTGTGGCCACCGGCGTCTCGTTCGCCAGCGGCGTTGGCGGCGCGGTTGTGCTGCTGGTGCTCTCCATCGTGATCTCATTCGCCTTCGCCAGCCTCGGAGGGCTGCTGGCCTTGCGCTTCGGTACCGGCGAGGCGGTCCAGGGGATCTTCCCCCTCCTGTTCGTGACGCTGTTTCTGAGCTCCTCGAGTCTGCCGCGCAACTTGATCAAGGCGACCTGGTTTCGCGACATCGCGACCTACAACCCTGTCTCCTACCTCATCGAAGCGCTCCGGAGCCTGGTCATCACCGGTTGGGACGTGCAGGCGTTGGCGCTCGGCTTTGGGTTTGCCAGCTTGCTCCTCGTGATCTCGTTGGGCTTGTCGCAGTCCGCGATGCGGTCAAGGCTGGCCAGAACATGAGCCGCTTTTTCAACGTCGCGCGCGGTGTCGCTTGGCGGTCGATCCACAACACGGTGGTCAATCCCGCGATTCTCGTTCCCTCGATCGTCTTTCCGCTCTTCTTCCTGATCGCCTTCGCCGGGGGCCTCTCGCGGATCAGCGATGTGCCGAACTTCAACTACCCGCCTGGCTACACGGCCTTCCAGTTCGTGTTCGTGTTCTTGCAGTCGGCCGCCTTCGGGGGCGTGTTCACCGGATTCGCGATCGCCCGCGACTTCGATTCGGGGTTCGCGCGCAGACTGCTGCTGAGCGCCCCGCGCCGCAGCGGGATCATTGCTGGCTACGCGATCGGCGCACTTTTGCGCTGGATGCTCACCGGAACGGTCGTCACGATCGCGGCGCTCATCGCGGGCATGAACGTCAACGGCAGCGGTATCCAGCTGTTCGGCCTTATCGGCCTGGGTGTCGCGATGAACCTCGCCGCCGCACTGTGGGCCTGCGGAGTGGCGATGTTCCTGCGCACCGAACAGGCAGGCGCGCTGATTCAGATGCCGGTGTTCGTGCTCCTGTTCTTGGCCCCGGTCTATGTGCCGCTGTCATTGCTCACCGGCTGGATCCACGCTGTCGCCAACCTCAACCCGGTGACCCCGGTACTCGAAGCCGGCCGTGGCCTGCTGGCGGGCTCGCCGGTGAAGGTTGCGATTGCCTTCGCCGGACTCGCGGGGGCGGCCATGCTTCTGACGGCGTTCGCCCGGCGCGGACTTGCATCAGCCGAGAAGGCCGGCTAACGGTGGTGATGATGCCGCCGTCAGCGATCCGAGTGTCACCTGAGCCTGGTCGGTCGGACCTAGCGCGAGAACGCGTTTCGCGACACGGCCGTGACTGACGCCAACGACACCACATCGGACGCATCGCGCCGGAACTCCTTCGTCAACCGACTGTTCGCGGACGCCCTCGGAGCGCTGGATCTCCTGTGCGTATACGTCGGTGATCGCCTCGGTCTCTACCGAGCCCTGGCGGACCGCCCCGGCCTCAGCTCCGCGGAGCTCGCAGCCGCCGCCGGCGTGAACGAACGGTACGCTCGGGAGTGGCTCGAGCAGCAGACCGTCAGCGGGATCCTGCACGCTGAGAACCCCGACGCGCCCGACGACGAGCGCCGGTATCGCCTACCGCGAGAACACTATGAGGCTTTGGTGGAAGAGTCGAGTCTGGATTTCATGGCTCCGCTGGCGCAGGCCGTGGTTGGGTGCACCCCGCCGCTCGAGGCACTCCTGCAAGCCTTCCGCACCGGCGAGGGCGTCCCGTATGCATCGTATGGCCGGGATGCGAGCGACAGTCAAGCCCGCGGCACACGCCCCCTCTATGAGAACCTGCTGACGAGCGAATGGCTCCCCGCCGTGCCGTCCCTCCACGCCCGCCTGCAGACGGACCCGCCGGCCCGAATCGCTGACGTCGCCTGCGGCCAGGGCCACTCGAGCCTCGCGATCGCGCGCGGGTATCCGAAGGTGCTCGTCGACGGGATCGATCTCCACGAGCCCTCCATTGCCGCGGCACGCGAGCTCTTAGCGAAAAGCGGACTTGACGGTCGGGTCGCGTTTCACCATCGCGATGCCTCGGATCCCGAGCTGTCGGGGCGCTACGACCTGGTGACGATCTTTGAGGCGCTGCACGACATGTCCTATCCGGTCGACGCCCTCCGGACGCTGCGCAGCATGCTCGCCGACGGAGGCTCGGTGATCGTCGCCGATGGGCGAACCGCGGAGCGCTTCTCGCCCCGTGCCGGCGACGTCGAACGGCTCCATTACGGATTCAGCGTCCTCCACTGCCTACCGGTCGGCATGGTGGGAGACGACGCCGCGGGCACCGGCACCGTCATGCGCCCCGAGACCGTGCGCCGGTATGCGATCGAGGCCGGCTTCGCGGTGTGCGAGATCCTGCCGATCGAGGACCGGTTCTGGCGCTTCTATCTCCTGAGACCGTAACGACCGGAGCGCTTGAGCGTGCGCCATCCGCCGGCTCTGTTGTCGGCGATTATCGCTCTGAAAATTGCCGTGAGTGCACGCGCGTTGATTTGCTCCCCCTGACGAATCGCCACAGCGCGCGCCGTCTTGTTGTGGTGGCCGGAAGTGATGATTCGCTCCGGATCAGGAACGATCCCCCCGTCATACAGGAAGACGTTGATGTGGTCCTTGGCGGCGAGCAGGGAGCAGATGTTTCCCTCCAGTACGAAGAACGGCAGCTTGGTCCGTTTGATCGTCTCGCTGACCTCCGGATCGGCCGCGTGCACCAGAGCGCGGACTTCTCGACATATGGCCTGCTGCCAATCTGGCAGCGCGTCGATGTACGCATCGATACGGGTGTCACCCCGGAACGTCACGGCCGGGTCAGTATCAGAGCGACGCTCACCTACCACAATAATCAACGCGGACGAGTACTCACAAGCTCCGACATGTTCTATCCGCAGCAAGCCTCCGGTCTCTTACCGGTCGCCAGTGCCCACGCGTCCGTCCCCGCGTCCCCACCCGGACCACCGAGCTGATGTTCTGGACGGTGGGCACTGGTTCGGTGCTGCGCCTGGGCGCTCGCCTACCTCAAGCCGGCTAAGACCGACCCGGCCGCTGACCCTCAGCGCTGCTCGACCACCATCAGTGAGTGGCCGCTCGGGTCCCGTAGCCAAAACATCGGCGGAATAGGGTCGCCCATTCGTGCTACCTCGGCGTCGACGTCAACCCCCCGAGACTTCAGCTCGCTGTGGGTGGCGTCGATGTCATCCGTGGTCAGGGTGATTCCGGTTTCGACTGGCTGTACCTCGGTCCCCGGCCGCGGCGGGGCCAGTGCTATCCCGGTGGGCCCTTCAGGTGGGTAGACCTCGACCCAACGATGTCCGCCGCCGAACGAGATATCGGTGCGCTTCTCGAAGCCCATCGACTCGTAGAACTCGATCCCGCGGTCCTGATCGGGCGTCGGAACACAGACCAGGCTGATCTGGCGGATTCCGGTTGCCGTGGTGCTCATCGTGCATCCTCCTTGGTTGCGGTGACGATGAGTAAGACTCGCGACAGGGTGAAAACTAATCGGCGCCTCGGCGCTGTCAGGAGCGATTACGTCGTGCAAGCTCCTGAGCGTAACCGGACGACGTCGAGTCCGCGGAGAAAGGGAGCCAGAAATCACCGCAGAGCCAAGGGTTCGGCTAGGAGCCTTGAGCCATCGCATCCAGGACCGGGATCGCAGCGCGCTTCTCCGCGTCGAGGTGATCCCACAACAGCCCCGGCGGGCGCTGACGTCGGCGGGTGCACACGACGGCCGCAGGAGTGACGATCACATCGACCCGAAAGTCGTGGGCGGTCTCGGGAAGTTTTTCGTCGACCAGCTGCAGTTCATGCACTGTCGTCGCGATCGTCGTCTCGGCGCCGACGAGCCCTCGCTCGAGGAGCAGCGCGAATTCGAGGTCCGAGAATCCACCGCCCTTTCCGATGCGCACCCCTTCGTGGTTGACCGCAACCGTGCCACACACGATCAGGTCGATCGGCTCGAGTTCCTTGAGCGCGACGTGCCTGCCTTCGGCCAGCGCTTTCCTGATCGTCGGGTCGCCACGGACGGCCACGAACGGCTTTTCTTCGCTGAGACGCGGAACTGCCATGTAGAGAGTCTTGCCCTCCCTGTGGGCGCAGCGACGTACCGGCAGCTGCGGGGCGTCGGGATTCGCCTTGACCACTTGGGCCGATCGCCACTCGGGCTGCTCGGCGAGGCGCGCGGCCGCCTGCTCGGCGCCGCGGAAATTGGGAATCCGTCCTCGTGCCCCCGGGAACCTCGCCGCGCCTTCACGCTCGAGCAAGCTCCAGATCCGCTCGCGAACCGCCTGCTTTGGCTCCACCCCGCGAGCGTACCCACCGGAGCTGCTCGAGAACCGAGTCCCGGGTGAGCTCGGTCGGCAAGCGCTGCAGCGAGGCCCGCAGCGTATGCGCCGAGTTCGACTGAGGTCCCTCCGGTACCATCGCCGCGGTAAACCTGGTCGGGAGGTCGTATGTTGAGTACTCACATTCGTCTGGTGACGCGGGTCGCTGTGCCAGTGCTGATCTCGCTCGGCCTGCTTCTCGCCGCCCCGCTTGCCCAGGCGAGCGATGCCAGCCTGAAGCGGGCCGTCAAGCCCTACGTGCAACGTCTGACAGCGGACATCAGCTATCTCTCGAACTTTTCGGTCCCGAGCAAGGGTGGGACCGCCACCGTGCTACGCAGGCTGTCCAAGGTTCGCAAGGACCTGGGCGGGGCGACCCGAGCGGTGAAGGACAACCAAGGATCCACAAGCTCCGGACGCAAGGGTCGGACGCTGGCGCTCTCGGCGCTGGCTCACGCCACGACCGCCACAGGCGATGCGGTGAGCTGTGCCAGCGCTGTGCGCGCTGGCCACCGCTCGGTCGCGAAGAGCGATCAGAGGCGCGAACAGAACGAGATCAACAAAGCGATCTCCCAGTTCGAGACCGCCGGCAGACTGCTTCACCTGTTCTGAGCCGCGCGCGACCCGGGCGGTCCGCCGTCTCATCGTCGCTGTCTCGCGGCTCTGACGACCCCTTCCGCTTGGGCGAGCACCCGGCTGCGGGAGAAGATCCTCGCCAGGCGGCTCACGGCCTCGTGATCGCCGGCGATTGTCAAGGCACCCACGTTCCTGCGACGAGACGACCAGACTGCCCGCGACCTGAGGGCCCGGATCGAGCCCGCGCACGTTCGAACCGTGCCCTACCTCCTCGAACGGGCGGCCGTCGCGGTCGGTAGCAGCCGAACCGGCAGCCGCCGGCGCCCCCACCTGCCGGGAGGACCGGCGAACACGCCGGGGAGTCGGGCGCCGCACGCCTCGCAGCGGCCTTCCTCGTTCAGACCATAGGCGTGGAGCTCGTACCACTCTCGCTCGATCACCAGCACCCCACACCCCGCGCAGTGGGTGCTGCCGCCCACCGGGTCATGGACATTGCCGGTGTAGGCGAACTGGACACCGTTTCGTAGCGCGATTGCGCGAGCGCGCTTGAGCGTCTGGGGTGGTGTCGGCGGGCGGTCGAGCATCTTGTAGTCGGGATGAAAGGCGGTGAAATGAAGCGGCACGTCGGGCCCGAGCTCCGCGGCCACCCAGCGGGTCATGCGGTCGAGTTCCTCGTCTGAGTCGTTCAGCCCGGGGATCAGCAGGTTGGTGATCTCAAACCAGACCTGGGTCTCGTGACGAAGGTAGACCAACGTGTCGAGCACGGCCTGCAGGTGGCCCGAGCACGTCTGGGCGTAGAACTGCTCGGTGAAGCCCTTGAGGTCTACGTTGGCCGCGTCCATGTGAGCGTAGAACTCGGCGCGCGGCGCCGCACACATGTAGCCGGCGGTGACCGCCACCGCCTTGATCCCACGTGCGCGGCAGGCATCGGCGATGTCAATCGCGTACTCCATGAAGATCACCGGGTCGTTATAGGTGAACGCGACGCTGGCGCATCCGAGTCGTTCCGCGGCCCGCGCGATCGTCTCCGGAGTGGCAGCGTCGGCGAGCGTGTCGAACTCGCGAGATTTCGAGATGTCCCAGTTCTGACAGAACCGGCAGGCCAGGTTGCACCCGGCCGTACCGAAGGAGAGCACCGAAGTTCCCGGCAGGAAGTGGTTGAGTGGCTTCTTCTCGATCGGGTCGACGCAAAACCCGCTCGAACGCCCGTACGTCGTCAGGACGATCGCATCGCCCTCCCGGGCGCGCACGAAGCACATGCCCCGCTGCCCCTCCCGCAGCTTGCACGCCCGCGGACACACGTCGCACTGGACCCGGCCATCGTCCAGGCGATGCCAGTACTTCGTCGCGGCGCCGCTCATACCTCGCCGCGAGCGTAGCGCGCTCGAGCGGTGCGAAAGGCGAAGAGCCCGCGCGGGTCCCAGCGTCCGGAGCTCGCTGGTCCGCGACCTCGTCGCTCCCTTGGCCGACCAGCCCGCCCGCATCCACCCCTGGGTGGAGGCAGGATCGGCCCACAAGCCGATGACGGCTGGCGGCCCCCGGCCTACCCTGGCTGCATGCCCATAATCCAGCTCAACCTCGGGGCCTAGGGCGACATGTCCACCCTTAGGCTCGCCATCTTCGCCGTCTGGATTGCCTTCGGCGTCTACTGGCTCGTTTCCGCGTTCGGGACTAAGGAGGGCTCGCGCACCAGTCGCGCCAGGGCGCCAGGTCTCGTGGTCATTCTGGCGTTCGTGCTACTGCGCGTATTCAAGGGCGACACGCTCGCTGTGCATACCCTGATCCTCGAGGTGGTGGGGACGATCCTGTTCGCCTCCGGCATCGCCTTTGCCGTCTGGGCACGCATCTACCTCGGTCGGAACTGGGGAATGCCGATGACACAGAAGGACGAGCCGGAGCTCGTCACCTCCGGTCCGTATAGGTATGTTCGTCACCCCATTTATTCCGGCATTCTCCTGGCCATACTGGGAACTGCGCTGGCTACCAATATCTATTGGCTGATCACCTTCGTGGTGCTAGGCGTCTATTTCGTGTATAGCGCGACGGTAGAGGAGAAACTGCTGACCACCACGTTTCCGAGCACGTACCCGAGCTATCGGACCAGGACCAAGATGCTGATCCCCTTTGTGCTCTGACTGCTAGTACGTAGGCCCCGCGGCGCGAGGCGCCCTCGGGACTCGGTCACTCGGCCGCAACCGCGGCCAGCACGTCGAGGTTGGCGGCTCGCCGAGCGGGCCAGGTGGCCGCGCCCAGTCCGAGCAGGGCCGAGAGCACAAGGAACCCGATCAGGCTGGGGAGCGGGACGGCGACGTTGGTGACGCCTTTGTTACGAAGCGAGGAAGCCAGCGCGACGCCAACGAGCGTCCCGATGACGAGACCGACGACGGCGCCGAAGAGAGCGATGATCACGGACTCCGAGCGGATCATCGCCCGGACCTGACGGCGCTTCATCCCGACGGCCCGCAGCAGACCGATCTCGTGCGTGCGCTCGAACACCGACAGCATCAGCGCGTTGACGATGCCGATCAGCGCGATCAGGATCGCCAGCGCGAGCAGCACATAGACCAGTCCGAGCAGCTGGTTCACGCTCGCCTGCTGGGAGGCCTCGAACTGAGCCCGTGTCTTGAAGCTGACGTTCGCGTATGGCTTCAGTGCGCGGCCCAATGCCCCGTCCAGACCGTGGTCGCCGGGAGCCCTGCTGAGCAGGACGGCAATCGGAAGGGGGTTGTCGAAATGCGACAGGAAGAAGCCATCTCCGGTGAGGTAGCTGCCGAGCAGGGGGTTCGCCTTGAAGATCCCGCCAATCCGCATGGTGGTGGGGCCCGTCTGGGCAAATTTGACCGGAACGGTCGAGCCGATGTGGAGATGGTCGGCATCGGCGGTGTTCGTGTCCACCAGCAGCTCGCCGGCCGCCATGGCGGGGGCCCCGGTGCCGGCGGTGGTGTGCAGGGTGACCGTCCGCGACAGCTCGGCCGGGGACGCCGCGACGAGCGTCGAGAGCGAGCCGCGGACCTCGAACCGCCCCTGGTAGACGACCGTCGTGGTCGTAACGCCGGGCAGGCGTGAAACATCGGCGACGACCGATTTGCTGAAGCCGCCCTTGCCGCTGACGATGTAGTCCGCGCTGAGCGCGCTGTCGACGCTGTTCTTCGCCGAGCTGCTCAGCGACGCGCCCAGCACGGCGATCGTCGAGACGAGCGACAGGCCGATCATCAGCGCGGTCGCGGTCTGCGCGGTCCGGCGCGGGTTACGCGTCGCGTTCTCCCGTCCCAACTGCCCGGGGGTGCCGAGCAGCCTGGCCAGCGGACGCCCCAGCGCGCTCGACAGCGGCCGGGCGACGAGCGGCAGGAGCAGTCCCCTAGCGACGAGGATGGCCAGCGCGCCGACACCCACCAGCACGATATCGGGCTTGGTCAGCCCGGCGACGAAGGCGACGACACCCACCAGAACCATGGCGATGCCGGCGATGACCTGACGCCGGCGCACGAGCACGGTCTCCACCTCGCTCTGCTCGACCAGCGCAGCGACGGGTGGGATCCGCACGGCGCGGCGGGCCGGGATGAGCGCTGACAGCAAGGCGACCCCGACCCCGACCGCGATCGCAACCACGGCCGTGCGCGCCTCGAACACCAACGGTGCCGACGGCAACGCGATACCGAACGCCTTGAGCAGCGCCTTGAGACCGAGCGCGGCGAGGATACCCAGCCCCAGCCCGACCAGCGACGCGATGAGACCGGTTACCGCCGCCTCACCCACCACCGAGCGGAAAACCTGCCGCCGGCTGGCGCCGACGAGGCGCAGCAGCGCCAGCTCTCGGGTCCTCTGCCCGACGGTGATCGAGAACGTGTTGAAGATCGTGAAGCCGCCGACGAACAGCGAGACCAGGGCGAAGATCAACAGCGCCGTCGAGATGAACGAGAGCCCGTTGTTGACCGCGGTGGAGAGCTCGCTGGCGACGGTCTGACCACTCACCACCTCCGCGCCCGCCGGCAGGATCGCGGCGATCGCGCGCTGGAGCTTGACGGTGTCGGCACCCGGCGCGGCCAGGACGCTGATCGTGTTGTAGTAGCCCCGTGAATTGAAGAGAGCCTGCGCGGTGGGCGGATCGAAGCCGGCCAAGGTCACCCCTGCCAGGTTGTTGTCAGAACCGAAGGTGACCAGGCCGCTGATCGTGAACGTCTGGGGCCTATCGGGCAGGTCCACGAGCACGCGCTCCCCGACGGCGAAGTGGTACTTCGCGGCAGTCGCCTTGTCCATGACCACGTCCTCCGCCGCCGTGGGCGCACGCCCCTGGAGCAGCCGGTAGGGAGACAGCTGTGGGTTGGGGTCGAACGAGAACCCGAGCGTCGAGGTGCCGCCCTTGCCGATCGCGCTTCCATCCCGAGCCATGAACTGGGCGTAGCCGCCCACCGACCCGAACGCGTACGCAACGCCCGGCACACGCCGAACGGCAGCGGCGATCGACTCGGGGATCGGCTTGCGGTCGGCGGTGCTGTTGACCGCCGTGGCGTTGTTGTTGCCGAAGGCCGCCTTACCGCGGATCTGGAAGCTGACGTGCTGGTAGGCGGTGCCGATCAGGTCATCGAAGGTGCGGTTCAGCGTGTCGCCGAGCACGAGCGTGCCGGACACGAACGTCACGCCGAGCACGATCGCCAACGCGGTCAGCGCCAGGCGGAGCTTGCGAGCGAGCAGCCCGCGGACGGTCACCCTCCGCATGTCAGCCTCCCAACCGCCTCACGTGGGCGAGCACGGCGTCGGCCGAGGGCGAGCTGAGTTCGCCCACGACCTTGCCGTCAGCGAGGAACAACACCCGGTCCGCGTACGCCGCCGCGAGGGGGTCGTGGGTGACCATCGCGATCGACTGGCCGTGCTCGTTCGCCGCGCGCCGGAGGAACTCGAGCACCTCGGCCGAAGCGTTCGAGTCGAGGTTTCCGGTCGGCTCGTCGGCGAAGATCAACTCCGGCCGGCCGATCAGCGCCCGCGCGCACGCGACGCGCTGCTGCTGGCCGCCGGACAGCTCGCCGGGTCGATGCGACAGTCGCTCGGCGATCCCCAGCTGGACGACGAGCGCATCGAACCACTCGCGTTCTACCGTTTCGCCCGCCAGATCGGCCGGCAGGGTGATGTTCTCGGCCGCGCTCAGAGTCGGGACCAGGTTGAAGGACTGGAACACGAAGCCGATGCGGTCTCGGCGCAGCTCGGTCAGACCGGCGTCATCGAGCCGGCCGATCTCGTCGTCGCCGACAAACGCGCTCCCCGAGCTCGGGGCGTCCAGTCCGGCCATGCAATGCATGAGCGTCGACTTGCCCGACCCGGAGGGACCCATCACGGCCGTGAACCGACCGCGTTCGAACTCGACGCTGACGCCGTCGAGCGCGCGCACCTCGACCTCGCCGGTTCCGTAGGTCTTGATTAGATCGAGTGCGCGGGCCGCTGGCCCGTCCGATCGTTTTGAAGTGAGTGCCATTGCCGCTTCCAGTGAGTTGGTGAGCATGGCCGGCAAGGTATGTGGGACCCGCGGCGCTGTCATCGGCGCTGGGGTCGAACGTTTTCATCCACCTGGGGGTGGACCGCCGGCGGTCCCGCTCCACCCGGCGGCCGATGACGCGTCCCGGGACGCGGCCTATCGTTTGTGGCGTCGATGATGCGCGCAGTGGTCAGGTGGTTCCGGGACAGCTGGATCACCCGTGGGGCGGACGGCGAGGCCGCGCCGCTCGAGGCGGTGGCGTGGCGCATCTTCGGGATGGCTCTGCTCGCGGCGTTCGTTGCGGTCACGTTCACGACCCATCCCGACCCGGGGCTGCACGGCCGCGACGCGGTCGTCCTGGCTTCGTTCCTCGCCCTCGTCGTCTGCGCCATCGCCGCCCAGCCGCAGCGTCCCGACGCACCGAAGCGCCAAGTCGTCCTGGCGCTTATCGGCGTGGTCGTCGCGGCGGGCGTGCTGGGGTCCGCCCAGCCCAACGGCAGTTGGGTGGTCGGCCCTTACTACGTCGTGATCGTCGCGGCCCTCAGGCTCGACCGCCGGACGGCTTGGCTCATGTTCGCCGGCACCGTCGCGCTCTTCGTGGCGGGCTATCTGCACAAGGGCCAGGCCGCCGGCGCCGGGGGGTTCGTGGCCGGCATCCTTCCGTGGTTCCTGGCCATGCGCCTGCTCCGCTACGTCAGCGGTCAGCGGGACGAACTGAAGGCGTCCCGGGCCGCCGAAGCGCATGCCGCAGCCGCGGCCGAGCGCGGTCGGCTCGCCCGGGAGATGCACGACGTGCTCGCCCACTCGCTCTCGGCGCTGGCGCTGCAACTCGAGAGCACCCGCCTGCTGGCGCGCAGCTGCGGCGTCGACGAGGAGGTGGCGCTCGCCATCGACCGGGCCCACCATCTCGCCGCGAGCGGGCTGGACGAAGCGCGCCGCGCGATCGCCACCGAGCGCGGGGACGAGCTGCCCGGACCCGAGCGAATCGGCGTGCTGGCCGACGCGTTCGAGGAGCAGAGTGGCCTGCCGGTCGCGGTCGAGGTTCGCGGAGAGCCGCGGGAGCTCACGCCGGAAGCCCGGCTGGCCGTGTACCGCACCGCCCAGGAGGCGCTGACCAACGTGCGCCGGCACGCGACGGCGGAGCGCGTGGAGGTCAAGCTGGACTACCTTGCCGACAGCACGGTCCTGGTCATCGAGGATCACACGGTCGCCGACGCGCCGGTGCCGGCCGCGGTGGCCCTCAACGGCGGCGGCTACGGGCTGACGGGCATGCGCGAGCGTGCCGAGCTGCTCGGCGGCGAGTTGCTCGCCGCTCCGACGTCCGAGGGCTTCCGGGTCGAGCTGCGACTGCCCGCCGCGGGATGATGAGCGCCGCCGCGCGAGGCGAGCCGGTGCGCGTCCTGCTCGCCGACGACCAGCGGCTGGTGCGCGAGAGCCTCGGCACGCTGCTCGGCCTGGTGGGCGGGATCGAGCTGGTCGCCACCGCATCCGACGGCGAGGAAGCGCTCGCCCTGTGTGCCGAGCACCGGCCCGACATCGTCCTGATGGACCTGCGGATGCCGCGCCTTGACGGGATCGAGGCGACCCGGCGCCTGCACGAGCGCCAACCCGACGTCCGTGTCATCGCGCTCACCACCTATGCCGACGACGAGAGCGTCCTCGGCGCTCTGCGCGCCGGCGCACGCGGCTATCTGACAAAAGACGCCAGCAGCGAAGACATTCGCGCCGCGATCCTCACCGTGGCGGCCGGCGAAGCGGCGCTCGATCCGGCCGTGCAGCATCACGTCGTGGCGGCGCTCGCCGGCGACGGCGCGCAACATGGCGAACCGAATCCCGCGAGCGGGCAACCGCTGCTGCCCGACGACCTCACCCCGCGCGAGGCGGAAGTGCTCGCGCTGATCGCCGAAGGACTCTCGAACGCGGAGATCGCTGAGCGCCTGGTCGTCAGCCCGACGACGATCAAATCCCACATCAACCACCTGTTCGCCAAGGCCGGTCTCCGTGACCGCGCCCAGGCGGTCAACTACGCCTACCGCACGGGCATCGCCACGCCGCCGCACTGAGCGACCTCGGCCAGCACGCTCGCGAGCTGGGCAACGGCAACAGACCAGGAGAGGCGCTCGCAGACCGCCGCCCGCGCGAGACGTCCCCGCCGCCGCCGCTCGTCCGCGTCGCCCGCCGCGTGCGTGATCGCTGCGGCCAGTGCGGCCACGTCGCCCGGCGGAACAAGCCATCCCGTCCTCCCATCTTCGACGATCGAGGCCGGCGCCAATCACGGGAGGAAGGCGCGTCGACCACGTCCGTCACCGGCGGGGATAATGCTTGGGGCCCGTTCTGGCCAAGAGGCCGGATCGCTTCAAGGGAGAGCCGAGATACGTCGTCTTTGAGGGTTGAGCTTGGGTTTCTTTGCGCGCGGTGAGGAGGAGGATGCCGAGCAGGCCGAGTCACGGGCGCGAATCGAACGCGGCGGGATTCCGACCCGAGCCGAGGAGCGGCTGCGGGCGCTCGGAACCGACGGGTCGCTGTTCACCAGCGGGCTGTCGGTGAACGAATTCGCGCTGCTGGACAGGCTGGGGCCGCGGCCTCTGGCTCAGGTGATGGGCGCGAGCGTCATCCGGACCGGCTGGCAGTTTCTGCCGCCGCTCGAGCCAGGGAAGCTCTTCTTTTCCAGCAGCTCCCCGTATGCTCCCCTGCCCACGCCCACCGGCAGGGCCTTGCAGAACCTGTACACGGAGCCCTCGCTGTCGCAGGTGCGCAACTACCGATGGCGAACGCCGGTCGTATGCGAGCTCGACACGTTGACTGCGGCGTGGAACATGGCGCGGCGGCGCGCGCTCGATCGCCTCTGGGAGGAGGCCTTGCAGGTCGGCGCCGATGCCGTTGTCGGGGTACATCTGCATCGCGGCGATCACGACCTCGGCAAGGGCACGGTCGAGTACGTCGTAAGCGGAACCGCGATCAGGCTTCCCGACTCGACTGGAACCTCGATGCCGCTCCTCACCGACGTATCCGGCCAGGAATACTGGCGGCTGCACAACAGCGGCCACGAGCCCGTCGGGTTCGTCGCGAACACCACCGTCGTGTTCGCATCGCCCCCTCTCGACGCGCGCGTGCGGCGGCTGCGCACCACGTCCCGCAACCAGGAGCTCGAGGAGCTCAGCCGCGGGTTTCACGCCGCGCGCGACGCTGTCCGCGCCGGGCTGCTCGCCCAGGTCGCCGACGCTCGCGGAACCGGGGCAGTCGGAGTCGAGTTCTCTCACTCGGTGCACCGCGAGAAGCTCGCCCTCGGGTCGTCGATAGTGTCCACGAGCGCCAGGGGCTGGCACCTGGGTCGGCTGGGGCTCCCGTACCGCGTCACGGGTGGTAGCGACGTCGAGCGAAGGGGGTGGGTGATCACGATGCACGCGGCGGGGACGGCAATCCGTACTCTCCGGGATCCGGCGCGGCCTTCGGTGAAGACCGCGCTGCGGATGGGAACGAGATGACCGACTACGACCCCCAGTCGCTCGAGGGCATTCCCCAGTCGGGGCTCGAGCGGCTCGAGCAGAACCGGGAGGGGCTCTACACCTCCGATCTGAGCGTGAACGAGTTCCTGCTCGTCACGGAGGCCGGTTTCGATCCGGTTGGGTTGGTCGTCGGGAGCTCGATCTTTCACATCGGCTTCCAGGTCGCCGGCCCCACGACGAGCTGCGAACTGACAGTGCTTTCCCAGGCGATGTACAGCGCCCGCCACCTCGCGATGACGCGGATGGAGGAGGAGGCAGACCAGCTCGGCGCCGACGGGATCGTCGGCGTTCGCCTGGAGATCGGACGCTACGAGTGGGGTCAGAACATGGCGGAGTTCATCGCGATCGGGACCGCGGTCAAGCACCGCGATGGCGTACTGCACCGGGCGCCGAACGGACGCCCCTTCCAGAGCGATCTCTCCGGACAGGAGTTCTGGACGCTCTTGCGCACTGGCCACCGGCCGGTCGGGATGGTGATGGGCAGCTGCGTCTACCACGTGGGACGGCGCGGACCCCTGCGGACGATCTCGCAGACCGGCCGCAACGTCGAGCTCCCGAACTACACCCAGGCGCTCTACGACGCTCGCGAGCTGGCGATGCAGCGGATGCAGTCCGAGGCCCAAGAGCTCGAGGCGGAGGGGATCGTCGGGGTCTCGCTGTCGGAGACGAGCCACGGCTGGGGAAGCCACGTGATCGAGTTCTTCGCCCTCGGTACGGCGATCGTGCCGACCGGCGCGCGCACCGCGATCGAGCCGCCCATTCCGGTGCTCGACCTCAACGATCCCTGAACGCAGGCGTGACGCGCGAGGCGACAGCGGGTACGACCGAGCAGACCCTGCTCGGCGAGGGGGCGCGTTGGGACGGCCGCCGCGACGAACTGCTGCGCGTGGACATCGTCGCCGGGCGCGTGTACCGCGACCGGGTCGGCGACGACGGTCGCCTGATCCTCGTTTGCACATACGAAATCCCCGGGACGGTGGGCGCGGTCGCGCCCGTGGAGGGCGACGATGGATGGCTGCTCGCCGCGGGTCGCGGCTTCACCCACTTGGCTCCCGACGGCTTGCTGCGCACGCTCGTCGACGTGGCACCGGCGGGCACTCGAATGAACGACGCCGCCTGCGATCCCCAGGGCCGCTTCTGGGCCGGCACCATGGCCCATGACCACCGCCCCGGCGGCGGCTCGCTGTATCGGCTCGACCGCGAAGGACACGTCGAGGAGGTCCTCGGCGGTCTCACGATCTCCAACGGGCTCGGCTGGAGTCCTGATGGCGGGACCATGTACCTCACCGACACCGGACCCCGAGTCATCCGCGCGTTCGAGTTCGACGGCGAACGCGGCACGATCTCCGATCCCCGAACGCTGATCGAGGTGCCCGAGGACGTCGGATCGCCCGACGGCCTCACGGTCGACGCCGGCGGTGATCTGTGGGTAGCGGTCTACGGGGCCGGTCGCGTCCATCGCTATTCCCCTGATGGCGTGCTGCTCGAGGAGCTCCTCGTTCCCGCCGAGCAGTGCACGTCGTGCGCGTTCGCCGGGCCCGGGCTGAACCGCCTCTACGTCACCACCGCCACCGAGGACTGGAGCGACGAGCGGCGCCGCGCGGAGCCGACTGCCGGGCTCGTTTACTGGTTCGGCACGGACGCGACCGGTCGGCCGGCAGCACCGTTTCGTCCCGATCCCGGCTGGTGGGAAGATGCGCTCTCCTGACACCCCACGGCACGGGCGGGCGGGCGCCCAGCATCCAAACTGCGGGTCGCCGTGACGCCCGAGTCGCTCCACGATTTCTTCATCGCGTGCGCCGGTGTCGGGGGGACGCTGATCGGGCTTCTGTTCGTGGCGATCTCGGTCGAGCACGAGCGGCTGACGGCCGCCGACGCGAATCAGCTCCATCGCGTGCGGGCGTCGGCCGCACTGACGTCGTTCACGAACGCGTTCGCGATCTCGCTGTTCGCGCTCGTCCCGAACGTCGGCCTCGCATGGCCGGCCTTCGCTGTCAGTCTGGGCGGACTGTTCTTCGTGGCGGCATCGCTGCTGTCGCTCATGCGCGTCCGTCGCCTGCAGCACGTGGCGCCGCGAGAGACGCTGTTCCTGGTCGGGCTGGTCGCGGTGTTCGTTTTTCAGCTCGACTCGGCCGTCCGCTTGATCTCCCGCGCAAATAACGTCAGCGCGGCTCGGGACTTCGCCATCGTCGTGGTCGCCTGCTTCCTTGTCGGGGTCGCGCGCTCATGGGAGCTGATCGGCGGGCCCTCGATCGGTCTCGGCGGCGAGGTGACGGCGCTCGTGCGCGCGCGCCATCGCAATCCCGCGACCGGCCGCGAGCCAGGTTGGGAACCGCCCCGCGAACGCGACGAGCGCTGAGGCCCGCGCGAGCCCTCGCGCCCAATAGATTGGCTGCTCGTCCCCGGCCGTGGCTTGGGATCATGAGCGATGAATGCGCGAACCGAGGGCGATCGCGAAGAATACGGGGCGCCTGCTCGCG
>JAFASF010000248.1 GCA_019244745.1 Solirubrobacterales bacterium | reverse complement strand
CAGCCCGCCGATCCCACCGCCGATGATCGCCACACGCGCCATGTGAGTCCGCCACTTTCACCGTTGCCGGATGCGCCAGTCGCCCTGCCCGTTTGCGTGGCACGACCGTTCGGTGCAGATCTTACGGCGCTCGTCGCCTGCCGATCCCCGCGCCGGCCTGAGGCGCTTGATCTACTACGCATCGTAGTGTTACGATGCAGCGTAGTAGGTACTTGTCCTCGAATCGACTGGAGATCTCGTGCTCAGACGCCGTGCCGTTCTCGTGACATCGGTGACCCTCCTCGTGAGCTTGGTCGTGGCGGCCATGGCCAGCGGACTTGGCTCGCGCCACCGCGCCGCCGTCGTCACCCTTCGCCTCGCCTCAGCGCCCCCCGACCAGGTGATCCAGTGGAACGAGGAGCTGCAGAAGGTCCTCGTGGCGCCGGGCGCCCAACCGGCGTCGATTCACCCGACGCGCACGCTGGCCATAACCCAGATCGCCGTCTACGACGCAGTCAACGGGATCCTGGGCGGCGGGGAGCCGTTGCTCGTGCACCTGCGCGGCCCACACGGCGCCTCGCCCGATGCCGCCGCGGCGGCCGCCGCGCGCACCGCGCTCGACTCGCTGCTGCCCAGCCAGCGCCCCGCAATCGATGCCTTCTACCAGGGGTCCCTGGCGCAGATCGGGTCGGGCGAGCGGGTGCAGCGAGGCATCGAGTTCGGCGAACGGGTGGCAGACGCGGTCCTCGCGGCGCGCTCCTCTGACGGCGCCGGGGCGACTGCGCCGGTGTTCACGCCAGGTTCGGGCCCGGGCGAGTACCAGCTCACGCCGCCGGCCTTCGCGCCGGCCGGGTTCACCCAGACGGCGCAGGTCACTCCGTTCGTCCTGCAGCGCGCCGCCCAGTTCCGCCCGGCCCCACCTCCGGCGCTGACGAGCCCCCGGTACGCGGAGGACTTCAGCGAGGTTCACTCCCTCGGGGAGCTGGGCAGTGCCACGCGCACGGCTGACCAGACGGCCATCGGCAAGTTCTGGGGAGCTTCGCCGATCTGGATCGTGTGGAATCAGATCGCCGATCAGGCCGCGATCGGCCTGGGCAACGGGCTCGAGCAGCATGCCCGCTTGTTCGCGCTGCTCGACACCACCTTGGCCGACGGGGCGATCGCCCTGTACGACGCCAAGTACGCCTACCACCGCTGGCGGCCGATCACAGCGATCACCACGCCCGACCAAGGCAATCCCAACACCACAGCCGATCCGAACTGGGTTCCTCTGGCCAACACGGCAAACGACCCGAGCTACCCAGGTGCTCACGCCACCTTCAGCCAGGCGGCCACGACGGTGCTCGAGGACTTCTTTGGCACCGATGTGTTCTCCTTCTCGCTGACCAACCCAGCTGTCGGCATCACCCGGACGTTCACGAGTTTCTCGGAGGCGTCCGATGAGGCATCCGCGAGCCGCATCTTCGCCGGACAGCACTTCCGCTATGACGAAGAGGCGGGGCAGACGCTCGGCGGTCAAGTGGCCGATTTCGTGGTCGATCACGCCCTACTACAGGCAGGCAATCTCCGCCGGTAGACGTGACGAGTTGCGGCCGCGTACACCCGGTGCAACTCGTGCTCGCGCCCTGATCCCGACACTGCCGGCGCGTCGCCAACGCGCGCCGGCAGTGGGGCGCCGGATGCCATCGACACGACGCTGCGCGTGGTCACCGGCGCGCCGATCGTCGTCGCCGCTTCCGTCATGATGATTCGCCAGCACTTCGTTAGCCGCGGTCTCTCATGCTCCGCCGTCGAGGAAACAAGCCCTCGCCGGCCACCCGGACGGGACAGAGACGGCCAATTTTCACGGCCGCAGACAGCGACGCAGTCGCGGCGTGCAACGGTCGGTTCGCGCACGGCGTCCTCCCCGTCTCGGCGCACTTAGGCGGGCGCGCCTCCGGGCGCCAGCGCGTGCACCCCGGTCGGTTCGGTAGTCGGTTACCGATGCGCGGGTCGCCCGCGACTTGAGAAGGTGAAGTCGTGTCGGACGATTGCTTCCACGACGCAGCGGAGGAGCTGCCGTTCCCCTATGGGGCAGCTTTGCGGTTGGAGCGCAGCGGAGCCAGTGACGAGGTGATCGCGCAGGCTCTGGGGATCGCGCCGGCAGGTGTACCGGCGGCGCTCGCGCTGGCCCGAGCCAAGCTCGCCGCCATCGAAGCCGCCCACGAGAACCCGGAGGCGGAGTGACGGGCAACGCGGTGATCTGGTGGATCCGCTGACCGTGCGTGTCGCTCATCTGAGCCGCACCACCAGCCGCCAGGCGCCGGCGTAGCCACCGGCAGGCGCGCGTGTCCGCGGTCGTCACACACCTCTATGCGCTCCCCGGCACTGTCCTGGACCAGGCCAGAGAGCAGGCGTATTCTGGCCGCGATGGCGCTGCCGTCGAGCGAGCCTGGGGAAGCCGACGTCGCCCCGTGGAGGCGAGAGTGGGCACTGATCGGCCGCGACGAAGAGCTTGCTCTGCTCGGGGCGGTGCTGTCCAGCGACGCCTCGCGCGGGGCCGTCCTCGTCGGCCGCGCCGGCTCGGGAAAGAGCCGCCTCGCTCGAGAGGTCGGCCGCCAACGTGAGCGCACCGGCGGCTGGGTGGTCCGGGGTCAAGGCACGGAGTCGGCGGCGACGATCGCGTTCGGCGCAATAGCCCATCTGCTGCCGTCGACGCGGCCGCCGGGACTTGATCGGCTGAGCGCGTTTCAGACCGTGGCCGCCCGGCTGCGGGGCCACGGTCACGACAGGACGCTCGTCGTCCTCGATGATGCGCATCTTCTGGACGAAGCCTCGGCCGCGCTAGCGCTACATCTTGCGGTGACCGAGTCGGCCGATCTTTTGGTGTGCGTACGGGAGGGGGAGCAGACGCCGGACGCCGTGACCGCGTTATGGAAGGACGATCACCTGCAACGCGTGGACCTGCAGCCGCTCTCGGACGCCGACGTGGCGGGCATGGTCACCAGCGCCTTGCCCGGCAGGGTGGCACCTGACGTCGTCCGCTGGGTACAGCAGCGCAGCCTCGGCCTGCCTCTGTTCGCCGTCGAGCTCGTGCGCGGCGCCGTGTCGGAGGGCGCACTAGGCCGTCAGGGGGATGAGTGGGGCTTCACTCGCACGCCGAGGCCACCGCAGCGCATGCGCGAGCTCATCAACGAGCGCTTGGGAGGCCTCGCGCCCGACGAGCGCGAGGGCCTCGAGCTGCTGGCGTTCGGAGAGCCGCTCCCCTACCACGTCGCCATCGAGGTGATCGGCGAGGCCCGGCTGCAGGCGCTCGAGGAGCGAGGGCTCGCAGACGCTGCTCGCCCGGAGGACCACGCGTGCAGACTCGCCCATCCGCTGCACGGTGAAGTCGCCCTGGCAGGCATGGCGCGTGGGCGGCGCGACGCCATCGCGCGCCGCCTGGCGAGCGCGTTGCTCGAAGACAAGCGGCGTAGCGCCACGGATGTGCTGCGCGCGGTGCGCTGGCAGGTCGAGGCCAGCGAGCGCGTCGGTGTGCCCGAGCTTATGCAGGCCACGAGGGCCGCGACAGCGGTATTTGACCCGTCGCTGGCGCTTGATTACGCTCGCCAGGCTCATGCCATGGCGGGTTCGGCCATCACGGCTATGGCCATGGCCGGGCCACTCATGTCACTCGCACGCTTTGCCGAGGTCGAGGCGGCGCTAGCGCCTTATGAAGGGCACGAGTCGGGCGAGGACGAGGCCGCCATGGCGCTTCACTTCCGCGTCGTGGCGCTGCAGATCGGGCTTCGCCGTACACCCGACGCCCTCGCCCTGCTCGATCGCTACGCAGACGCATACCCCTCGGACTCCTGGCGCCGGCGCGTGCGCGACGAGCGCATCGGGGTGACCACCCACGCCGGACATCACCTGGAGGCCGCCGGCTTGCTGCACGAGATGCTGGCTGACCGCGGGACCAGCCAAGAGGAGTTCCGGCGGGCGTGGTCGGGGCCGATCGCACTCGTGTACTCGGGTGACTCGGAGACGGCCTGCCGTTTTGCCGATCGGGTACTCGTCAACGTGGAGGCGCCGGCTGCGGACGTGACAGAGATCATGGCGTGGACGGCGGCGCGCGCCGACGCCGGCCTCGACTGGAACCGGATCGACGCTGCCCTTTGTCCGATGCTCGGCGAGGCGAACCGGACCGGGAACGTCGTGCTGGCCGAGGTCTGCACGTTTTGGCTGGGCAGCGTCGCCCTCACTCGCGGCCGGGTCGTGACCGCACAGAACAGGCTGGCGGCCGCAGTGTCACTTCTGCAGGCGCAGGATCCGTTCGCTCTACACGTCCTCACGCTGGCCATGCTGGCGCAGGCTAGGGCGATGCAACGCGACCCGGACGGCGCCCGCGGCGCAATCGCCGAGGCCGAGGCGATCCTGGCGCGTCGCCCCCTCACCTGGGTCGAGGAGGCCGACCTCGTTCGCGCTCGGGTGCGCATCTCATTGGCGGAGGGCCACCCGGTGCAGGCGCAGAAGACCGCGCTCGCGGCGGCGTCCCGAGCGGGTCAAGTGATCATCCACCGAGGGACCCTGCTCCACGAGGCGCTACGAGCCGGCGCACCGGCCTCCCAGGTAGCCCGCGGGCTGCAGGACGTGGCATCGCGCTCCGATCTTCCGCTCATCGCGGCGTATGCCAACCATGCGGCGGCCTCGGCCCGCCGCAACGGGACGGAGCTGGAGGGGGCGGCGGAAAACTTTGCCCGCATCGGAGCGCTGCTCCACGCAGCCGAGGTAAGCGCCGAAGCCGCCGCGGTGCACTCGGCCGGCGGCGACCGCCCACAGGCCGTTGCGGCCGCAGAGCGTTGCCGCCAGTTCGTCACGCACTGCGAGGGGGCGTGGACGCCGATGCTGCGATTCGCCGACGCAGCCGCCCACAACCTCACGGCGCGCGAGGCGGAGGTGGCGGCGCTGGCAAGTCGAGGACTGACCAACGCGGAGATCGCCGAGCGCCTGGTGCTGTCGACGCGAACGGTCGACAGCCACATGCAGCGAATCTACGGCAAGCTCGGAATCAACCGCCGCCAGCACCTGGCGGACATACTGCCGACCGACTGACCCCCACGACGCGCACCGGTCCCCGGTCACGCACCGGCATGGATCGGGGTCAGCCGCTCCCGGGAGCCGTCATGGTCGGCGGCGGCGTCGGTGGCCTCACAGGTGGCTCTGGCGCTCCAGCGCGCGGGCGTCAGCGTCCAGGTGCACGGGAAGACGCCCAGACCCAGGCGGCGAAACCGGGGTTCAGGATCTCGTCCGCTGCGGTCCGCGGCCTCACCGAGCTCGGCATCTCGGCGCACCCCTCGACGGCGTGTGCTCGGCGATCGAGGCCACCGAACTGCGCAAGCCGATGGCCGGATTGCTCGAGCTGATGCCCGTTGCGACGGGCCTCGGAGAAGCTGGGCGCGCCGACCTACGACACGCCCGCCGCGATCTCCTGGCGGCGTTGACCGACTCGGTGGACCGGAGGCGTTGAGATCGGGCTCCGTGTCCGCCAGGATCGAGCAGGACGGCGATCGGGTCACGGCGCTCCTGCCGGCGGGACATCAGATCGAGCCGTGGGGGCGGGCCTCAGTGACCCTCGTCGCCTGCTCGGTTCGTGCCCGCTTGCCGATGCGCCGACCGCTTACCACCGGTGACAGCCGGAGCAGCCGCCGGGCGCTATGGACGCTGCCGAACGAGCGCCCCAGTCACGTTCGGTAGTCGATTACCGAAGACACCGGTGGCCGGAGAGCTTAGGGTTGAGGCCGATCCATTGGACGTGAAACCGGTGGCTGCCTGGCGCTCTGACGCCGCCAAGAAGGGAGTACCTACGATCGTTGGAAGTGATCGAGCTGCGCCGAGCGGCCCTTCCGTTACGCTAGGGCTGAGCCGCGGCGTCACGGGCCTCCGGCTCGACCGATGCGCGCTTGCGGTCGCTCCGGTGACCATGGGCTCCACCGCGCTGGACGCAGCGCAGGCCTCCTCACCCCCGCGCACCTATTGGAGCAACAACATCTCCGGCGCCATCACGGAGGCCGACCTCGATGGCACACCCGGCGTCGCGGTAAACCCCGGGCATGTCTTCTGGACCGACTCGGCTTCGAACACCATCGGCGAGGTAAACCTCGACGGCACGACTGCCCACGATAAGTTCATCACCGGTGCCAACGAAGCCAAAGGTGCGCCGGTCGACGGCCTACTTATCCATTGGACGATCCTGGCTACGAACACCATCGGACGGGCCAACCTCGACGGTACCCACGTCGATGAGAACTTCATCGTCCTCGGCAGCGGTGTCACCCTGACAACTGTCACCCTCGATGAGCTTGCCGGGA
>JAFASF010000203.1 GCA_019244745.1 Solirubrobacterales bacterium | reverse complement strand
GGCGGAACCGAGGTGGCTCCGTACTCGATCGACGACAATCTGTGGGGTCGCTCGAGCGAGGGCCGGTGGATCGAGGACCTCGATCGCGCCCCCGAGGACGACGTCTTCCAGCTCGTGACCCGCCCGGAGGAGGCGCCCGACGAGGCCCAGGTGGCGACCGTCGAGTTCGAGCGGGGCGTGCCGGTGGGGTTGAACGGCGAGCGCCTCCCGCTGGTCGAGCTCATCGAGCGCGCCGGCGAGATCGGGGCCCGCCACGGCGTCGGGATCGTGGACCACATCGAGGATCGCATCGTGGGGCTGAAGGTCCGCGACATCTACGAAGTGCCGGCGGCGACGATCCTCTTGCTCGCCCACCGGGAGCTCGAGGCACTGGTGGGGACGATCCACCAGCACGAGGTCAAGCCCACGCTCGATCAGAAGTGGGCCTACCTCGTCTACGCCGGCCTGTGGTGGGAGCCGCTGCGCACCGACCTCGACGCGTTCATGGACGCGGCCAACGAGCAGGTCACGGGAACCGTGGGGGTCAGGCTCTACAAGGGATCGGCGCGGGTCGTGACCCGCTCCTCCCCGAATGCCGTCTACGACGCGCAGCTCGCGTCGTTCGCGCAGTCGGGCGGCCTGTTCTCGCAGGAGGCCTCACCGGGGTTCATCGAGCTGTGGTCGCTCCAGTCGCGGATGGCTTGGCGCCTCAGGAACGAGCGGACCGGCGGCGATTAGGGTCGGGCGCCTACCGGCGGGCGGCGAGGAGCAGCTCGTCGGTACGCCGGATCGCCCGGCACAACAGGTCGCTCGCCAGGGCTATGTCCCCGGGACTGGCCTGCTCGTTTGGCGCGTGGCTGACTCCGTCCACGCACGGGATGAACAACATCGCCGCGGGGGCTCGGCGGGCGACCACGGCCGCGTCGTGTCCGGCGCCGCTCGGCAGCACCCGGAAGGCGACGCCGCGGGCACGGCACTCGTCGTACAGGATCGCGCGTGGCCACGCGGACAGGACGACCGGCGGCTGCAGGGAAAGCACCTCCGGTGCGAGGCGAACCCCACGGCGAACGGCGATCTTGGTCGCGGCCTCGAGCACGAGCCCGGCCGCGCGCCGTTGCAGGTCGGGATCGACGTCGCGCACATCCACGGTGAGCGTCACCTGACCGGGGATCGTGGTGACGTTGTTCGGATTGATGTGCATCCGCCCGACGGTGGCGACCGTGGAGCGGTTTCGCCGAGCCGTGTCCTCAACGGCGAGCACGCACTCGCTCGCCGCCGCGAGCGCGTCCGCCCGTGCCCGCATGGGCGTGGCACCGGAGTGATCGGCGCGGCCGCGTAGGTCGAGCTGGAGCCGCACGCTTCCGGCGATCGCGTCCACGAGGCCGATGCGTGCCGACCCGGCTTCGAGCTGCCGGCCCTGCTCGATGTGCAGCTCGAAGTAGCAGGCGACGTCGTCGCCGAGCCACGACGGCGTCTGCGCCGGGTCGAGCCCGACGCTGGAGGCGGCGCTCAGCAGCGTCGTACCGCGAGCATCGCGAAGCTTGGCCAGCGCGTCGCCATCCAGCAGCCCGGCCGCAAGCGAGCTGCCGAGCGTCGGTCGACCGAAGCGCGCGCCCTCCTCGGCCGCGAACGCCACCACGCGCACGCCGAGGTGCACCGGGCCGATAGCCTCGGCCGTCTCGAGCGCGCCCACGACGCCGGCCGCGCCGTCGTAGCGACCGCCGTGCACCACGGTGTCGAGATGGGAGCCGATCAAGAAGTAGGGCGTTCCCTCCTGAAAGACCGCGACGCTGTTCCCCGCCGGGTCGGTATTGCAGCTCGCGCCGGCCGCATTCGCCCAGGCGCAGAAGCGTCGATGGGCATCGCGCTCGGTCTCGGTGTAGGCCAGGCGGGTCACGCCGCCCCCGGTCTCTCCGCCGATCCGCGCGAGCTCGCTCAGGCGCTCGCCCACGCGCTGCGCGGTCGGAGCAAGGCTCGGCGTGCCGGTCGCCGGAATGCTCATCGCGGCGGCTGCCCGGGCTGCGCGAGCAGGTCGGTTTCGGTGAACAGCGCCCGTAATCCGACACCGTCCCCGGCCAGCAGCTGAGCTCCACCCGACTGACGATCGAGTAGGCAGACCACGTCGAGGGGTTCTGCCCCCGCCGCCCGCAGCGCACGTGTTCCAGCCAGTGCCGTCCCTCCCGTGAACACCACGTCCTCCACGAGCGCCACCCGGGTGCCGGCAGAGAAGTCGCCGCCGAAGCGGCCCGGGTGCGTGTCGTCGGCGAGCAGCAGCGCCAGCCCGGTTTCCTGGGCCAGGGCGGTCGCGAGCGCGGTCGAGGGAACGCCGGTGACCGCGAGGCGCTCGCACTCATCCGACACTATGCCCGCCAGGAGGCGCGCCGCCCGCGTGAGCAGCCCCGGCCGGCAGAGGACGAGGAACTTGTCGAAGTAACGGCGGTCGCCCGACGGTCCGTCGCCTCCGCGCAGCACGTATCCACCGCGGCTCAGGTCGCCCGCGAGCTCCGCCCGGAGCTCCTCCCGGGTGGGGGTGAACGGCTCAGCGGGCAGCGTTCCCCGCCTCCGGCGGCCGCCCATCGCCATGCGGGGAACGGATCGCGTGGGCTTGAACCGGAGGGCGCCACGGCTCACCGAACCGGCGGGCGTCTTCGCGCCAGTTCTGAGCGGTCATCTTGAGCGCACGCATCGCCTTGCGCCTGAACGACCAGGGCACGCGGTGGAAGAGGGGCACGAACACGTAACGCCAAAAGACGCCGACGCGGGGGAGCTCGGACTTCGTGCTGCGCCCTGGGTAACGGCGCGCGACCTCTTCCATCGCGGAGGCGCGCAGGGCGTACTCGGAGCGGGCTCGTAGCCGGTGCTTGAGCTCGCCCGCCCTCACGCCGGCACCTGCTCCGGCCTGCGCACCGCCTGCTCGGCGAGCCCGTTCTGGGCCGCGATCTGGATCGGTTCGTAGAGCGCTCCGATCGGCGGCGAATAGATGTTCTCCATCCAGGCCAGGTCCTCGAGCGTCGCCCCGCGCTTGGCTACGAACGCGAGGAAGTCACAGCGCTCCTTGATCCCCTCCCCGCCGTGCAGCTGCGCGCCGATCAGCCGCAGGCTCCCGGGCTCCGCGAGCAGCTTGACGTGCGTTCGCGCCGCGCCGGGGAAGTAGCGCGCGCGGGACACGCCGACGCCTTTGGCGACCACGTAAGGGATGCCCATCGCCTCCGCGAGCGTCTCGCCGATCGAGAAGCCGCCGATCGTGTAATCGCCGGCCATGAACCCCCACGGGATCCACACCGGGTCATACACGCGGTCCTCGCCGGCGGCGTTCGCGCCCGCCACGCGGCCCTGGGCGTAGGCGTGCGAACCCGTGAGGCCGCTGATCGGCAGCATCGACAGCCCGTGGGGAACCTCCACCACGTCGCCGGCTCCCCACACCCCCGGCGCCGAGGTGCGCATGTGATCGTCGACGACGATCGCCCCGGTGGTTCCCAGCTCGAGGCCGATCGACGATGCGAGCGACGTGTTGGGCAGCTTGTGCAGGCAGATCACCGCGACATCGCACTCGAGCTCGCCCGCCGAGGTCGACACCGCCCGCACGCGCCCGTCCGAACCCTCGAAGCCGAGCAGCTTGGTGCCCATGCGGACGTTCACCCCGAGCTTCTCGAGCGCCTCCTGGGCGGGCTCGGCGACGTCCGGATCGACGAGCTCGGACAGGAGCCACGGCCCCTCGTCGATGAAGTCCACTCCGAGCCCGCGCCGCGCCAGCGCGCCGGACATCTCGACGCCGAGCCACATGCCGCCGATGACGACCGCGCGCTTCATCGAGTCGATCTCCTTGTCGAACTCCATCGCGCGGCGGATGTCCTTGACGTAGTGAAGTCCCTCGAGGTT
>JAFASF010000086.1 GCA_019244745.1 Solirubrobacterales bacterium | reverse complement strand
GCCCCGATCGCGACGACCGGCCCGTCCACCGGCTGCTCATTCGCTAGATCGCGGAAGCCGCCACCCGCCTACACTGGCCGCAAGACAGAGCGTTCCGGAACGATCTCAGCGTCTGCCTCGGTTGCAACGTCACTGCCGCTCCGTCGCGAGGCCGTCGCGTAACTCTTCGTTAGGTGCGCGCCGTTGTGGAGGGGTGAACGTCGTTGTGGACGGGCTGGCCGGGTTTGGCGGTGTGAGCGCCTCCGGGCGTGTTTTAGGCCCCTGCGGTGGCGAGGTGGTGGCGGTGGAGCTTGGTCAGGTTGTGGCGGCGCCGGGATAAACCGGTATGGAGAAGGAGATGAGAGAGCTCTACATCGAAGGAGTAGCGATCCGCGGTGGCCCCGAGCCGTGCGCGGTCGTTCGTGAGGGCGGCTGCGAAGCGTCGGTAGGGGTACGCGCAGGCCGGGCTATTGAGCCCCGAAAAGACAAGACAGATCGAGGTGCCGACGCTCTCACAACTGGCGGAAGGCAACATCGCTGGCGGCGTTTTCGCGAGTCGTTGGCGGACCTCGCGGGGTCCGAGAACCTGTGCATGTGCGGAATCTCCATGCGCGAGAACCGGGAGATCCCACGATCACCCGCCCGTCTTGATGGTGGGGCGGGTCGTGTGGGGAAGGCTCAGGCCGTAATCCCGTGATGCACGGTGGTGGGAAGTCAGACGGTCTGGTAGTACCTGCGAAGCTGCCGAACAACGCTCAAGGCGGGGCGGCGGAGGTGGTGGAGGGAAGCGGGTCGGCCGAGGGAAACGCGGTCAGCGAAACGCGCTCCGGACTCAGTGCCGGACCGAGTGCGCTCAGTGACCTGGACCGTGTGCGCCGGGTGGCGCGGAAGGACAAGGACGCGCGGTTCACAGCGCTCCTGCACCACGTTGACGTGGACAGGCTCCGGGCGGCGTATTGGGCGATTCGCCCGAAGGCCGCGCCGGGTGTCGACGGCGTGACGTGGACGGAGTACGGGCAGGATCTCGAGGCGAATCTTCGGGATCTTCATGCTCGGGTTCATCGCGGGAGCTACCGGGCGAGACCGTCCCGGAGAGTGTTCATCCCGAAGGCGGACGGGCGGCTGCGGCCGCTCGGGATCGCTGCGCTTGAGGACAAGATCCTTCAGCGGGCGGTTGCCGAGGTGCTGAACGCGATTTACGAGGCGGACTTTCTCGGCTTCTCGTACGGGTTCCGGCGCGGGCGCTCCCCACATGATGCGTTGGATGCGCTCGCCGCCGGTATCACGCGCAAGAAGGTGAACTGGGTGCTCGACGCGGATTTCCGTGAGTTCTTCACCAGCCTTGACCATCGATGGCTGGAGAGGTTCCTTGAGCACCGGATCGCGGACAGGCGGGTCCTGCGGCTGATCCAGAAATGGATGGCCGCGGGGGTCATCGAGGACGGGGCGTTGACGGAGAGCTTGGAGGGCGTTCCGCAAGGGGCATCGGCTTCGCCGCTGCTCGCGAACGTCTACCTGCACTACGTCTTCGACCTATGGGCCCACCAGTGGAGGATTCGGCGTGCACGCGGTGACGTGGTCATCGTGAGGTTCGCTGACGACGCCGTGGTGGGATTCGAGTATCGGGAGGACGCCGAGCGGTTCTGGGCGGATCTTCGCGATCGGCTCGCGAAGTTCGACCTTGAGCTGAACGCTGACAAGACCCGGCTGATCCGGTTCGGACGGTTCGCCGCCCAACAGCGGAAGGAGCGGGGTCTCGGCAAGCCTGAAACGTTCCAGTTCCTCGGCTTCACGCATATCTGCGGGAAGACCAAGGCGGGGCGCTTCAAGCTGAAGCGGATCACCGACAAGAAACGGATGCGCACGAAGCTCAGCAAGGTCAAGGCCGAGCTGATCAAACGACGGCATCTGCCCATCCCCGACCAAGGACGCTGGCTCGCCAGCGTCCTGCGCGGGCACTGCAATTACTACGCGGTGCCCGACAACAGCGCGGCGATCAACGCCTTCCGATTCCGGATCATCGGCCACTGGCTGAGTGCGCTGCGGCGCCGAAGCCAGCGCACCCGATTGACCTGGAAACGGATGTATCGCCTCGCTGAGCGATGGCTACCCCGAGCCCGCATCCTGCACCCCTGGCCCAACGACCGCTTCGACGCCAGAACCCAAGGCAGGAGCCCAGTGCGTTAGCAGCGCCCGCTGGGATCTGTGCGGGGGGCGGGCCGAGCCCCAGAAGCGAAGGCCCGTCCCTACCGCGATGGTTGCCATCCATAGTCGCCATTCGGCGCGCACGGCGGTTCGGCCTTTGCGGTAAAAGCGGGTGATGGCGCGGTTGTGCTTGGTGTGAGCGAACACCGGCTCGATCATCTGGATCCGTCTTCGATACATGAGCTTGCCGTGGCCTTCAAGGATGGTTCGCATCCACGAGTACCGTCCCCCGGTCCAACCCGGCCGGGGCGCGCTCCGGCCGGCTGAGTCCGGGGGGATCAGCACCTGGATGTGCTTGTTGGCGATCACCTCGTCCATGTGCTCTTCGTTCCAGTACTGCGCGTCGGCGAGCGCGACCTCCGGCCGGCCGTCGACCCCGGCCCGTTCGAGCTCGCCGATCGCCGCGGTGAGCATCGGGTCAAGCTGCGAGTAATCGGCCGGGCTGTTGGTGATCTCCGCGGCGATCACGATCTGTCCCTCATCGACCACCGCCTGCGCGTTATAGCCCTGCACGTACCCGTGGTTGGCCTTCATCCGCTGACTGTCCGGATCGCTCACGCTGACCACCCCCTCGGGCACCTCAGGGGCGATCCACGGGTTCGGTCGGCGACTGAGCCTGCGGCCCTGCTTGTCGCGACCGTTGGCCCGGTAATCCTCATAGGCCCGGTTGGCCGCGACCTGCGCGTCGCGCTCGGCCTCCAACCGCTCGGCGGCGAGCAGCAACCGACCCTCCCGCGCGCGCGGAACCGGATCCGGGTTGGCCCAGCGGCGCCGCTCGAGCTGGCGGCGCGCCTCCCGCGTCCAACCCTCGCGCCCCTGCACGCGCGCCACGATCTTCTCGGCCTCGAACTCGAACTCCTGCCCGCCCGCTGCCGGCTCGGACTCTGGCTGTTGATCCTCGCCGGTCTCGCTCGCGTGCTGCTCGCGCACGCGGCGGAAGAACTCCGCGCGGCCCTCCCGCGTGCGTAACTGCTCAGGCAACTCATCCCCCCGCGCCTCTCCATACAACTCATCCTCGGCCTCATCGATCGCCCTCGCCTCGGCCACGATCTCCCGCGCGATCTTCTCGAAACCAAGCGTCGACTCGCGACTCGCGTTCCCCGCCATCCGCGTCCCATCGATCGCCACCACCCCCGGCCGCACCAACCCCGCCTCAGCACACAACCCCAACACCTGCCCGAACAGCTCGGCCAGCGCGGCCTCATGCCGCACCACGAACCGGGCGATCGTCGCGTGATCAGGCGTCTCCAACATCGCGATCGTCTTGAACGCGACGTCCTCCTCACACGCCCGCTCGATCCTGCGAGCCGACCGCGTCCCGCGCGCGTACGCGTACAACAGCAACGCGACCATCATCGCCGGGTCATACGCCCGCCGGCCGACCCCGTCCTCGCGATACACGGCATAGAACTCGCGCAAATCCATGCCCGCCACCGCATCCAACACAAACCACGCGAGATGCCCCTCCGGCAGCCAATCCCTGACATCAGGCGGCATCAAAAACGACTGATCACGGTCACAACCAATGAAGTTCTGAGCCATACCGACATGGTCTTAAACCTGCCGGACGACACGGCAATTACGCGACAGCCTCTCGCCGATGCGCTCGTGGGACGTGCGCGGGTTGATAGTAGAAAGCGATCGCTCGATTCTTGAACGGGTCGCGGGACGTTGGAGCGCCTGCTCGACGGTCGAGGTCGAAGGCTGAACAGTCGGACTGACTATTCCGTGCCGGGCCA
>JAFASF010000014.1 GCA_019244745.1 Solirubrobacterales bacterium | reverse complement strand
GCGATCGAACCGACAATCGTGACCTGCAATCCATCCAGGATCCAGACCGTCCCCAGCCCGATCACCACCATCCAATGCCAGCGCGACCACGGCAACCGGTCCATCCGCGCCGGAATCGACGTCTCCACCGTCCGAAGCTCGGCGGTGATCATGCTCTGAGCCATCTCATCCTCCCAGCCAGTACTGAGTAACCAGATCCGGTGTTGCCTAGCTACCCGCTGCGCGAACGCATGAACGTCACAAACCGCTGAATGAAAAAAACTCAAGACTAGAAGTTGTCGGTGGCGGGGACCGGCGCGCCCCGGAAGGCAGTGCGTGATCTCGCGGCGCCTCGCTGGCCGCGATTGACAACGTCCGCCAGCCGCTCGAGTCATCGGCGAGCACATCGTCGGCGGTGGCATCCTGGATTTGCGGGCCGTGACGTTCCTCGATTCCACCGGCCTGGTCCGAGCCTGCAGCAATACGTGGAGGAATCCAGGTCCAGAAGGACGAGATCCAGCGGGCCGAGTTCGAGGCCCACACGATCCACTCCACCACCGCCAAGCCCCCTCAACCGGCGTCGACTACTGGCAGCTCAACAAGGGCTGGCCGACGTTGCTGTGGGATCCCTCAATCGCGACTTCGATGAGCGGGCACCTCATCGATGCCAAGAAGGCCAATGAGTAGCCGCACGTCCTCTACACCTACGACAACGGGACGGTCACCGTCGACAACCTGGGCAGCCCGCGGGGCGTGCGGCCTGTCGGTCGAGGCCAAGGTGTGCCGGGTTGACGGCACCCTGCTCGACGACCGAACCGCAGGGCATCTCGGTGGCGGCCCGAGAGTCTCGGCCGCGCTGCTTCACCCGACCGTGCCGGCGACCACTATCCCGCCGGCGCCCCCTCACACATACTTCGCCCGGTTGCTGCTGCGTCAGCAGGGCGGCCTCGTGGACCGCAACGTCAGTGGATGTCGACCCAGCAGGACGAGTTCAACCGGGTCGATACGATAGGCAACCCGCCGGCGACGATGACGCAGTTCGCAACCTCACCGACCTCCGGGGGCTGGCGGACGGGAGACTCAAGGTGCGTCCGGCGGAGCTCGCCGTGGCGGTGGCGCCGCCCGGCGTTCCTAAAGGCTCGTTCGCTGCCGGCGCCTATCGGGCATACGCTTATGAGATGAATGTTGTGGCGGTCGCGGCTGGTGTGGTGGTGGTGTTTGGGATCGCGATTGACATGGCACTGACCGTTTTGCATCCCACGATTCGTGGGGCGTTCAGTCATCGTCTCACGCGGGGGCTGTGGCGGCTGATTCGCGCCTTGGCGGTGCTGACGGGCTCTCGCCGGATCTTGACCTTTGCCGGTCCGCTAGCCACGGTGGCGTTGTTTTTGGCCTGGCTGGCGGGGCTGTGGCTGGGTTTTGGCTTGATCTATCTTCCGTTCGCAGATCATTTCTCGGCCAGCGTTCATTTCGCATCGCGTGGGCTGTTTGCCGCGCTGTATACCAGCGCCAGCGTGCTGACCACCCTCGGGCTCGGGGACGTGCTGCCCACCCAGAACGGCGTACGGGTGGCGGTCGTGTGCGAGGCCGCAGCAGGGGTGGCGACCGTCAGCGCTGCCATCAGCTATGTCCTGTCGGTCTACCCGCTAGCGACGAAGACGCGCGCGCACGCCCTGTATCTGTCGGATTTGCGCCTCAGACAGCCCCGGGCGGCGTCTGAGTACATCGCGGCCACCGGCAACACCGGCGTGGCCGAAGTCCACCAGCGGCTGATCGACGGACATCAGAGCCTGCGCCGGTTCCCGGTGCTCTACTACTTTCACCCCGACGCCGAGGAAGAGTCGGTCGTCCGCCTGCTCGAAAGCGCCACCGTGCTGTGCGCGATCGCGCGCTGGGCGCCTCCGGCCGAGGTCACGCCCTACGGGTTTCGGGTGGCCATGGGGCTTCAGACCACTCTCGAGCTCATCCGCGCCGACTACCTGGCCAAGTACATCGCCGGCCAGATCGGCCAACCAAAAGACGAGCAGATACGCCTAGAAGCGGGCGTCCAGACGCTTCGGTCCATCCGGGAGCGACTGGATTGCCCCCTAACCGCAGCCGCCCTCAGCGACCCTGACGCCCGCGAGTTCGCGCAATTTGCCTCACACATGGATCATCTCCTAGAGGGACTAGCGCGAGCGCACGTCTACGAGCACCAGCCACTGCTGCGCCGGCTGGCCGATGGAGACGAATCCAGCAGCCGGCGCGAATCGGCGGCAACACCGGGGACGTCACCCTAATCGCACGAGCTCGACCGGCGCCCTCGACGGCCGCGTCATCTTGTGGTTGTCGTCGGCGTGCCGGCGGTTGTCGAGCTTGGCTTCGTGCTCGTCGTGCGCCATTCCGCACTGGGAGGGTCTCCTGAAGGAAAGGTCGATCATCGGCTCAACCCCTCGAGATACCCCGGCGATGAGCAGCTCGGGCCTGGTCCCGCGACGATCGCATCGGCGATCTTCCAGCCGCTCGCGGTTTGCCGCTGGGCGACGACGAGCGTTTGTCCGAGCGGAATGCGGGTCGGGATGATGACCACCGTCCCGGTTCCGATCGGACCGCGATAGTGGAAGAACTCGGATCACGGCTGGGTGGACGGCTGCACTGAGAAGCACGACGCGGACATCGAGTGACGTCCAGAGGCTTCCATAGCGCTTCCATAGCGGCCGAAATCCGGTCCCAAGTGACCACTCCACCGCGTCAAAAGCCGCATTTTCCAGGCACTTATTCGATGGAGCCAACGGGATTCGAACCCGTGACCTCCTGCTTGCAAAGCAGCAACAGTAGGGCCAGGCTCCCGTGTTTACGGGAGATCGCCCTTGTTTATGGGGTGTTTGGATAGGAGTATCTCAGGTACGTTTGGTACCCACGGTGGTACCCGCGTCCGGCGCTATCCGTATGATCCGGCATGATGGATCGCAGACGAGCTGCCCATCTCCTCGTCGTGGAACGCGAGCATGGTCCGGTCTATTACGGCAAGTGGCGCTTGGACGACGGCACCCAGATCAAACGGCGGCTCGGACCGGCTTGGCTTGAGCGGAGCCGAAGCGGGGCGTGGACGCGACGGCGTGGTCGACCGGCAGCTGGATTCCTGACGGAGAAGGACGCGATCGTCGAACTGGACCGAGTGAGACGAGAACATCGCGAGACGATCAGGCGCGCCCATCGGGCCGATCGCACGTTCGGCGATGTCGCAGAGGATTGGCTGCGCCACGGACAGCTTCGGCGCGGACTGAAGCGCTCCACGCTGCGCGACTACCGCCAGGTGTTCGACGCCTATCTGCTACCGGCCTTCGGCTCGGTACCGGTGAACGGCCTGGATGCGGCTGCGATCGAACGCTGGCACGGTGGCTTCCCTCGATCGCGCACCGCTGAGAAGGTGCTGATGGTGCTGGGCGCGATCCTTGGCTATGCGCTCCGGCGCGGGTGGGTGAGCGAGAACGCGGCGCTGGCAGTGGAGAAGCATCCGGTGCGCTACTCGGGCGACTACGACCTCTATTCGGGCGAGGAGATCGAGGTCTTGATTCGCGATGCGGCTTCTGAGCAGGACGCCGCGATATTCGCCACGGCGGCGATGGCCGGATTGAGACAAGGTGAGCTTGTCGCGCTGCGGTGGCGTGACGTGGACTTCGCCGGTCACGCAATCCGGGTTCGGGGCAACTACAGCCACGGGGATGTTGTCACGCCCAAGAGCGGCAAGGTGAGAGTCGTCCCGATGGTTCCCGATGTCGCCCAGCACCTCGCACGCATCGGCCAGCGCGAGCGCTTCACACGCGACGATGACCCGGTATTCGTCAACGATGTCGGCGGCCACATCGACGCCTCGGCCCTCAGACGCCGATACGCCGCCGCCTGCCGGCGCAGTGGCCTGCGCCCGCTGCCATTCCACTCGCTGCGTCACCACTTCGGCTCGGTCGCGGTCAACCGCGCCTCGCTGGTCCAGGTGCAAGCTTGGATGGGCCACGCGCACATCCAGACGACTGCGCGGTACCTCCACCATCGATCCCAAGCAACCGACGCGGCGCTGCTCGCGGAAGCCTTCGCCAATCAGCGCGTCGGCATCAGAGCCCTCGAAGCCGCCGGAGACGGCTCGTAAACTTCGGCCGGATGGCGATCGACGATCACACCATCCATCTGAAGCCGGAAACGTTCGAAGCGCTCGAGGCTGAGGCGACGCGGCGAAACGTCGAGCCGGATGCCCTGGCCGACCAGCTGGTGAGGGAGCAGCTGCCGACCGCGCGTGCGAAATCGATGCGCGAATGGCTGGATGAGATGCGTGAGCTCCGCAGGGAGATGCCGAACGTCGATGCCGTCAAGTTGATACGCGAGGGGCGAGAGGAACTCGAGCGGCGCACCCTTCGATGGCGATCGTCATAGACGCCAACCTCCTGGTCGCGCTAGCAACACCCAGCGATGATGAGGCGGCCGTCGCCGCCCAGTTCGACGCGTGGGACGAGGGCGGCGAGGAGCTGCACGCACCGTCGCTGATCCGCTACGAGATCGCCAGCGCGCTCACTGGGATGCTCGCGGCCGGGCAGGTCACCGACGAGCAACTCGGTAAGGCCTGGGCTGCCACTGCGACAGCGAACCTTCAGTTGCACGAGCTTACCGACGGACCTGCCGTGGTCCGGATCGCCACGCAGCTCGGAAGGCGCAGCGCCTACGACGCCGCTTACATCGCGCTGGCGAACGAACTCGGTGCAGAGCTCTGGACCCTCGACGGCCCGCTTGCTCGCAATGCCGGGCGGTCTCAAGCTGCCGCCGCACCACCCGAGAGAGTCAGCGATTCGCTGACGAACGAGGGAGGTGTTGAGATGCCGAGGGGTCGCTATCTGGCCGAGGCTGCGAAGGACGCGATCTGGGTGTTGCGAGCGGAGGGGGTGAGTGAGG
>JAFASF010000001.1 GCA_019244745.1 Solirubrobacterales bacterium | reverse complement strand
TGACGTAGGGTGCCGACACCCCCGCCGCCACCTGGCTCCCTGACGCGTCCAACAGCACCATGCTCCACTGGATCTGGTTCCCTCCGAACGGCGCCGTTGCGGTCACGTGCACCGGCGTCGACTGCCCCGTCCCCCCCGAATTGATCGCACCCGTCACCGGATCCAACACCAACGCCCCATCCACCTTCGCCTCCAACCGCCACGACTTCGCCGCCGGCGGAAACGACGCCGCACACGGATCATGCGACACCGTCACCGAGGCGTCATAGGTCAAGGTGACCTCATTCTCAATCACCCACGGACACGCCACCGTCTCCGACAACGCCTCGGCCAGCGTCAGGGCGTCGCCGACCGCGGCGAGGGTCGCAATCACCTGACCGATCGCCGGAATCGCCTCGATGATCTTGTCGGCCGCCTCCACCGAGAGGATGGCTTCGGCAAGGTCGAAGACGACCTTCGGGTTGAAGAGGACCTTCGGGATGACAGTGGCCAAGCTGAGCAGGAGGTTCCACAGGTTGTGGAGGCCCTCGGATTGGATCTGCTCATAGGTGGCGCCGCCGGTTGCGACCAGCGCGGCAAAGGCCTCGCTCGTTGTCAGCGCGAACGTGCCTGCGGCCAGATCCTCTGCGACCAGGCTGAAGACGCCGCTCAGTACTGCCCCAAACTCCTGTCCCGTCTTCTCGAGCTCGGCCCTTATTGCCGCCCAGGCGCGCGCAATGTCGAGAGCCGAGGCGAGGGCGAAAGCGGTGAGGCCGATGCTGAGAAAGCCGGTGATCAGCGCAGGCACAGTGACTTCGCCAGTGGGGGCGATTCGGTTGGCGTACGCGTCCTCGGGGAAGTACTGACGCCAGCCGGCGCCGACGGCGTCCGCGCCGAGACCGCAATAGAGCAACCGCGCGGAGTGGGCTTCGGCCGGGAAGGTCAGGTCGACGTCGATGAAGTTGGTGGTGAAGGCCGGGACGCCGATGATCGTGAACACCTGGGGCAGGATCCCGAGGAACTTGGCGTACTGGGTGTCTGGGAATTTGGCCGAGGAGTTGAGCGACAGGTTCTTGCCGTCATTTCCCAGATATTGGACGTACACGGAGATCCACCGCACGAAGTCGTTGTGGATCCGCAGTGGCACGGTGTTGTCGTGGAGATCACCGTTGATCGTCGTAGTGGTGCCGAGGTACATGAAGGCCGGATTCTTGATGTTGATCTGGAGCCCGGCGCCTTTCGCCCGCGCGCTCGAAGCGGGCTCGACCTGGGGTGTGACACCTATGGGTTGCATCCACGTCCTGCGCTGAATGTCAGGGGGTTGCTCATCCACCGGCTTGTCGATCACCGCGCCGAGCTTCGGTTCGGTGCGTACGGCCCGGACCCCGGCGATGAGTGCGGACTTGGTGCTCTCGACGAATTGCTGATCGTCTTGGTTCAAGCGAATCGTCTTCAAGGGTCTGGTTAGGCCTCCCACCGTGATCTGGCTCGGGGAGCCGTCTCTTTCGGTGGCCTGTACGTAGATCAGCGGGTCTTCGCCGCGCCGTTGCATCTTGGGGATGTAGGCCCCGAGTGCGTCCACCTCCGGCGTCCCATTCAACAACGTGGTCGTGATGGCCGCTGTGTTCGTGTCTTTCGTGGACACGGTGGGGTGATGCATCACGATCGCCGTCGCGGTTGTGTCGCTGCCCACGATCGTCGCCAGCTGCGCTGCCTCCTGGGGCGAGCGGAGCTGAGCGGCCCTGATCCCCAACGCGGCCAGGCGATGATCCGTGCCGAGCACGCTCCGCAGCGAGCCCTGTAGGCGATGAGCCATCTTGGCGAGAGCCAGCGTGGCCTCCTCGGGGACATGCCACAGCTGCGCCACGATGACCTCGCGCCGCCCCCGGAATCCCACCGCCGAGACCACGATCGCCTGATCCGCCGGCAGCGACACCCCCTCCACGAAATGGGTCAGTGCTCCCAGGTCCATTTTGGCCCACAGCCCTCCCCGCGCCCGCAACGTCCTGCGCGAGGCGGCGGTGTGCGCCTGGAGCGGCAGGCGCTTGCCATTCGCCACCAACACCAGATCAGAGACGCCACGCGCAGCCCCCAGGGCAAACTGCAACCGCACTGCCGAAGCCGCCCCGACCACCGGCTGGCGCGCCTGCGCCGGCGCCCCCCACCCGCGCGCCGCGACCGCCGCCGCCGCCGATCCCAGACCCGCCTTCAACAACCACCGCCGTCCCACCGGCGTTGACCACAACTCGGCCAACCACCACTCGCTCTCACCGTCGATGCGC
>JAFASF010000148.1 GCA_019244745.1 Solirubrobacterales bacterium | reverse complement strand
CGCCGCGCGGGAGGCGTCGGGGGGTGGGCTTCCGGTCCGGGCGCGTATTCGGCCGTTGGTGGACCCGTTTGCGGAGAAGATCGATGAGCTGGTCGATCGCTCGCGCTCGCAGATCCGGGCCGATAAGGCACATGGGGTGCTGGTCGCCATGGGGTATGAGGGGTCGTATCGAACGACGCGGCGGGCGGTCGCGGAGGCCAAGCGCCGTTGGCGCAACGAGCACGGGCGACGGACGAGGCCGTGGATCCCGCAGCCGGGGTTGTGGCTGCAGTGGGATTACGGGGACGGGCCGGAGGTTCAGGGCGTGCGGGCGGTGTTGTTCTGCGCGTGGCTGGCGTGGAGCCGGTTTCGGGTGGTCGTGCCGTTACCCGACAAGACGCTGCCGTCGGTGGTGATCGGGCTGGATCGCACGCTGCGGCTCGTGGGCGGCGTTCCAACCTACGCGCTGACCGATAACGAGAAGACGGTGACGGTCGAGCATGTGTGCGGGATCGCGGTGCGCAACGCGACGATCGTTGAGGTCTCGCGCCATTACGGGCTGACGATCGCGACTTGCGAGCCCGCGGACCCGCAAAGCAAGGGCGGCAGCGAGGCGACGGTCAAGATCGCGAAGGCCGATCTGGTGCCGACCGATCACAACCTCCGCGAGGAATATCCGGACTGGCACGCCCTCGAGCAGGCGTGCCAGGAGTTCATGGCTGATGTCAACACGCGCCCGCACCGAGCGACCCGCCAGCCGCCGCTGGTGCTGCTGGGCCAGGAGCACGAGCATCTGCACCGGCCGCCACGGTTGCCGCATACGTTGTGCTTCGGGCAGACCCGCAAAGTCGACCGCCAAGCGACGGTCTCGGTCGGCGATGCGCTCTACTCGGTGCCGCACGAGCTGATCGGCGAGCGGGTGTGGGTACGCGCCGAGGGCGAGCAGCTCGTGGTCGTGCATGTCGACGAGCTCCAAGGGCCGCGGGAGGTCGCCCGCCATCAGCTGACAACGCCGGGACGGCCCAGCATCAAGGACGCGCACTACCCACCCCGGCCGGCGGGCGCGCTCGAGCGCAAGCCCCGGGCCCGCTCCGGCGAGGAGCGGGAGTTCCTGGCGATCGGCGAGGGCGCCGAGCGGTGGCTGAAGCGGGCCGCTGCGCAGGGCACCTCGCGGATCCGTCGCAAGATGGCAGAGGCAATCGACCTGGCCAAGCTCCACGGCCGAGCGCCCGTCAACGAGGCACTCGAGCGATGCGCCAGCTACGGCCGGTTCGGCGACGGTGACCTGGCCAGCGTCCTTGCCCACCAGCAGACCGCGACCGTGATCCGGCTCCCTCAGCGGGCCGCAGAGGAGCGCTCGCTGCAGGCCTCCACGCGCAACTGGGAGGGATTCGGACGATGAACACCCCGATTCCCACGCTCACGGTCGGAACCGACGCGCTCAGAGCCGTTGTGCGGCCTTGCGCGATCTCGCCGCGATCGATTCCCTACCCGCCAGATCGCCAGATCGCGCCGATCGGGGGCCGGCGATGACCGTCAAGCCGCCCGCCCCGCCTCCGTTGCCCGACGAACTCGACCGTCTGTTGCGTCGCTTGCGGATGCCGTATGTCCGACGGGCGGCGCCGGACGTGATCGCGACCGCCAACAGCCAGCGCTGGGAGCACGCCGAGGTCCTGCGCGTGCTCCTCGCCGAGGAGGCCGCCGGCCGCGATCAGGCGACGATCAGCATGCGCCGGCGCGCCTCCGGACTACCCGCCGGCAAGACCTTCGACGCCTGGGAAAACGCGGCGTCGGTGATCCCAAAGCCGACCCAGCACGCGCTCCAAACCCTGGAATGGGTCAACCGCGCCGAAGTGCTCGTGATCTGCGGCCCGTCCGGGACCGGCAAGTCGCATTTCATCGAAGCGCTCGGCCACCTCGCGATCGACAAAGGCCGCACCGTCTCTTGGCACACACTCGATTCCCTCGCCGCCCTGTTTCGCCGCCACCGCGCCGACGACAGCATCAACAAAGCGATCTCAAAGTTGATCCGCTCAGACTTGATCCTGATCGATGATGTCGGCCTGCTCCCGGTCTCCGCGGACGCCGCCGATGCGCTCTTCCGGGTCGTCGATGCCGCCTACGAGAAACGCTCGATCGCGATCAGCTCCAACATCCACCCCTCCGGGTTCGACGAGCTGATGCCCAAGACCACGGCCACCGCGACCGTCGACCGACTACTCCATCACGCCCACGTGCTCATCACCGACGGGCAAGACAGCTACCGACTCGCCCAAGCGACAGCCGGCAAGGGGGTGAAGCCCCTGACCTGATCCCGACCCCCGGTGGGGAGAAAAGATGGCCACCAGTGGGGAGATCTGGTGGCCACCAGCGGGGAGAAATCATGGCCACCAGTGGGGAATTTCGTGGCCATCAGTGGGGAGAACTCGATGGCCATTGACACCCTGCGCGATGTCCGGGCAATTGGGGAGCCCGCGGAAATAGGCCTCGAAGTTCGCCTCGAGATCACGCTTGAACCAGGACTCGCGGTCCTTGGTCTGGAAGGTCGCCATCAGCGTGATGTCGTCATCTTGCGGAAACGCATACGCGACGTCCGGGTCGAGCAGCCACAAGACCGCGCTGTTCGCGGATTCCAGCGGAAGGTTGCGGTAGTACGCGAAGTAGCCGAAGCGGCCGTGCCGCAGCACTCGCGCCGGTAGCCCGGACAACTTCGCCACATCGGAATTGCGCCCGTCGGCGGCGACCACGACGCGAGCTGTGATGTCGCGCTCGCGTCCCTCCCGGTCAGCCGTCCGGACTCCTCGGGGACGTCCGTTGGCGCCAAGCAGCGCGGTCACCTTCTGCCCGAACATCACCTCCACGCCAGGTGTCTCGGCCGCCAGTTGGCGCATCATCGGGTCGAGCTTCTGGCGACGGATGTCATATCCGTAGCGCGGGTGGCGGTAGCCCTCGAGCAAGGGCGGACGGATCCACCCGTACCGCGTCCACAACTCGAACCCGGTGCGCACCCCTCCCGCCGCTTCGATCCGCTCGGCCAATCCGAGCCGCACGATCGTCGGAGTCGCACCAGGCTGGATGACATGCGTGCACATCGTCTTGTACGCGGTCGGGTCCGGCCGCTGCTCGACGACGACAACCCGCGCCCCGGCGCGACCGAGCAGGGTCGCGACGGTGCATCCGGCGATGCTCGCTCCCGCGACCGCCACGTCGTAATCAGCAGAGATCGTCATGCATCACCCCGTACTCGTCGAATCCCTGCGCGCTCCCCTCGGCCGTGTAGCGACGGCGGTATAGGGCGGCTCTCATTGATCTGGCTTTCATACGTGCCGGTTTCATTGCGATCGTTCCGAATCAGGCAGGATCGTGCTCCCGTGTGGCGGTTGTGCCCGCTGGAAGGCGATCGCGCGAAGCGGCGAGATCGGGAAACGCCGCTTGCGAGTTGGACACCGGCTCACCGTTGCCTGTGCTGTGGCCGTTCGCGGCGTCAGGGCGCGGCGCCTTGTTTGTGTCACCAGTGGTGAGTTCGGCTGACTGGCCGCGGTGGCGACGGTAGATCTCGCTGACCCATCGGCTGCCGGGACGCGGGGCGAGGGGGTCCAGGAACGCGCGCCAGGAATCGGGCAGATCCTCGTCGGCGACGGTTGGGTACGGAAATTCGGGGGGACGCGCCACCGGGTAGAAGAGCGCGGCCGCGGCGAGGTCGGCGACCGTGAAGGACTCGCCCACCAGATAGCCGATGCCTGAGATCTCGCGCTCGAGTCGATCCATTGCGGCGATCACCTTTGCGCGACTCGCTGACGCGGTCGCGGCGTTGATCTGGAATCTCTGCTCGATGCCCGCACGCAGCATCGGGAATTGCTCGAGCAGGGTCCGCGCCGCGAGCGGGTCGCCGTGCGTGAACAGCGGTACCAACAGCTCCGGATGGGGAAGCAGCTCGTGGTAGAACGCGCGGCGGATGTGCGGTCCGAGCTCCTCGTCGAAGAACTCCTCGAGCTCGAGCGCGCGGCGCCGCTGCGCCGGATCCTCGGGATAGAGCGGCGGCTGCGGCCACCGCTCCTCGATCAGGGCGATGATTGGGGTTGAATCGCCGGTCGAGTGCCCGTCGATGGTGAGCACCGGCACCGTCGAGGTGTCCCCGGTCAGCTCCCTGGCCTTCTGGATGTGGAGCCCCGGAGGTAGCGAGCGGCGGATGTGGGGGATGCGCTTGTAATCAAGCGCCCAGCGCACCTTCTCGACGTAGTGCGAGATCTGGAGCTGCCACAGCACCGGCACAAGCGACGCGGACTGCGTCTCGCCTTGACTCGTAGAGCGGTCTTGTTGTGTGGATGTGCTCATGGTCCTCACCTCGGTTTCGCTGTCGGCGAGGTTCGCGCGGCCGGGCCGGGTTCGCGACGTGGACGACCACCCGTGTTTGGCGGGGTGGACCGAGAAGTTTTGGCGGCACAGGATCGCCACCGTTCCTCGGCCCCGCGTTCTGCCGCTTGGGCTTGGCTGTTCAGTTCACGCGGCGGCTGGATCTGGCGCTTGAGGATCTTGCCGGTGGGGCCCTTGGGCAGCTCATCGACGAACCAGATGTGCCGGGGGTACTTATACGCGGCGACCCGCTCCTTGACATACGCGCGCAGCTCCTCGGGGCTGACGGTGGCGCCTTGCTTGACGGCGACCGCGGCGCCGACCTCCTCGCCGTACAGATCGTGGAGGATGCCGATCACCGCGGCTTCGCGGACGGCGGGGTGCTGGTAGAGCGTCTCTTCGATCTCGCGGGGATAGACGTTGTAGCCGCCGCGGATGATCATGTCCTTCTTGCGATCGACGATGAAGAAGTAGCCGTCCTCGTCGATCCGGGCGATGTCGCCGGTGTGAAACCAGTCATCGCGGATCGCCTGCGCTGTCGCGTCGGGCTGGTTCCAGTAGCCCTTCATCACGTTGTGTCCGCGGATCACGATCTCGCCGAGCTCCCCTTGGCCGACCTCGCGGTCCTCGTCGTCGACGACCTTCATCTCCACCCCCTCGACTGGGAGGCCGATTGAGCCGGGCTTGCGCTCGCGATCGGGCGGGTTGAACGACGCGACCGGCGAGGTCTCAGACAGGCCGTAGCCCTCCAGCACCTTGCAGCCGAAGACTTCCTCGAAGACGCGCATCAGCTCGACCGGCATCGCCGAGCCGCCCGACCCGCACACCTGAAGCGTCGAGGTGTCAAACCGCTCCCGTTCGGGGTGATGGAGCATCGCTGCGTACATCGTCGGCACGCCCTGGAACAAATTCACGCGGTCGCGCTCGATGATCTCTAGCGCCTTGCCCGGGTCGAAGCGTGGGAGCAGCGTCAGCGTGCCGCCGCTGGCGATCGTCGCGTTCAGCGCGCACGTCTGCCCCATGGAGTGAAACAGCGGCAGCGCCCCCAGCGTGACGACGTCGGCGCCGAGCTCGAATGCCTCCCGCCCGAGCTCGAACGCCTCCCGCATGATCTGGCAGTTGCGGAGCAGGCTATGGTGGGTGAGCTCCGCGCCCTTGGGCGTCCCGGTCGTGCCCGAGGTGTAGAGGATCACCGCGGTGTCATCGGGCTCGGCGTCGGCCACCTCGCGCCGGGGCTCGACGGCCGGCAGTGGCGGTTCGAACCCCCGGGACGAGACCAGCACCCACTCGGCTTGCGCGTCCTGCGCTCCCGGCTGCGCTTCGCCCGCGAACCCCTCCCATGCGAACAGCAGTTTCGCGCCGCAGTCGCGCAGGTGGAAGGCGATCTCGGCTCGCTTCAGCAGCACGTTCAACGGCACCACAACGGCGCCGGCGCGGAGCGCCCCGTAGTAGCAGACGGCGAAGTGCGGGACGTTGGGAAGCATGATCGCGACCCGGTCGCCCCTGGCCACGCCCTTGGCTGCGAGCACTCCGGCGAACCAAGCGCTCGCCTCGCTGAGTTGCGCGTAGCTCAGCTCGATCTCGTCGAGCTTCAGCGCCACGTGCCCCGGATTCCGACCGGCCGCCTCGGTGATGATGTTCGTCAGGTTCATGGCCGCAAGCATGCGCGCCGCGCCCAGATTGCGCATCGTGGCGATCGCCCTGAACTTTTCCCGCTCGCCTACTGAG
>JAFASF010000399.1 GCA_019244745.1 Solirubrobacterales bacterium | reverse complement strand
CGCAGCCTGACCTGACACCCGTTGCGCCTCGCCGCGAGCGCCAGGCGCGCGAGTGCGTCGATCGTCACCGCGTCGGCGCCGACGCCGCCCACGTCGCAGAATGCGACCGAGGCGCGGCTTTGGCTGAGGAGCGCGCACAGGCGATCGAACAGGCCCGGCAGGTCAGCGCGAGAGATCGGCCCGCGGATCGCGAACGCAATCGTCCCTCGCTGGTGCACGGCCATCGCACTGCAAAGACGGGACCCGGGGCAAAAAATCATCGGTGCCCGCCCCTGGGACCGCAACCTCCTGGACCGCGACCTCCTGGACCGCGACCTCCTGGACCGGAACCTCCTGGCGCCGCAACCCAACCGCTACAGCGCGACCCCGACGAGGGTGGGCTCCACCTGAAGCGTGACGCCAAATGCCTCCGCCACACCCCGTCTCAGCTCTCTGGCCACCGCGATCAGCTCGCTGGTCGTCGCCCCGCCCCGATTCACGATCGCCAGCGTGTGCTTTTGCGAGATGCCGGCCCGGCCCCCGCCGTAGCCGCGATGGAAGCCCGCCCGCTCGATCAGCCACGCCGCCGACGTCTTGACGTGTCCGTCTGCTTCCGGCCATCCAGGCGGCGGCGGGCTGCCTTCTCCGAGCCGCTCGGCCGCGCGTCGCGTGAGTGCCGCGAACCCCGCGGTCGACAGGATCGGATTGACGAAGAACGAGCCCGCGCTGACCGAATCCGGGTCATCCGGATCGATCACCATCCCCTTCCTGCGCCTGAGCGCCAGTACGGCCTCGCGCACGTCGGTCGCCGGAGGGCGGCTTCCGAGCTCGACGCCCAGCGTCCGGGCGAGCTCCGCGTAGCGGATGGGCCGGGCGGCCGCCGAGCGCTCGAGCACCAGGCTCACTGCGAGCACGACGTGTCGGTCCGAGCCCTTGAACGCACTCGAGCGGTATCCAAAGGCACACTGCGCCGGCGACCGCTCGGCGACGGCGCCGGCGCGTCGGTCGTACGTGCGCACTGAGGCGATCGTCTCGGAGACCTCCTGCCCGTAGGCGCCGACGTTCTGGATCGGCGTGGCGCCGACCGACCCCGGAATTCCGGACAGACACTCGATTCCGGCCAGCTCGTCGGCCACGCACCGCGCGACGAGCTCGTCCCACGTCTCGCCGGCGGCGACGTCGAACCGGACCCGATCGTCCTCGCTCCGCGCGGCGATGCCCGACGTCGCGATGCGGGCCACCGTACCCGGGAAACCGGCATCCGCGATGACGAGGTTCGATCCGCCGGCCATGACCAACAGCGGCTCACCCGCGGCGTCGGCGCCGGACACCGCCTCCACGACCTCTTCCTCCACCGAGGCGTCCAACATCCGGCGTGCCGGTCCTCCGACCCTCAGCGTGGTCATCCCGGAAAGGGATGTTTCCCGGCGCTCGCGCATGGCCGGAAAGCTAGCCGCGGGCCCCGCCGGACGCCGTGATGTTCAAATCCGGTTTGGGCCGGGCGCACAGTGGATAATTGACCATCAACGATGAGCACAAAGCCCGAGCCCGAGCAGCGAACCGAGCACGAGATCAAGGTCCGGGAGGTCACCGATTATCAGGCCGCATGGACCGAGCGCGAACGCGGCGCGCCGGGGGCATTCACGATCCAGCTGATCCTGGACCGGGGCGTCGATGAGTATGTGATCCGCCCGACCGCGGAGGACGCCGAGGTCCTCGTCGCGCTGTTGGGCAGCTCGGGCAGGGTGCACTTCGACCTGGACCGCAAGGTCCTGATGTTCGGAACCACGTCCGTCAGCCCCTGACCTCACGCTCCAGCCGTCCTATCTCTGACTCCTACGCCGGCGTCCACCGCGGCTTCGTGTCCGCGGGCCCTGGCGCGCGCCGGCGAAGAGGTCGGCGACGTCCGGATCCATGTAGTAGTCGGTGCCCCCGTCCGGCCGTCCGTCGGTGGCGATCGGGAGCACCCGACCCACGTGACGTGAGTAGCGGCCCGGCCAGGCGAGGATGCCGGCGACGCCGTGGGCACCCTTTTCAAGCCCCAGGCGCTTGGCGATGTCCTCGCCTCCGAACCGCTCTCCGGGCGCTTCGGCGAGGAGATCGAACAACTCGCGGGCTGGAGGTGCGAGCTTGCCGTATAGCCAGGCGGCCTGGTCGGCATCTGCTGCCGACCAGGCTGTCGCCTCGCCGTGATGACGGAAGCCGCGCGGCCCGTGTCGCCCGCGTAGGCCGAGGGGTGGTGGGGTCCCCGGTTCCGCCGCCAGGAAGGCTGCGAACCAGGCGTAGAACTCCGGCACGCGCTCCTCGGGGACGGCGACCGTGACCTCCTTGTCGGCCATCAGACCTCGCTGATCTCGGCCTGCTGTCCGCCACCCTCGCCGCGATGGGCGCCTTCGCCGCGCTCGGCGGCCTGGCCGCGCTCGGCGGCCTCACCGCGCTCGGCGGCCTCGCCCCGGCCGGCGCAGTGGCGCCGATGCCATCCACGGTGTGGCCTGCCGTGTCGGCCCCTGCGTCCCCGCCCGGGCGAGCCGGCGAGGAAACGGGCAAAGAACGCGTGGAATTCGGCCACGCGATCCTCGGGGACCTCCACGGTGACCTCCTTGTACTCCGTGGTGATAGTTGGGGTTGGATTTGTATCCATCTGTACTCCTTGTAGTTGCTTACGTACGCCAGCATACCACAAGTAAATACTTAAGTAAAGATCTGCGCTGCTTCTCACGGCATCCCATCGCCCTCGAGCGGTGGCCTGACATCGTTGGGCCATGTCCGATGGACATCTGATCCTGGCCGCCGGGGCGCTGCTGGCGGCCGGGTTGCTGGCGTCGCTGCTCGCGGTGCGGCTCCGGGTGCCGAGCCTGCTCTTGTTCCTTGCGGTCGGGATGCTGGTCGGCTCCGACGTCCTGGGCTGGATCCAGTTCAACGACTACCGGCTGGCCCGGACGATCGGAGTAATCGCCCTCGCCCTGATCCTGTTCGAGGGAGGGCTCACGGGAGGCCTTCTCCATCTGCGGCCGGTTTTGGGCGCCGCCACGTCGCTCGCATTCGTGGGGACCTTGATCACGGCTGCGATCACCGGCGTCGCGGCAGGGGCGTTGTTCGGATTCTCCGCCAAGCAGGGACTGCTGCTGGGGGCGATCCTGTCCTCCACCGACGGCGCCGCGATCTTCGCGCTGCTGCGCGGCTCGACGTTGTCGCGCAAGCTCGCGCGGACGCTCGAGGGCGAAACCGGCCTCAACGATCCGGTCGCGGTGCTGCTGGTCGTCGGGTTCATCGACCTGCTGACTCACCCCGGGTACGACGCTGCCAATCTGGTTTGGCTGTTCGCGCGCGAGCTGGGCATCGGCCTGATCGTTGGGGTGGCCATCGGGTGGCTCGGGGTGTTCGCGCTGCGCCGGGCGCGGCTCGCCACGGCGGGCTTGTATCCGGTCGCCTCGCTGGCCTTGGCGGCACTCGCGTATGGCGGCGCGGACGTGCTACACGGCTCGGGGTTCCTGGCCGTTTACCTGGCAGGCGTGATGGTGGGGTCGGCAACGGTGCCGGCCGAGCAGACGATCGTGAACTTCCACCAGGGGCTCGGCTGGGTCGCGCAGGTGGCGATGTTCCTGACCCTCGGCCTCCTGGTCTCGCCTTCGCAGCTCGGCTCGGTGGCGGTAAAGGGCACCGTGCTTGCGCTCATCGTGGTGTTCGTCGCGCGGCCGCCTGCCGCGGCGCTCGCGACCCTCCCCTTCGCGTATACGTGGCGCGAGCGGATCGTCCTCGGCTGGGCAGGCCTCCGAGGGGCCGTACCGGTTGTGTTGGCGACGTTTCCGGTGGTGGCTGGGGTGTCGCGAAGCCTCGAGTTCTTCAACATCGTGTTCTTCGCGGTGTTGGTCTCCACGCTCCTGCAAGGGACTACGTTCGAGTCGATCGCACAGCGGCTGAAGCTGACCACGACCGAGCCGGCCCTACCGAGGCCCCTGGCCGAATCGGGCACGATCCGGCGACTCGGCGCCGAGGTCCTGGAGTATCCGGTGGCGCCGGGCGACGCGATCGCCGGCGCGCGCGTGCGCGACCTGGGCCTGCCGCGCGACGCGGTGGTCAACGTGATCGTTCGAGACGAGAAGGCGATCCCTCCGCGCGGGTCTACGCTGTTGGTCGCCGGCGACCGGTTGCACATCCTGATCAGCGAGGAGTCGGCGCACATCGTGCGGGATCTCGTCGATCGCTGGCGCAGGGGCCCCATCGGTCCCCCGCCGCGCCCCCCACGCCGCGTCGAAGGTCGCCGGCCGATTTTCACGGTCTGGACTTGGGACGAGGACCGGGATGGAGATCCCGCGCGTCCGAACGCGATCGGCGGCCACGAGGCGATCGAGCAACTGCGGATCCGCCGCGATCAGCCGGGTGGTTTATGGGTGCTCGCAGACGGTCGTTACGCCGTGACGGGGCCGCTGGCGGCGGTCGGCTCGCGCGGCGACCTCACCGAGTGGGCTCGGCGAAGGATGCGACGAGCCCCGGCGGAGGAGGTCGCGTGGCTGCAGACGGTGATCGGCGCCCTGGCTTCCGACCGCTCGAACTAGACGGCGGTGAGCGCTACGGTCGGAGATCGGCGATCGACGGCGACCTTGTGGGCTGGCTTCACAGCCCCTCGCTCGCGGCTGGGACCATGGAGCTCGCCGGGTTGTCCCGGCGGGGCTAATCCGGGCGGTTGTCCCGCCCGGTCGCTCGGCGCTCGGCCCGCATCCGGCGGCGCTCGGCGAGCGTCGGGCGCGGTCGGACCGGCTGGTTTCTGGTCCGCCGCAGGATGATGTACGTGACCGTCCCCCACGTCGCGGGGATCCACAAGGCGACCGCGTGATAAACGACCGTGGCCGCGGTCGCGGTCGTGGCGCTGACCCCGTAGATCACGAACATCCCGACCAGGCTGCCATCGAGCACTCCCACGTTGCCCGGGATCGGCACCAGGTTCGCGATGTAGCCGATCTGGTAAGCGAGAACGATCGTCGCCAGGGGCGGCGTGTGACCGGTCGCCGCAAAGCAAGCCACGAGTACCGCGATGTCCGCCCACAGGTAGATGATCGCCCCCGTGAGCCGCCAGTCCGGCTTGAACAGGAGGTCTCGGGTGTCACGAATGCTCTGCACGCTCGTTTCGAGCACCGTCCGCAATCGCCCCGGAGCGCGCCGCGCGGCGCCTCCCTCCACCAACCGCGGCAGCGCCAGGAAGAACACGAAGACCGCGATCGCGACGGCGGCGGGCAGGGCGCTCAGCAGCGGGTTGCTCGGACCCGGCAGGATCCCCACGAACAGCGCCATGCCGGCCAGCCCGAGCGTGATCACGTTGATCGCGCTCGTCAGCAGGAACAGCACGGCCGAGCGCTCGGCCACGCGCGCCGGTGGACCGCCCCGCTCGATCAACATCCACGCCCCTACCGTGACGCTGCCCGCGCCGCCCAGCGACACTGCGGCGCCGAACGCCAGCTCGGTCAGTGCCACCCGCGCCCCGAAGCGGGCGGGGACGCGCTCGAACACCTGGAGAAAGGCGAGCACATAGCCAAGGCACGAGGCCACTTCGAGCAGAACCGCTCCGACGACCCAGCCCGGCTGCATGTGCGCGACCGTGCGACCAACCCCGCGCAGCCCTGGAACTGCGAGCACAAGGCCCACAACCAGCGCCGCCAGGACCGCGAGCGAAATCAGACCATGCAGGAGTTTGTGATTCGCGGTGTGCTCGTCGAGCGTCACCTCCCCAGCGTCGGAATCGGTCGGTGCGGCTGGCGCTTCATCCCGGGGCGGCCGGGGCGCGTCGTTCGAAGCCACGCCATCACGATGACACGAGTTAGGATCGATGTCAGCCCTGACGACGCACGACGAGGAGAAGCAGATGCCCGAAACCAAAGCCCAGACCAAGGTCGTGGACGAGGCAAAAATCCGCGACGTCTTTGCCCGCTTCGACAGCCGCGAGTCGTTCTTCGCCGATCCGGAGGCGAGGTGGATCGATCGTCCCCACTACCGCGTGTTCGCGCAGAACCTCGAGATGCGTACGCGCGACGAGGTGGTCGCCTGGTTCCGGGGCCTGTTCGACGCCGTGCCCGATCTGCACATGGACGTCGAGGAGGTGGTCGTCGCCGGGGAACCAGGGCGCGAGCGTGCGACCGTCCGCTGGCGGATCACCGGTACGTTCTCGGGGTCGCCGTACATGGGCATCGAGCCGACGGGTCGTCCGGTCGACATTCGCGGCATGGACCTGCTCAGCTTCGAGGACGGTCGGGTCGCCGGCAACAACATCTACTACGACCAGCTGACGTTCGCGCGACAAATCGGAATGCTCCCTTCCGAGGGTTCGGTCGGCGACAAGGCGATAACGGGCGCCTTCAACCTCGTGACCAAGGGGCGCGCGGCCATCCGGGAACGCTCCGCCCACTGAGGCGCCCGGATTCTCTCCAGCCCGCGTGCGGGAGGCCGCTGGCTGGTGCTAGTCGGGCACGAACAGCCGTCCGCGCATCTGCTCCTCGCTTTGAGGGTTGAGCTCCCACAGCCCCTTCAGCTGCGCGCGGAGGTCATCGGGCAGTCGGTTCACCCCGGCTTGGTCGATCTCCACGAGGTTCCCCGCCGGGTCGCGGACGTAGAGCTGGACGACGTCTCCGGGCAGCTCGATGAGATGGTGGCGAAAGGCCCGCCGGTCCAAGGCGCCGCGGCGCTCGGCCGCGCGGTAAACCGGCTCGACGTCATCGACCGTGATCGCGAAGTGATGGTGGCTGGTCGGCTGCAGGTCGCGCTCGAACAGGTGCAGCTGCGTGCGGTCGAGGGCGAGCCACTGGACGGGGAGGCCGAAATTCGGGGTCGGGATCGGCTGAGCGTCGAAGAGCTCGACATAGAAGTCTGTCGACTCGCGTAGATCGCGCGCGTTGACGCTGACGTGGTTGATTCGGTTGCTCACAGCCGCTTGTGCTGGGTCGCTTCCACGCGGCAACGATACAAGTCCGGCGCGGTGGCGTCTCCTATATCGCGCTCGGAGCGGTCGGTGCGCAGACTCCTGAAACGCTGTCCTCACCTCTGCTAACCGCAATTCAAGCGACTCGACCGATCAAGATTCCGGGCGGCGTCCGCGCCGGTGCGACACTTGTCACCGTGTCCATGGCCAATGTCGAGGGCGCGCGGCGTGGATATGCCGCCGCGGCTCGCGGCGATCTCGATGCGATCCGCGAGTTGCTGGACCCGAATGTCAAATGGCACGGCGGCGACCCAACGGCCCCGGGCGCTTGCCGTAATCGCGATGAAGCCTTCCAGTTCATGCGCCAGGCGCACGGCCGTGGCGCGCTCGGGGAGCTGGTCGACCTCATCGACGCCGGCGATCGCGTGGTCGTGATCATGCGACCTCGATCGGCGTCCAGGAGCGAGGCGCTGACTGCGAACCTCACGGCATTCCGCGACGGGAAGGTGGCGGAGATCGTGCACTACCCGAAGCCCGAGGAAGCGCGCGCCGCAGCAGGGGTGTGAGCTACTGGTCTTTCTGAAGGCTGCGCAGAACGGCGGCGCG
>JAFASF010000120.1 GCA_019244745.1 Solirubrobacterales bacterium | reverse complement strand
TACCGCGTCGCGTATCGCAACGGGCACGGAGGCATCGTTGAGCGCGACACCGACGACCCCACGACGTTGCTGCACGAGCTCACGAGCGAGGCCCTTGCCCGCGGAGAGCGGCTCGAGGATCTGACGGTCACGCGCCCCACGCTCGAGGACGTGTATCTCGAGCTGACCGCGGGAGCACCTCCGGAGGACGGATCCGATGAGTGAGCGCGACGTTCTCGCACATCCGCCCAAGCCCGCGATGCTTTCCCGACGAAGCGAGCGCGCGCCGGACACGGTGGCGCTGGCGTGGAGGCAGTATCGACTCGAGCGCAAGCTGTTCTGGCGCAATCCCAGCGCCGCGTTCTTCAATTTCCTGCTGCCGCTTCTGTTCCTGGCCTTCTTCGGCGCGATCCTCAACGGCAACCAGCACGACCTGAACGTGATCGTGCCCGGGATCGCCGGCATGGCCGTGATGTCGACGACGTTCACCGCGCTTGCGTTCAACGTGACGTTCCTGCGTGAGCAGGGGGTGCTGAAGCGAATCCACGGCACGCCGATGCCCGGCACCAGTTATCTGCTCGGCATCGCCGGCAACGCGGTCACCAACACCGCCCTTCAGATCACGATCATCACCATCGCAGGGCGCGTGTTCTTTGGGACCGGGTGGCCGAAGGACTACCTCGAGCTGGTCGTCTTCGTGGTCGCCGGGGTGGTGTGCTTCGCCTCGCTCGGCGTGGCGTTCTCGCACGTGATCCCGAACTTCGACTCCGCCCCCGCCTACGTGAACGCGGTGTTCCTGCCGACGATCTTCATCTCGGGCGTGTTCTACGACGCCGCCCGCGCGCCCGCATTCATCCGGGGTATCGCCGAGGCCCTCCCGCTCATCCACCTGATCAACGGCTTGTCGGGGGCGATGGTCACCGGCAAATCGCTCGCCGCGAATGCCAGCTCGCTGGGCGTGATCGCCGCTTGGGCGGTCCTGGGGATCTTTTTCGCCGTGCGCGGGTTCAGCTGGGAGCAGCGGCGCCAGTAGGCTACCGGCCCGTGCCGCCACTCGCGCTCCTCTACGACGTCCACGCCAACGTGTGCGCGCTCGAGGCCGTGCTCGAGGACGCTCGTTCGGCCGGGGCGGACCGCTTCCTCCTGGGGGGAGACTACGCGCTGTTCGGCCCGCTCCCCGCCGAGACGGTCGCCGCGTTGCGCGCGATCCCGAACGCCACCTGGATCCGGGGCAACGTCGACCGATGGTGCGCTGATCCCGAGGACCTCCCGGCCGACGACGAGGTCCTGCGGCGCGCGGTCGCCGACTGCCGTGAGGCCCTGGACGCCGCGACGGTCGAGGAGCTAGGCGCCCTGCCCGAGCAGCTCGTGCTCGACGGGACTCGCTACTGCCACGCCTCTCCCGTCTCGGACATGCGCTCGTTCATGCCCACCCCCAGCAGCGAAGACGACGAGCTGCTGGATGGCGTCTCGGAGCGCCTCGTCGTCTTCGGTCACACCCACCTGGCGTTCCGGCGAACGCGCCCCGACGGCGTCGAGCTGCTCAACCCCGGGAGCGTAGGCATGCCGCTCGACGGCGATAAGCGCGCGTCGTATGCGCTGCTGCACGAGGACGGGTCGATCGAGCCCAGGCGGGTTGCCTACGACCTCGAGTCGGCGGTGCGCGCCCTAACGGAGCGGTTCGGCGACACCGCGTGGGCGCAGCGCAGCGCCAAGCGTCTGCAAACCGCGCAGGCATAGGGGGGCGGCGGCCGCTGCGCGCCGCGGCTGCGCAGCGGCCGAAATCGGCGGCGGCGACTGCTGTAATCCCTAGCGATGTCGATTCGCGCGCGATCTTGGTACCGCTCGAACACCTACACCCACGCGGAGTTCTCTGGTGAGCGCCTCGCCGCGGTCCGCGAGGAGACCGTCTCCGTGTGCCTGCCCGCGCGCGACGAGGCCCGCACGATCGGCCCGATCCTCGAACAGCTCGTGCCCCTCCAGCGGCAGGGAGTGATCGATCAGATCGCGGTCGTTGATAACTCCAGCGATGGGACCGCGCGGATCGCGCAAGCGCTTGGCGTCGAGGTGCACGATCAGGAGGCGCTGATGCCCGAGCTCGGACCGGTGCTCGGCAAGGGGGACGCGATGTGGCGCGCGCTGCCCGTCCTGCGCGGCGAAGTGGTGTGCTTCCTCGACGCCGACTCCGAACAGTTCGGGGCGCACTTCGCCTGCGGGCTGCTCGGCCCGCTGCTGTGCGCGCCGCGCATCTCATTCGTCAAGGGTTTCTACCGCCGGCCGTTTCGCCTCGGCGAGACGACGTTCCCGGACGGCGGCGGCCGGGTGACCGAGCTCACGGCGCGGCCTCTGCTCAACCTGTTCTATCCCGACCTCGCGGCCGTCGAGCAGCCGCTTGCGGGCGAGGTGGCGGCTCGCCGGCATGTGCTCGAGCAGCTGCCGTTCGTGACCGGGTACGGGGTCGACATCGCGCTGCTGCTCGACGCGTATGCGACCCTCGGCCTCGAGGCCATCGCCCAAGTCGACCTCGATGTGCGTCAGAACGCCCACCAGCCGCTGCGTGACCTCGGACCGATGGCCTACGCGGTGTTGCAGGCGGTCGCGGTGCGGCTCGAGCGCGAGGGGCGCCTCCGGGGACCACTGGGGCCGACGTTTGCGGTGCCGGGGGATATCGGATCGCAGACCGTCGGCGGGGAGCCGGTCGAGCGGCCCCCGATCGCCAGCCTGCGAGCGGCGGCCTGACCGTGTGCTGGAGGTTCCTGCGCGGTACGGCTCCGATGGTGGCCGTCGCCGTCGCGCTGTCGCTCGCCGGCTGCGGGACCGGCTCGTCCGTCGGCGTATCCGGCGGGTCTCGCACCGCCGGCGGGTCGGCGCCGCTGCAGTCTCACCCCCAGGCGATTGAGCCGTCGGCGGGCGCCGTGCCGCAGGTGTCCGCATCCACCACCGAAACGCCCGTTGGCGATCCCAACGCCCACGCGGTGTCGCTGGCCGAAGTGCGCCGCGAGCTCAAGATCGTGCAGGAGCTCAATTCGCTGAGTCCCGGCCAGGGGTTTGTTTTCCCGATCGAGCCGAGATCCGTGGTCGAGCCGCCGTCCACCTGGTCGCCCGACGCGGGCGTCGACATCGCGACCATCGGCGAGGCGTGCGGCCCCGCCGCGGTCGAGGTGGCGGTCACGAACGGGGTCATCGTGCAAGAGGGGGTCTCGGGCTTCGGACCGGCGGCGCCGGTCCTACGCGTGGCCGGAGGACCACTGAACGGCCGCTACATCTACTACGGCCACGCCCTCCCGGCGCTCGTGCCGGTGGGAACAGTCGTACGGGCCGGTCAGCCGATGGCCGAGGTCGGCTGCGGGATTGTGGGGATCTCCACCGGCCCCCACCTCGAGATCGGCATCAGCGCGGTCGGCGGCCCCGTGTGCTGCCCGGGAAACCTCCAGACCTCGCCGGCCATGGAGAGCCTCCTCGAGAGGTTGTGGGCCGCCGGCGGCTAGCCCGCTCTTGGCAGGACGCCCCGGCCGGAGTGTCGCGTTTTGACGTCGCTGACCGACCTCAAAACGCGACAGTTCTGCGATGCTCTATGCGCCGAAGGCCTCCCGAGCAGTGCGTACACCGAACGCGGTGCGCTCGGTGTACGCATACGTCCCTTCGTCCCGGAGCTCGCATGCCGCCTCGACCAGGGCACCGAGGGCGGCGAATGCAAAGGCGCCGCCCACCGAGATGCGACTCACGCCCAGCGCCGCGAGCTCGGAGACGGACGGGGCGCCGGCACGCGCGAGGACGTTCACCGGCAGATCGACCGAGGTGACGACCTGTCGGATGTCCTCGCTGCGCGTCAACCCGGGGGCGTAGAGGACGTCCGCGCCGGCCTCCTGATAGGCCTGGAGGCGGGCGATCGTGTCGGCGAGGTCGTCGCGGCCGTGGAGATGGTTCTCCGCCCGCCCGGTTAGCACGAGGTGCACGGGCCCCGCGTGGGCGACCTCGGCGGCGGCCGCCACCCGCTCACGAGCGAGGGCGAGGTCGTAGATCGGACCGTCCCCGTCGCCGCTGAAGTCCTCGACCGAGCAGCCTGCCAGGCCGGCGCCGAGCGCGAGCTCGATCGTCTGTGCGACGGCGGCCGGCTCATCGCCGAACGCGTTCTCGAGGTCGGCCGACACCGGCAGGTGGGTGGCCGCGACGATCGTCGCCGCGTGGGCGATCGCCTCCTCGCGGGTCACAGAGCCGTCGAGACGGCCGAGCGTGGCGGCGTGGCCGCTGCTGGTGGTCGCCAGCGCCTCGTATCCGAGCGAGGCCAGGACCTTCGCCGAGCCGGCGTCCCAGGGATTGGGGATCAGCAGCGGCTCGCCGGGCCGGTGCAGGGCCAGGAACCTCTCGGCTCGCTGCTGTTGTTCGGCGGGTGTCACGCCCCGCCCATCAGCGCCCGGTGCGGCGCCCGAGCAGGAATGCCAGGACAAGCGCGGCCAGGATCGCGATCGGGGCGGGATTCTTCCGGGCTCGCTGCCACAGGACGGAGCCCATCAGCGACACGCCCTGAATCGGTTCGCTCGGCGGGGGCGGGGCCGGGGGCGTCTCCGGCGCCGGCGGTGTCTCGGTGGCCGCAGTGGCAGAGGTCTCGGCCGCCCCCTCGGTTGTGACGGGAGCCCCGGGCGTCCCCTCGGTCGTAGCTGGTGCCTCGGTCGCCGCCGGCGGCGAGGGCGACCCGGAGGCGCCGTCCCCCTCGAGCGACGCCTGCAGCCGCCCGGCGAACTCCCGCAGCAGCCGCTCGGAGATGTCCTCGATCATCCCGCCGCGGCCGAAGCGTGCCAGCCGTCCCGTGATGTGGTAGTCGGTCGTCACGTCGACGTGCGTCTTGCCCTGTGGCGTCTCCGAAAGCTTCGAGACGATCGTCGCCTTGGCGCCCCCCTGACCGCGCTTGTCGTTGCCCTGGGCCTGCATGGTTGCCGTGTGTCCGTCCTCGTCCACCTGCTCCATCTCGAGCCGGCCCGCATATGACGCGGTGGTCGGCCCGATCTTGACCGTGAAGGACCCCGCGTAGCTGTCGTCGTCGTTGCGTCCGGTGATCTGAGCGCCGGGCAGACACGGCGCCACGTGTTCCACGTCGATCAGCGCCTTCCACACCCGCTCGATGGGTGCGGCAACCTCAAAGGACTGGTCTAGCTTCATCGCGGATCATCTCCAAGTCTTCGGGGGTGTCTACATCCCTTCCCAGATCTACCCTGCCGGCGCACTCGATGCTCAGGCCGCCGTCGAGGAGCCCGCGGGCGCCGTGGTCGCCGCTCAACGACCCGATCGCCCGCAGCTGCTCTCCTCCGAGCACGACCGGGTGGCCGGGCCGGCCGTGGTAGACCGCGCGCGTCCCGGGCGGCTCGCCCACGAAGCGCTCTATCAGCTCGGGCGTGATCAGCGGCTCGTCTCCCAGCGTGACGATCACTTTGCTCGCCTCGGGCAGGGCCCGGACGCCGCACCGCAGTGACGCCGCCTGCCCCAGGTTCCACTCCTGACACAGAACGGGCTCGGCCCGCCCGAAATCGACGCGCCCGACGATCTCATCGGCGTGCGACCCGAGCACCACGACGACGCGCTCGAGCGCAGCCACCGCGGACTGCGCGCGCACCGCGCGTTCGAGGAGAGGACGCCCGTCCAGGTCGGCCAGCAGCTTCGGTTCGGATCCGAATCGCGTCCCCGCGCCGGCCGCGAGGATCAGCCCTGCGATCACGCAGGCACCTCGTGGATCCGCCCGCCTCGGTCGGCGAGCCGTCCTCCATCCCGTCCGTGACGAGCGGCCACCACCTCGGCGAGGACCGACAGCGCTGTCTCCTCGCGGCCGACCGCGCCGAGATCGAGCCCCAGGGGGGCCGCCAGCCGCTCGAGCTCCTCCTCGTTCATGCCCGCCGCGAGCAACCGCTCGCGCCTCGTCGCCTGCGCTCGGCGCGAGCCCATCGCGCCGACGAACCGCGCGGGGGAGCGCAGGGCGATCAGCAGCGCCGCGTCGTCGAGCTTCGGATCGTGCGTCAGCACGGCAATCGACGTCGCCGGATCGATGCCGCCGAGGCGCGCGAACGCCTCCTCGGGCCAGGCCGCTATGACCTCCTCGGCGTCCGGGAACCGGTCGGGAGTGGCGAAGCGCGCGCGCGGATCAACGACGTACGGACGCCAGCCGGTGTCGCGGGCGAGCGTGCACAGCGACGCCGCGATGTCGACCGCGCCGAACAGGATCAAGCGTGGCGCCGGCGCGATCACGTCGAAGAACAGCGGGCCGCGGCGCTCGCTGGACTCGGCCCACAACAGCTCCACCGCCGTCCGAGCCGCCTCGTCGTCGAGCTCGGGCGCACCCAGGGTGCCCGACCTCGCGCCGTCGGCTTCGACCAGCATCTTGGCTCCCGGGCTCGCGCCCTCGAGCAGCGTCACCTCCGCTGCGCGGCCGCCCTCGGACGCCAGCGCAGAGAAGCGTCCCTGGGCGTAGGACTGCACCCAGACGTCGATCTCGCCGCCGCAGGGGAGCCCCACGTCCCACGCTTCGGAGTCGGCGATCCCGAAATGGACCAGTCGGGGTGGCTCTCCTCGCATCACCTCGTCGGCGAGCTCCACCACGGCGCCCTCCACGCAGCCTCCGGACACGCCGCCGGCGATTTCCCCGCGTTCGTTCACGGCCATCTTCGCGCCGGGAGGGCGGGGGGCCGAACGCTGAACGCCGACGACGGTCGCGAGCGCGATCTGGTGCCCGCGCTCGGTCCACTTGGTGATCTCAGGCAGAACGTCCTTCACTTTCAGATCTCCTCCAGGATGACAGCTAGCTGCTCGAGCGAGGCAAGCGAGTTACCCGCCAACAGCTCATCGGTGTGTGGTACTGCGGCGCGCATCCCGCGCGTCAGCGGCTCGAACTCCGGGTGGGCGGCGAGCGGGTTGAGCCACACCAGACGGTGGGCACTGCGCCGTAGACGCGCCATCTCGATTTCGAGCACCTCCGGGTCTCCCCGGTCCCATCCATCGGACAGGATCACGATCACGGCGCCACGGCCGACGCGCCGCCCATGAACGCGATTGAGCTCGGCGAGTGCGGCGCCGATCCGGGTCCCCCCGGCAAAGTCGGTGACCGCCGTTGCCGCCCGCTCGAGTGCCCGATCGTGATCGCGGCCCGACAGCTCGTTGGTGATCCGCGTCAAGCGGGTCCCGAACGCGAATGCCTCCACGCGCCGGCGGGCGGCGACCGAGGCGTGGACGTACTGGAGCAGCATCCGGCTGTATGGCGTCATCGAGCCCGACACGTCGCATACCAGCACCAGGGGGCGCGGGCGCCGGCTCGGACCCCGCCAGTGGCGGTCGATCGGCTCGCCGCCCGTCCGCATCGAAGCACGCACGACCCGGCGGACGTCGGGCGTGTGGCTGCGCCGCCTCACGGGTCGCGTGCGGCGGGAGAACCGGGTCGGCCCGCGCCGCGCCAGCCGCGCGATCAGCTCGCGGGCGAGTGCCATCTCGGCGTCGGTGTACTGCGCGAAGTCCTTGTGGTGAAGCAGCTCGACGTCGCTCCAGGCGGCCGGCACCCCGACCGGATCCTCGGGCACCTCGGTGCGCGGCCCCGAGCCGGGAATCCCGGCGTGAGGCAGCGCCTCGCGCTCGATCCCGCCCAGCGAGGCGAGCGGATCTTCGCTAGGCACGATCGCGCCCTCGCCGAATACCGCCACGAACGCGCGGTCGAAGCGCTCGAGGTCCGCGTGGTCCGAGCACAACACGGCCCGCAACGCCAGCCGCGCGTCCTCTCGCGAGGCGCAGTCGACCGCGGCGAGCGCCCGGTGCGCGTTCAGCAGCTCGCCAATGCCCACGCGCGACCCCTGCGCCCGCAGCCCCGCCGTCAGCGCGGCGAGGCGATCGACGACGGCGTCGCCGAGCTCGGCAGCCGCGGCGCCGAGCTCGGCAGCGGCGCTGTTGCCCCGCTCAGACACCCTCGAGCACCTTCCGATCCCGCACCCGAACCAGGTCCTCGTGGACCTTCAGCGCCGCTCCGAGTGTCTCGTCGAGGTCGGCGTTGTCGCCCAGCGCCAGGAGCGCCTGCGCCCACACGAGCGTCTCCCCCACGCCGGGCATCTTGTACAGATCCCCCTGTTGGCGCAGCCGGCTCACCGCGGCGACGACCCGGACCGCGATCGCCTCCGGGACGCCCGGTATCCGGGCGTGCACGATCTCCCGCTCGCGCTGGGGGCTCGGGTAGTCGATCCAGTGGTAGAGGCAGCGCCGCTTGAGCGCATCGTGGAGCTCCCGCGTGCGGTTCGAGGTGAGCACGACCACCGGCCGCCGGCGCGCGGAGACGGTTCCCAGCTCGGGGATCGTCACCGCGAAATCGCTCAGGAACTCGAGCAGGAACGCCTCGAACTCGTCATCGGCCCGGTCGATCTCGTCGATCAGCAGGACGACCGGACCATCGTGCTCGAGCGCGTCGAGCAACGGACGGCGCAACAGAAAGCGCCGTGAGAACAGCTCGCCCTCGTCGATCCCCGCCTCGGCCGCTCGCAGCGCCAGCAGCTGGCGGGGATAGTCCCAGTCGTAGACGGCATGGTGCAGGTCGATGCCCTCGTGACACTGCAGGCGGATAAGCCGCGCGCCGGTGGCGCCGGCAAGCGCCCGAGCGACCTCGGTTTTGCCCACGCCCGCCTCACCCTCGAGCAGCAAGGGCTGTTCGAGGGTGACCGCCAGGTGCACCGCCAGCGCCAGTGGCCGGTCGGCCAGGTAGTGCTGGGAGGCGAGCCGGGCGCCCGCCGCCTCGACTGATCCTATGTCCGCGAAGCTCACACCCAGACTATGTCAGCCCCGCTGCCTGCCCGAGCGCGCGCCGGCACAGCACCCTCGCCAGGTGTCGCTTGTAGTCAGTGCTGGCGTTGAGATCGGCCGGCGGATCGGTCCCCTCGGCGGCCTGCTCGGCAGCGCTGGCGATGCTCTCGGCCGACAAGGGCTTGCCGCGCAGGGCCTCCTCCACCGCCCCGGCGCGCAGGGGCACCGACCCCATGTTGGTCAGGCCGACCCGCACTTCCTCGCAGATGTCGCCGGTCTGTTTGACGAGCGCACTGACCGCGACCATCGCCCAGTCCTCGCTGCGACGGTTGAACTTCTCATAACCGAAGCCCCAGCCGTCGAGCGACGGGATCCGCACCTCGGTCAGCACCTCGGTGGGCTCGATCGCGGTCTCCATGTAGTCGCGGAACAGCTCCCCGGCACTGATCGCGCGCTGACCGCCCGGACCCTGTACGGTGACGCTGCCGTCGGCGGCGAGCAGCACCGCCGGCAGGTCGGAGGCCGGATCGCCGTGAGCGAGGGAGCCCCCGACCGTCCCGCGGTTTCGCACCTGAGGATCGGCGATCGTGCCGGCGGCCTTGGCGAAGATCCCGAGCTGAGGCGAGTGCTCGAGGTCCGTGTGCGGCGTCATCGCACCGATCCGCCAGCTGCCGTCCTCGCGTTCGATGCCGTGCAGACCGGGCACCTTGCGCAGATCGACGAGCAACGCGGGCGCGGCGAGCCGCAGCTTCATCAGCGGAAGCAGCGAGTGCCCGCCGGCGAGCAGCTTGGCGTCCTCGCCACCGTCGGCGAGGGCCTTGATCGCTGCGTCCAGCGACTCCGGAGCCGTGTAATCGAATTCCGCGGGGATCATGCTGCGACACCTCCCTTGGCTTCCTGGATCGCCTCCCATACGCGCATCGGGCTGAGCGGCATGTTGATGAACGTGACTCCCAGCGGCCGGAGCGCGTCGATCACGGCGTTCGTGACCGTCGGACTGGCGGCGATTGTTCCGGCCTCGCCGACGCCCTTGACCCGCAGTGAGTTCACCGGCGACGGCGTCTCGGTGCGGTCGGTCTCGAAGCTCGGCATCTCCGCGGCCGTCGGCAGCGCGTAGTCCACGAACGACCCGGTCACGAGCTGACCGTCCTGGTCGTAGTGGATTCGCTCGTAGAGCGCCTGTCCGACGCCGTGGACGATCCCTCCGTGCACCTGGCCGTCGATCAGCATCGGGTTGATCGCCGGTCCGCAGTCGTCGACCGCGACGTAGCGCACGACGTCGATCTTGCCCGTCTCCGCGTCGACGTCGACGACGCACGCGTGCGCGCCAAACGGGAACACGAAGTTCTCCGGATCGTAGAAGGACTGTTCGTCGAGCCCGGGCTCCATCCCCTCGGGGATGTTCTCGGGCGCGTACGCGGCGCCCGCCACCTCGGACAGCGTCATTCCCTTGTCCGGAGACCCTCGCACGGAGAACCTGCCTTCGCGCAACTCGATGTCGGCCGGGTCGGCCTCGAGCTGGTGGGCGACGATCTCCCTGGCCTTGGCCGCCACTTTGCCCGCCGCGCGCGCGGCCGCCTCGCCACCCACGGCGAGCGTGCGCGAGCCGTAGGTGTCGAGTCCCCACGGGCCGGCTTGGGTATCGCCGTGGATGACGTCGACCTGTGCCGGATCGATCCCGAGCCGGTCGGCCACGATCTGCGCGAACCCGGTCTCGTGGCCCTGCCCGTGAGGCGAGGTGCCCGTGTACAGCGTCACCGCGCCGCTGGCGTGGACGCGCACCGCGGCGGACTCCCATCCGCCGCCCTGCACGCCGAATCCGGACGGACCCACTATCCGCGAGGGCGCGTTACCGCAGATCTCGGTGTAGGTGCAGAAGCCGATGCCGCGGTAGATGCCACGCTCGCGTAGCTCCGCGGCCTCCTGGCGCACCTTTGCGGGGTCGATGTGCTCGAGCAGCTTGTTCAGCGCCAGCTCGTAGTTCCCCGAGTCGTAGACGACGCCGATTGGGGTCTCGTGGCCCTCCGAGAACGGCGGGATGAAGTTCTTGCGCCGCAGCTCCAGCGGATCCATATCGAGCTCTTGCGCGAGCTGGTCCATGGTGACCTCGATCATGTGGGTCGCCTCGGGCCGCCCCGCCCCCCGGATCGCGTCGGTGGGGAACTTGTTCGTCATCACGTTGACGACGTCGGTCTGTACGGCCGGCGTCTTGTACACACCGCACATGACGAACGCGCTCAGCTCCGGGATCATTGGCGTGAAGAACATCTGGTAAGCGCCGATGTCGGCCAGGATCTTCGAGTGCCACGCGGTGATCGTCCCATCGCGCTTGGCGCCGACGCGGACCGTGTCGATCTGGTCACGGCCGTGGTGGGTGACCATCATCCCCTCCGAGCGCGTCTCGATCCACTTCACGGGACGTCCGAGCTTGCGGGACGCCCACGCGCAGCCGACCTCCTCGGCGTAGACCTGAAGCTTGGAGCCAAATCCGCCTCCCACCTCGGGAGCGATCACCCGGACCCTGTCCTCGCTGATGCCCAGCAGCATCGACAGGAACGGGCGCAGGAGGTGTGGGATCTGAGTTGAGCTCCACACGGTCAGCCTGTCGGCCCGGAAGTCGGCCAGCACCCCCCGCGGCTCGATCGCCGCTCCGGCGATGCGGTGGTTGACGATTCGCCGTTCGACGACGACGTCCGCCTCGGCGAACCCGGCCTCGAGATCGCCGCCCCCGAGCGACCACTCGCTGACCTTGTTGGTCGCGAACTGCTCGTGGATCACCGGGGAGTCGGACTCGAGCGCCTTCTCCGGATCGGTGACCACCGGCAGCGGGTCATACTCGACGATCACGTCCTCGGCGGCGTCGAAGACCTCGTAGCGATCGTCGCCGACGACGAGCGCGACCGGATCACCCACGTGTTTGACCTCGCCCTTGGCGAGGACCCAGTGATCGGGGGTGTTCACCTCGATGCCGGGCGGGACCCACGCCATGGGCAGACTGGCCTCGATGTCCAGGTCCTCATGGGTGTACACCGCACGGACACCGTCACGCGCTTTGGCCTGGGAGGTGTCGATCGAGACGATCTTCGCGTGCGCCTCGGGCGAGCGGACCCACGCCGCCCACAGCTGGCCGGTGAGGTTGATGTCATCCACGTACGTGCCCTTGCCGGTGATCAGGCGGGGATCCTCCTTGCGCCGCAGGGCCTGCCCGACGTGATTGCTCGGCGCGGGTGCAGCGTCGGTCTGCTCGGCCGCGATCCGGGTGGCCTGCGTCGAGGCTTCGCCAGTGCTCATGCCGTCACCTCCGGCTGCTGGGCGACGGTGGCGCCCTTGGTCTTGGCCGCGTCGAGGACCGCCTTGACGATGTTGTGGTAGCCCGTGCAACGGCAGAGATTGCCCTCGAGGCCGTGCCGAACCTCGTCCTCGGTCGGATTCGGGTTCTCGGCCAGCAGCGCGGCGGCGGCCATGATCATCCCGGGCGTGCAATAGCCGCACTGGAGCCCGTGGTCGTTCCAGAACGCCTCCTGTAGCGGATGCAGCTGCCCGTCGGAGGCCATGCCTTCGATCGTCGTGATCTGCGCTCCGTCCGCCTGCACCGCGAGCACGGTGCAGGATTTCACCGCCCGGCCCTCCATGTGCACGGTGCACGCTCCGCAGTTGGATGTGTCGCAACCGACGTGGGTGCCCGTGAAACCGAGGTTGTCGCGCAGCGCATGCACGAGCAACAGGCGCGGCTCCACCTCGAGGCGGTGGGTCGCTCCGTTGACCTGTAGCTGCACCGCAACGGTTTTGCTCATTCCCTCTCCCTCCTTAGTTCTCAGGGGAAGTGGCCGGCACGGCCACGCCTGGCGAAGATACTCCAAGCGGGCGGCCGCGTGTCGGCAAACCGCTCACACGCGGGGAGTTTCTCGGGCTCGGGGTCCCGCTCGCGGTGCACGCCCACCCCGCAGACCACGAGCGCCACGCCCGTAGCCTCCGCCGGCGTGGGAACCTGCGCCAGCACCACGAGACCCACGACGGTCGCGATCGCCGGCAGCAACGCGACCATGAGCGCATAGGTGGCGCGGCTGAGCCGGGCCATCGCCAGTTGGTCGGTGACGTACGGGATGACCGACGATGAGATCCCGACTCCGACGCCCGCCAGCAGCGCAACCGGATCCGCGAGCGCCCCGGCGGCCTGGATGCCCGCGATCGGCGTGACCACCACGGCGGCGACCAGCATGGCTGCCGCAAGTCCGTCGATCCCGCGCACACCGGGGTGCCGGGCGACGCGGTGCGCCAGCACGATGTACGTGGCGAACAGGGCCGCGTTGGCGAACGCAAACGCCAGGCCGATCGGCTCAAGCGACAGCTGCACGTGCGTGAGCAGGAACACGCCCGCGACCGCCAGGAGGAGCGCGGCGGCGTTGCGCGCCGTGCGCGCTCCCAGCGCGGCGAGCGCGATCACCGGGAGAAACTCGATCGCGGCCACGGTGCCGAGCGGCAGCCTGTCGATCGCCTCGTAGAAGCAGCAGTTCATCGCCGCGAGAGTGGCGCCCCAGCCGACCAGCAGACGCCGCATGCCCGGCTCGGGACCGCGCAGGACTCGCCACGGGCGCCGCCAGCACGCGAACACCGCCGCCGCGGCGGCGATTCGCAGCCAGGCCACGCCGAGCACCGGCACGCGCGCGAACAGCAGCACGGCGAAGGATGGGCCGAGGTAGTGAAACAGCGCGCTGATCGCGAAATACGCGTGGGGCGGTGGCCGGCTAGGACGGTCCATGAGCCACAGGTTCGCCAGCACGCCCGCGCATGTACATGGCTGATCTCAGGTATAAATGTGGTCATGCTTACGAATCAAAGGCAAGTTCTCGGATCTGGTAACGGTGCGCTGCTCGATGACACCAATCGGCGCCTCCTGGCCGAGCTCCAGCAGGATGCTCGCCTCAGCATGGCCGAGCTCGGTCGCCGCGTCGGCCTCTCCGCGCCAGCTGTCGCGGAGCGCGTCCAGCGGCTCGAGGGCCAGGGCATCATCCGGGGCTACCGGGCGGTGGTCGACCCTGTCTCAGTCGGGTACACGCTGAGCGCGTTCATAAGAATCCGCCCAGCACCACGACAGCTCCACAAGGTCTCAGAGCTCGCGCGGGCACTCCCGGAGGTCGTCGAGTGTCATCGCATCACGGGGGAGGACTGCTACCTGATACGAGCCCACGTGCGCTCGGTGGGCCACCTCGAGGAAGTGATCGATCAGCTCGCGCCATTCGGACAGACCACGACCTCGATCGTCCAATCCTCGCCCGTGTCCGCTCGACCCGTCTCGCTCGACGGGGTCGTCTCGAGCGCATGATCGTCAGCGAATCGTTCGTGATCGCCGACTGGACGGATCGCGGCGACCGTCCCGGTCAGCCGATTGCCGGGCTGCACCTGCACCGCTCGGACGACGAGGCGTGGATCGTGCTCGAGGGTCAGCTGGGATTCCGGATCGGCGACGAGGAGCGCGAGGTTCCGGCAGGGAAGTCCATCCTGGTCACGCGCGGCACCCCGCATTCCTACTGGAATCCGTCGTCGGAGCCCGCGCGCTACCTGCTGGTGATGACCCCGCGGATCCACCAGCTGATCAAGGCGCTCCATGCCGGGGACCGCAGCGATTTCGCCCGGATCTTCGAAGAGCACGACTCGGAGCTGTTCGAATAGAGACTCGGCGGGTCAGCCGCCCAGGCCGCCGAGGAACGAGAACGGGCTGAACGGCCTCTCGTCGTAGACGTCCCGCAGGTTGCCCTCCGCCGTGACCGTGCACCCGGCCGGCGCCTCGTCCCGCAGCCGCGCCGCGAGCGCGTTCGCATCATCCTCGTTCGCGACGCCGACCAAAAGGTACTTCCAGCGCTGCACGCACGGCAGCCCCTCCGCTCGCAGCGTGTGGGCGAGCTCGACGGTCTCCCGGTGGGATGAACACGTCACCCGGACCTCGAAGTCGGGAAAGCCCTGCTCGATCGATTCCTCACGCTCCTGCTCCATCAGCTCCGCGTGCTCGGCCGCCTGCCCGGCGGCGTCTGCGGGCAGAGGAGCGTCGGGGTCCTCCCACTCCTCCGCGCTCGGATGCCAGTGCCGGAGCTCGTAGTCCGGTTGCCAGCCGTGCTTGGCGGCGATTGAGGCGATCGCCTCCCGAGCGCGCTCGGCTTGCTCGCGCGTCCCGGTGTAGCAGAACACCTCGGCGCCGTCGACCGAGACGACCACTCGGTCGTGAAAGGTGTTCTCGAGGTCATGCTCGAGCTCCGTGGCGTCGAGTTGCTCGGTCAAAGCGCGCGCTCGGCCGTCTTCGTGCATGTGCACGCGCAGTCGCCAGTCGTCGTTCATGGTTCGGACAGTAGTCGATCGCCGCATTCCCAGCCCGCGGCTGAAATCACGGGCGCGCGAACGTGATGTGGCCCTCGATGTGTGCAACCGCGGGCCCCTTGGCGACGAGCCTGACCCGGCATCCGAGCCTGGTGCATCTGATCGCGTCGGTGAGGGCGCCTCCCTCGGTCGCGACCAGTAGGTCTCCTTGGCGCACGCCGGCGGCTCGCAGGGCGCCGGCGCCGATGCTCAGCACGACGTCGTCGCCGGGGTGCGGGTTGCCGGGGGTCAGCCGGTCGGATACCAGCGCGTCGGGCGATCCCGACGGCACGAAGCCTTCGCTCTCGACCCCGATGTCGTTGCCGTGGGGCAGCCCTGAGTCTGCGACCAGCAGGCTCTGGCCGGCCGGGGTGACCGCGAAGATCCGCCCAGAAGTCTCGCCCGGGGCGATGAGGTCGCCGGCGAAGCGGCCGAAGCTCGCCGGCGCGACCGCGATGCCTCCTTCGACGCGAGGAGCGGTGCGCGTGATCGCGGTAACGCGGCCTCGGCAATCGATCGCGTCGACCGTGGTCTTGGATCCGGCATTGATCGTCACCAGCAGCCGGTGGGCGAAGCGACCGGTTCCATCGAACGCGATCCCATCGATCAGCCCCGGAGCGTTCAAGCGCGCCAGGCGCCGCACGCCGCTGGATTGGCTGATCGCCACGACCCCACGACCATTGGTGAGCCGCAGGGCATACACCGTTCCGGCCTGGAAGCCGCACGACCGCTGGGTCGCCACCGGCGGCGCGAGTGCGATGTACGGTTCCTCGCCACCTGGGCTCCGGTAGCCGGCGGGGCCGGATGCGAACGGATGGACCGCCCCGCCGGGGCCGAGCACGAACAGTCTCCCGGCGGCCGCCAGCAGCAGCGACCCGTCGCTGCGGGGTCCGGCGAGGTCGAGGGGCCGGCGAACGTGGACGATCGGAGTCCAGCGCGCTACCTGGGCCGCGGGGGTCGCGGGCCGCGTCGCGGGCACCGCGGCCGAGGTGTCGCCGCATCCTGCCGCCGCGGCTGCGACACCCAGCGCGGCCAGGCCAGCGAGCCCGCCCCGGAACCTGCTCCATGCTGTGCTACTATCCTGCATAGGAGATGGTTACGACTCTAGCACTCACTGGCGGCGACGTCTGGGCGCGGGTCTATTCTGTGCATCGATGGTCCGGCGGCGCAAGAAGGGATCCACGTCCGTGAATACGCCCGCGCCGGCCAAGGCAACCCGCGCCCGGAACGTGAGTGGCCCGGCCAAGCCGAGCCGAGGTTCGGACGCCCGCGCGCCCGGGCCGCCGCCGAGCCGAGGTTCGGACGCCCGCGCTCCCGCGCCGCCCCCTCCGCTCCACGAACTCGAGGCCGAGGTCATGGAGGAGGTATGGCGCCAGGGCGAGACCACGGTCAAGCTCGTCATGGAGAGCTTGAACCGGAAGGCCAAGCCCCCGCGCGCCTACACCACGTACATGACCGTGATGCGGCGCCTCGACGACAAGGGGCTGCTCGCCCGCACCCGGAGCGGCCGACACGACACCTACGTTTCCCGCCTCACCCGCGAGCAGTATCAGCAGCGCCGGGCCGGAGCCGAGGTATCCGACCTGATCGACGAGTTCGGCGACGTGGCCCTGGCGCACTTCGCCCGGAGCCTCTCAACGCTCGATCCAGCTCGTCGGCGCCAGCTGCAGCGCCTGGCAAGCAGCGATTAGCTGGCGCGCCGACGCACGGTCAGCGCGACACGAGCTGCGGCCAACGCGAGCCCGCACGGAATCAGGGCGAGCACGACGACGCAGGGCTGGCGCGAGATGAACGGCGGCGCGAGGGTCGCGGTTCCCGCCGCCAGCTGCCCTGCGAGGACCCCGACCGCGACCACCAGCGCGCTCACCGCAGCAGCGCCGGCACACAGCAGCACGGGAAAGCGCCACTTCGGCGGCGCGCCCATCAGGTGGTCGACCCGCTCCGGAGCGATACCGACCACCTCTCCGCTGTCGTCCTCGGAGAAGACCAGCATCGCCCGCGCGAGTGCGGGCCGATCCTCAGACGTCGCCCAGAGCGCGTGCTCGTCGGCGCTCAACTCCGTCAGTCCTCGCTGCCGGCGGATCAGTTCCCGCAGCCCGGGAAGGAAGAACAGCGCCTCCGAGAACACCCGACCAACTGCCAGGCGCAGAGGGTCCCGCCGGACGGCGTGATGGCGCTCGTGCGCGAGCACCGCCTGTAGCGCTCGATCGTCGAGGACCGCGATCGCGCCGGTCGAGATGTAGATCCGAGGCGAGATCAAACCGGCGCAGAAGGCCCGCGGCCGGTCGTCAGCGATCACCAGCGCACCGTGCACCAGCCCCACCTGGGCGCCGGTCAGCCACCGTCCGAGCCGGCGCGCGCCGACCAGCTCGCGTACGGCGGCCACCACAGCGAGAAGCGTGACGGCCAGGCCCGCTCCCGCCAGCGCGAGAATCACCCAGGCCGCGAGGTTGGCTGCGGGGTAGCTCAGCCTCTGGCCAAGGAGCGAGAATGCGTGCTCGGTCGAACCGGGGCTGACCCGCCAGCCTTCGAGCAGGCGCGTCAGCACGAACAGCGAGGAGGCCAGCCCGAACGCTCCGAGCAGAAGCCCGGCACGCTCCGTGCGGGCGGCAGCGGGCGTCGCCGTTTGGCGCGCGGCGGGAGCGGATCTCATCGCGCTGTCTTGCCGGTGACCGTTGCCCCGGTGCTTGTCGGTCGTGACCGCCATCCGCTACGGCCAATCGTAGCCGAGTCACATCTCGCGATGGGCGCCCCGGTGCCAAAGGGACCGTCTGAGCCGCGGCCTGTAGCGCGCCGGGGCCCGTGGTACGCTCGCTTTTGGGCCTGAAACTATGTTCTGTAGTACTATGTTTGATAGCACATGACCCAGCGACGTCGTCGCCATCCCAAACACACCCTCGAGGCGGGAATGCCCGGAGCTTTCGAGGGCGAGACCGTGACGCGCCGGCGGTTCATGAACGCCTCCGCCAACACCGCCGGTGCGATCGCGGCCGCGGCGTTCACCCTGCCGGCGCTGGGGTTTGCGCTCGCGCCGGTGTTCCACGGCGCCGGCGACAGCTGGCAGAAGATCGGACCCCTATCGCAATTCAGCGAGACGGACTACGCGCCCGTCGTGATCACGATCCAGCCTGGCATCGGCGAAGCGGGCAGATCGATCGCTTATGTCCGCAAGCACAACCTGACGGTCGACGGGCCGGTGAAGGACCGCTACGACCATGTCATCGCGATCTCGTCACGGTGCGCGCACGTGGGGTGCCCGGTTCGCTACGTCGCGGCGGCGCAGTCGTTCATCTGCCCCTGCCACGCGGGCGTCTACGACTTCCGCGGCATCCGTGTCGCCGGGCCACCCCCGCGGCCTCTGGACCGTTTCTACACGCTGGTCAGCGGCGGGAACGTGCTGCTCGGACCGCGGTTCAGCGTCAACAACGAGCTGAGGCGTTTCTCGCCGCGAGATCCCGGAGAGCCGTTGGATGGCATCGGTCAGTTCCTGTACCCGGCCCGGTTCTCGACCGCCCCAGCGCCAACGAGTGCGAAGCCGTGACCGTCGACGGCACGTCACTCGGCGATGATGACCTCGAGCCGGCGGGGGCCGTGAACGCCTCCCACGCGCACCATCTCGATGTCGACCGTGGCCGACGGGCCGGATATGAACGTGAGTGGCCGCGTGGCGTCGAGTTTCGCGATCGCCTCGGGGACAGAGCCCACGATCTGGTCGGCGCGGACGACACACAGGTGATAGTCGGGAACGAGTGAGAGAGCGCGCCGGCCCATTCCCGCACTCCCGTCGAGGATGATCGTCCCGGTTTGCGCGATCGCGAGCGCGCACGTCGTGATCACCCCGTCCACTCCGTCGAGCGCGGGCGGGTCGAGTGGAGGTGTGTCCGTGAGCCGCTCGAGGTTTTTGAGCCAGCCATCCGGGATGCCGTCCGGCGCGAGAACCCGGTGGACGCCTCGGTCAGCCAGCGTCGCTCGGACGCCTTTTTCGAGCCTGCCGGCAGCGATCCGCTGGGTGCGGGCCTGATAGTGGTGAAGGCGCTCGATGAACCTGTCGATCCCGTCCTCGGTGCGCGTGCGGTAGTCGCGCGGCACCTGGCGGTCCGAGGGGCTCGCCGGCGCGATCGCCTCGCGCACACGCGCCAGGATCTCGTCGCGCGCGCTCACTGCCGCTTCCGCTCCCGAATGACCTCGCGGGCGCTCTCATGCTGCCGGACCCACCAGTCGCGGAACGACTGGTCCGGAGGCTCGGGCAGGTTGCGCACCGAGGTCCAGCGCGACAGCGGCGGTGGACCACCGCGGCGGGCGAATCGCATCAGCGGAGCGAGCCTCAGCGCCCGCGTCCACCGCCGGCGGCCCTTCATCGCGGCCCCTGCGGCGCCGAACAGGGCGCCCTCCACGGGGTGGCGCCCCGTCCGCACCGCATCGTGACGGAGCTTGACCAGCACGGTGGGGATGTCGATCTTGACCGGGCAGACCTCGTAGCAGTACCCGCACAATGAGGAGGCGAACGGCAGCTCGGAAGCATGCTCCACCCCTACGAGTTGAGGCGTGAGCACCGCGCCGATCGGCCCGGGATAGGTGGCGCCGTAGGCGTGTCCACCCGTGCGCTCGTATACGGGGCAGACGTTGAGGCATGCCGCACAGCGGATGCAGCGCAGCGCCTGGCGTCCGACCTCGTCGCGCAGAACGTTCGTGCGGCCGTTGTCGAGGAGAATGACGTGCACGTTCTGCGGCCCGTCCCCGGGTGTGACGCCCGTCCACACCGAGTTGTATGGGTTCATCCGCTCGCCGGTCGAGGAGCGGGGCAGCAGCTGGAGGAACACCTCGAGGTCGCGGAACGTCGGCAGCAGCTTTTCGATCCCGACCACCGAGATCAACGTATCCGGGAGGGTCAGGCACATGCGCCCGTTGCCCTCCGACTCCGCCACGAGCAGCGAGCCGGTCTCGGCGATCGCAAAGTTGGCGCCGCTGATCGCCACCTTGGCCTCGAAGAACTTGCGCCGCAGATGCTGGCGCGCGGCCTCGGCGAGCGCCTGCGGGTCGTCGGACAGGTCAGCCGGTGCGTCGTTCATCTCCTTGAGGAAGATCTCGCGGATCTCGGCGCGGTTCTTGTGGATCGCCGGCACCACGATGTGGCTCGGCCGGTCGTGGCCTAGCTGGATGATCAGCTCCGCGAGGTCGGTCTCGTAGGCAGCGATGCCCCGTTCAGCGAGCGCCCGCACGAGGCCGATCTCCTGGGTCGCCATCGACTTGACTTTGATCACCTCGGTCTCGCCGGTCGCCGCCACGAGCGAGGCCACGATCGAGTTCGCCTCGTCCGCGTCGCGGGCCCAGTGGACCTGGGCTCCGCGCCCGGTCGCGGCGGCCTCGAACTGCTCGAGGTAGCGGTCGAGGTTGCGCAGCACCTCGTCCTTGATCGCGGCGCCTGACGTGCGCAGCTCCTGCCAGTCGGGCATCTCACCGACCAAGTTCGCCCGCCGCTCGCGGATCGTGGTCGTCGCCTTACGGATGTTGCGCCGCAGCTGAGCGTTGTTGACGGCGCGCTTTGCGTTGGCGGGGAACGGCGGATCGTCGGTCCAGATGGTCTCGCCCGAGCTCATCCTGGCGGCTCCTCTGTCGCGGCCGGCGCGGCGCCGCGTTGGGATCGGGCCGGCGCGGCGCCGGGTTGGGATCGGGCCGGCGCGCGGTCCGGCCGGTACTCGTCCTCCGTGCTCGCGAGGATCTCCACCAGGTGCAGCGTGCGCACGCCGGCCCGAATGCGCTCGAGTCCGCCGCCGATGTGCATCAGGCAGGAGCGATCGCCGGCGCACAACACCTCCGCGCCGGTATCGATCACCGCGTCCATCTTGTCCGCCAGCATCGCCGCAGACGTGTCCGGGTTCTTGATGGCAAACGTGCCGCCGAATCCGCAACATTCATCCCACCGCGGCAGCTCGACTAGGTCAATCCCGCGCACGTTTCGCAGCAGCCGCAGCGGTCTGTCGCCGACCCCGAGCAGCCGCACGGAGTGACAGGTCGGATGGTACGTAACGCGGTGCGGGAAGTAGGCGCCGACGTCGTCGGTTCCGAGCACGTCGATCAGGAACTGGGACAGCTCGTAGGTTTTCGAGCCCACCGACTCGGCCCGCACGGCCAGGGCCTCGTCCCCTGCCGCGCGCGCGATCATCGGATGCTGGTGGTGGATGCTGGCCGCGCACGAGGCCGAGGGCACCACGACCGCGTCGTATCGGGAGAACACATCCACGTACCGGCCTACCAGCTCGACTTCGAAGTAGCCGCTGTTCGCGTGCATCTGGCCGCAACACGTCTGCTCGAGCGGAAACTCCACCCGCTGCCCGAGTCGCTCGAGGAGCTGCACGGTGGCTCGGCCTGCATCAGGGAACAGAGCGTCGATGAGGCACGTCGCGAACAGGGCGACCCGCAGAGTCTCCCGATCGTTGCTCACTCTGCCGCTAGCAGCCGTCGACGTCGCAGGTCTCGCCACCGGCGAGCACCGAGACCGGCGAGCGACGAGCCCACCCCTCGCGCAGCAACTCCAGAAGCGCCTCGGGCGGGTGAGCCCCGGAGGCCCCGAGGGCACGATCGACCACGAATGTGGGCACGGCGTTGATCCCGAGCTGGGCCGCCGTGCGCTCGTCGTCGCGGACCCGCTCGGCGAAGCGGTCGCTGGCCAGAGTCTGGCGAACCTCCTCCTCGCCCAGCCCCACCTCGACCGCCGCGCGAACCAGCGTCTCGTGATCGGCCATCAGCTGACCTTCGGTGAAGTACGCGCGCAGCAGGCGCTCCTTCATCGCGTCCTGTAGTCCATGCTCGCGCGCGAGATGAACGACACGGTGAGCGTCGAACGTCAGCCCGCTGCGCGCGATGTCGAAGCGGAAATCGAGTCCCTCGCCGGCCGCGGTCTCCGTCACGTGCTGATCCAGCTCGCGGGCACGCTCGACCGTGAGCCCGTACTTGCTCGCCAGGCGCGTCGCTCGGTCGCCGTCGCGCTCGCGCGGGGCTGTCGGATCGAGTTCGAAGCTTCGCCAGATGACGTGCACGTCGTCTCGGTGCTCGAACCGAGCCAGCGCGTCCTCGAACCGCCGCTTTCCGATGTAGCACCACGGACACGCGATGTCGGACCAGATTTCGACGTCCACCACAAACTCCTTAGTTGAGTCGGCAACTACCCGGAGTGTAGCGACACCGCGGCCGTGGTCCCCGCCGCGCCGGTGCCAGCTTGAGCTAGGGGTTGACGATGCAGCCGGCCGGGGACGTCGCGCCTCCCGCAGGGAACGCCTGCACCAGACCGTCCGCGATCAGGCGGGCGCGCGCGGCGTAACCCGGAGAGGTGTAATGGATCCCATCCGCGATGAACCAGCTGTCATGTACGACCGCAGCCCAATCGAGGATCCGCATGTTCGGATGCTGAGCGCAGGCTTGCAGGAGCGCGCTGTTCCAGTGCTCCATGTTGGACTCGGCGTACGGTCCGGAGGAGAGCAGCGACTTGACGTTGAGCCACAAGACCGGCTGGTCACCGATCACCGACATCATCCGCTCGATGCGAGTACTCAGAGACACGGAGGAGCCCACGTAGACGTCGGCCGTGTCGTTCGTGCCAAGCGCTATCACCCAGCATCCGTGATAGCCCCCGCCCACCAGTCCGCGGGCGACCTCGTACGCGTTGATTCCACCCGGCAGCGTCTCGACGATCGATGTCGCGCCCGTGATCTCCAGATCCTCGTGCCGGACGCCAACGCGGGCATACTGGGCGGCCAGACGCTGCCTCGGGTTGGGCAGGTAGTCGGTGGAGATCATCCCCTCCGATGTGGAGTCGCCCAGGTGCACTACCGATCTGCACGACGTGCGGGCGGCACGAGCCGGGTCGGCCGGGCGCGGCCCCGGTGCCGCCGCACTGCGCTTCGAAACCGGCGGCGACGTCGTCGTTCGGGTCTGCCCGCCGCGCGCTGAGAAAGAGACGGTGGGGGTTTGCGGCGGCGGGGGTAGCGAGGACCCCAGCGCGGCCGAGTTGACGCTGATACCGGCCAGCGTCGAGCTCACCGCACGTGGGGGGCTGATCCCGGCCAGGGCGACGCACCCGAGCGCCACACCCGCGACCGCGGCGGTCAGGCCCAAGCGAGCGCGAGCGGGTACCGACCGCGGACGCCACCGGCCGGCGCGGGCTGCGGCCCACAGACGTCCGAGCGCGCCGCGCCGGATCGGCTCCTCGATGAACCGCCAAGAGAGGGCGGCCAGGACGATGCTGGCCGCCACTTGCGCCGCGGCGCGGAGCAGGTCGGTACCTCTGTTGACGGTTGAGGTGGTGAGCACGATCACCGGCGCGTGCCAGAGGTAGATGCCGTAGGAGCGGACGCCGAGCCACCGCAGGGGCTGCCAGCCGAGAACCGCGCCAAGCCGAGTCACCGGGTGCGCGGCCGCTGCGATAACCAGCACTGTGGCCGCCGACAGCCCCACCATCCCACCGCGGTACAGAAACGGCGAATACTGGTTCGTTCGCCAGATCAACACGGCGATCGTCACGAGGCCGACGGTCCCCGCCACTTCCAGGAGTGTTCGCGCGTGGCCCCTGACTCGCCGGGTGAGCAGGCGGCTCGGCCACACCATCGCCAGGGCCGCCCCGAACAGCAGGCCGAACGCGCGCGTGTCGGTGCCGTCGTAGACCCTCGAGGGGTCGAAGCTGGGGTGATATAGGAGCGCCATCTCGGCCCCGGAGGCCAGCGCGAGAGCCAGGACCAGGCCCGCGAGCCGCGGCCGCACACCGAGGGGACGTCTGCGCTCGGGGACGAACCGCACCCCCAGAAGCAACAACCAAGGCCAGAGGAGGTAGAACTGCTCCTCCACCGCCAGCGACCACAGGTGGTTCAGCGGCGACGGAGGCCCGAACCGAGCGAAGTACGGAATGTGGTGGAAGATCTCCCACCAGTTGTTCAGGTACACCGCAGCGGCCCCGACCTGCCCTCTGAGACCGGGCAACTGCGAGCGATCCGCGACCGCCACCCAGATCGTGACCACGGCCAGAACCAAGAACAGAGCCGGCAGGAGCCGCCGCGCTCGGCGCAGCCAGAAGTTGCCGAGGTCCACCCGGCCCGACGCGACCTGGGCCAGGAGAAGATCGGTGATCAGATAGCCGCTGAGGGTGAAGAACACTCCCACCCCCAGCAGACCGCCCCCCGCCCATCCAAACCCGAGGTGATACGTGATCACCGCGAGCACGGCTACCGCCCGCAGGCCGTCGAGGCCCGGCATGTAGCGCTGGCTGCGGCCTACGGGCTCAGGCATTTTGGAGGCGCTCTCAGTAGGTCTCGCTCGCCGGCACCGACCGCAGATCGCGGGTCATGCTCGGGGGCAAACCGCAAGCGCAAAAAGTACCTGGCGCACCAGTCGTCGTCGCCGGTGCCGCTGCGTGCGCGGCGGTGATCAGGCACGCACTAGCCGCAGCGCCACGAGCATTCCCCCGATCCCGAGCGCGGTCCCGATGGCCCAGGCGGCCAGGGCGTCACCGGTCGGCGTTGCAAGCTCGTAGAAGTGGCGAAGAAACGGAATGACGAACGCGAGCGCGAACAACAGCAGCATCAGGGCGCACAATCCCGCCACCGCGAGGCGCCGGCGTCCGCCCTCGGTCTCGAGCCGCATCACGACCGCGAGCCCGCAAACGACGACGATGCCGGTCGCGACCGTGCGCGAGTGGCGCAGACCGACGTCGAAGCCGTAGCGGGCAATCAGGTAGCCGGCGACGATGCCGATTCCTATTGCCACGCCGGCGGGAACGGCGAACTGGGCGACGCGCCGCAGGAACTGCTCCGGCCGCCACGGCCCGGAGCTTGGCGCCAACGCCAGCAGGAAGGCGGGGATGCCGATCGTGACGGTCGAGGCAATCGTGAACTGACGCGGGAGTAGCGGGAACGTTCCCGTCGGAATCGCGATCGCGAAGCCCATCACGGCGGTGAACACGGCCTTGGTTATGAACAGTCGCGCGACGCGCTGGATGTTGCGCAGGATCTGGCGGCCCTCCGCAACCATCCCGGGCACGACCGCGAAGTCGTCGCGCACGAGCACCAGGTCGGCGACCGAGCGTGCCATCTGTGCGCCCGACCCCTGCGCGATCGCGACGCGCGCTTCCTTCAGGGCGGGCACGTCGTTGACTCCGTCCCCGACCATCCCGACGTAGCGACCCGCGTCGGCGAGCGCGCCCACCACCGCCCGCTTGCCCTCCGGGGAGATCCGGCCGACAGCCGGTGCGGAGAGCACCGCGTCGAGCAGAGCCGCCGGCTCCGACGGTAATGCCCCTCCGTCGAGCGCCGCCGCTAATCCGGGCACCCCGGCGTCGTGTGCAATCGCCCCCACGGTAGCCGGCGCGTCGCCCGAGAGCACCTTCAGCCCGACCGATTGCCGGGTGAAGAAATCGACCGTCTCGGCCGCGTTTGGGCGCAACCGCTCTCCGAGCACGACCAGACCCAGCGGCCTTACGTCATCGGGAAATGCAGGTTCAGAGCCGCCGCCGGGCAGGGGCGCCGCGCTGCGGCCGATCGTCAGCACCCGCCGTCCCGCGCTCGCCACGTCTCGCGCGCGCTCGGCGAGGCCCGGGTCGGCGTCGGCGAACCGTTCCGGGGCCCCGAGGACCAGCCGCTCGTCGCTCAGATCGAGCGCGCTCCATCGCCGGCGGGAGGAAAATGGAACTTGACCGAGGACGCGACGTGCTTGCACGTCCGCCAGTCCCGCGTCCGAGATCGCCTCCAGCGTGAGGTTCCGAGACGGGGAGCTGGCGGCGTAGCCCGCGAGCTCGCGCGCCAGCGTCGCTTCCTCGGTCCCCGGGGCGGGCACCAGGTCGACCACCCGTAGGGTCGGCTCGGTCAGCGTGCCGGTCTTGTCGGTACACACGACGTCGACCGAGGCAAGAGACTCGATCGCGTTGAGCTGCTGCGCGAGTACTCCCCGGGTCGCCATCTTGAACGCGGATACAGCGGCGGTGACGCTGATCAGCAGAATCAACCCCTCGGGAACGAGATTGACGATCCCGGCGGTGAGGGTCTGCACGCGCGCCGCCGAGGTCTCAGAACGGGCAAAAACGGAGACCGCCAGCCCGATCGCGAGCGGCGCCGCCAGTGCGACCAGCCAGAGCAGCAGCCGGTCGTTGGCACGCTCGAGCGGAGAGCGCGGATGGCGAAACGTACGCGCGGTCACGGTGAGCCGCTCGGCCCGGCTGTCCGGACCGACGGCCGTCGCCTCGAAGAGCGCTGCGCCCTCGACCGCGAACGACCCCGACCAAACCGCTTCCCCGGCGCCGCGGACCGCGAGCTCTGACTCGCCGGTCAGGTTCGCCTCGTCGAGGGCGAGCGCTTCGGCCTGGACGAGTGTTCCGTCGGCGACGACCTGGTCGCCGGCGGCCAAGCGCACGAGATCCCCCTCCACTACCTGCTCGGTCGGCACGCGGTGGTCGACCCCGTCGCGCACCACGACCGCTTCCGGGGCCACCAGCGCTGCGAGGCGGTCGAGCGCGCGCTTGGAGCGGATCTCCTGGAAGGAGCCGACCGCGATGTTGGAGACCAAGATCCCCATGAAGAGCGCATCGCGCCAGGAGGCGAGGGTGATCGTGAGCACCCCGAACACGAACAGGATCGCGTTCGGGACGGTGAGCGTGTTGGCGCGCACGATGCTCGCGTAGGAGCGACTCGAGCGCCGCTGCGGGAGCTCTCCGCGTGCCTCTAGGCGCCGCGCGGCCTCGACCTCAGTCAGCCCCGTTGGCGCGATCTCGGTGCCCGTGACGATTCACTGACACTACCGTCATGAGCGGCGATCCCGGCGCAAGCCGCCGGCCTTGGGCCAACCACGTCACATCCCCCGGATCTCGCGGGTCTAGTTCGATGACACCCGCGTAAGGAGCAACGTGACGATGGATGGACAGGAATGGCTCGCCCAGCAGTTCGAGGAACACCGACCGCATCTGCGGGCGGTCGCCTACCGGATGCTCGGGTCGCTCAGCGAGGCGGATGACGCGGTGCAAGACGCGTGGCTGCGGCTCAGCCGCGCTGACACGAGCGAGGTGGAGAATCTCGGCGCGTGGCTGACCACGGTCGTCGCGCGTCTCGCCTTGAACATGCTGCGCTCGCGCAAGACGCGCCATGAGCAGCCATTGGACGTGCGCGTTCCTGACCCGATCATCGATCCCGCGGACGGCACCGACCCCGAGCACGAGGCGCTGCTGGCCGACTCCGTCGGACTGGCGCTGCTGGTCGTGCTGGAGACGCTGACCCCTCCGGAGCGGCTCGCGTTCGTCCTCCATGACATGTTCGCGGTGCCGTTCGCTGAGATCGGGAGGATCATCGATCGCTCTCCGGACGCGGCACGCCAGCTCGCCAGCCGCGCCCGACGCCGAGTCCGTGGGAGCGCGCCCCTCCCCGACGCCGACCTCAGCGCGCAATGGGAGATCGTTGAGGCCTTCCTAGCCGCGGCGCGGGGCGGTGACTTCGAGGCGCTGCTCGCCGTGCTCGACCCCGACGTGGTCCTCAGAGCCGACGCCGGCCTGACCGGTCTGTCGCGCCACGTTCAGGGTGCCGAAACGGTCGCGCGCCAGGCGTCCATGTGGTCGCAGGTAGACCTCACCATGAGGCGAGCGCTGATCAACGGTGCCGCCGGGTTGGTCTCGATCCGCGACGGACGGCCGTTCTCCGTCGCCGCTGTCACCGTCCGGGGCGGGAGGATTGTCGAGCTGGACATTCTCGCCGACCCCGACCGACTCGCGAGGCTCGACCTCGCGATCCTCGACGACTGACAGCTTCGCCCCCCCTGCCGATGAAAGTCATGGTGCGTCTTCGAGGGCGTAGACCCCCGAGTCGGCCAGGATCAACGGCGGCGTCCTCCGGGCGGCCTCGTCGACGTGGATACGGGGGTGCGATGGCAGTTCGTGTTCGTAGAACGTGCCGGGGCCGTACAGCTGTCCGTAGCGGACCACAACGCCGTTCGCATCGAGTACCTGCCGCTCGAGGGCGTCAACGGCTTGGCCTCGTCCCGCGGGCCTCCAGGCGATGCTCTGGGCGAGAAGGTGGTGCGCGCCGGCGGCGCCCGCGGCGTCGACGAGATTCCGGGTCCCCTCGGTGCGCATTCGGTCATTGCGGGCGGCGAAGTCACTCAACTGGTCGCGGTCGTCCGGCAGGTCTGTCAATTGATGGACGACGACATCAGGTTCGAACGTGGTCATCGCCTCGGTCAATGCGGGAGCGTCGAACACATCGCACACGACCGGCTCGGCGCCAAGCGCCCGGAGGCTGGCGGACTTCTCGGGCGACCGGGTCATTCCGGCGACCGTGTGACCTTCGGCGATCAGCAGCGGCAGCAGGCGGATCCCGATCACGCCGGTGGCGCCGGCTACGAAGACTCGCACCGGACCGCACCCTCGATCCGCCCGTCGCGCGGCCAGCGGCGACACCGCCGGGGCCGCGCCGACCGGCTGGGACGGGCTTCTAGCGTCGGAACTTTGAGCATGGCCTGGAGGTCCGTTAATCCTGTCAAGTGCTGCCGCTCGACGATGGGGCGCAGCTCGACTCCGCCCGCGCGTCCGGCTACTGCGACGTCCCCGACGACGGCCGGCCCTACCACGAACGCGGCGGCAAGCGTGGGCTGACTTCGGGCTCGTCCCGGAGCGGGAGCCAGACCTGGCCTGCTGGACTCACCGCCGCCACCGGCGGACGCCGGCCCACTCGCCCGAGCGGACACTCCAACCGCCTGGAGTCGGACAGTGAACACGGTCGCTGGCGTCCCGAATCGGTGGGGAGATCGTCAATCGCGGGGGTCTCAGCCCCGCAGGCTCAGCGATCGGCGCCACGTGCGCCGGCACCGCGTCGAGCGAGCGGACTGGACCACGCGCGACGATCATCCCGCTCACGCCTTCAAGCAGCGCGCCTGTGCGCGGCGAGAAGATCAGGCGAGGACCTTGAGCTGTGGAAACCGCAACACCCAGCCGTCCAAGCACGTCTCGGACCCCCGGGACGATCGCCACGCCCGGAATTGTCTCGGCGACAGCGAGTAGCGCCCCCCGAACGCCTGGACGGACCGGCGAGGCGTCAAGATCGGAGATCGCGATCAGCGCCTGCTCGGCGAGCCCCGCCCTGCCACCGAGGTAGCCGGACCAAAGACGGGCCACGATCGCTCGATGATGCGGGCCAGGAAGAACGTAATGATCGAGGTTGCGCTCGGCTTGCGGGCGAACGGCCCGCTGAATCAGATCGCGCAAAGCGCCGATCTTGGTCGGAAGCGCCTGCAGCTGGGGGTAGGTGAACAGACCGTCGCCGGGGTCACGACCGTTGGTCATTATCCCGTTCACGCTCCAGGTGGCGTTGGCCTGCGGCGGGAACAACCCATCACCGCCGATGATCATGTCGCTGGAAAGGAGACGGGCCTGATGGCTCGATCGCGCGCTGGCGCCAACTCCAATCGGTCCCAACCCACGTCTCGATCGTCTCACTCGCCACCGGCACCCCGATCCCGACCACCGGCTGCCGCGTTGCGACAACGGTTCGCGTGTACCAGTAATCCCCCGGCCGCAACGAGCCCGAATCACCGGCAGCACGCGCGCCGCCTGAGGCGACTGCCGGCCGCCCGGACCCGCCCCGCCCGACCGCGACCCATATCGCGGCACCGACGAGGATCAGCGCTGCCAGCACGATCTTGATCTGGCGGCGTCGACGACGCTGGGCACGCTGCCTCGCCTCCTCGATCAGCGCTTGCAGCTCATCCTGATTCGGCAACCGCGAGGGACTGAATACGCTCATCGCCCTGCCCCCGGCCTGACCTCGAAGTAGATCGAGCTGCCCGCGCCCGGTGAGGGCGAGGGCAAGCGGTCGGCGGACTTGGGTAGCACCGTCAGCTCGTATCGGCCGGGGCACCACGTGCGGCGGTGAACACTGATCGGGCTGAGCCGGTAGACATCGGTGAACCTGCTAGCGCGTCGGACGCTGGCGGAGGCGACGAGCGGTATTGGCGCTGGCGCGCTGGTGGCGAAGCACTGGGGGCCCGGTGTGCCGATCAGGAGCCCCTCCAGCCTGGGTGGCTGCCGCGATTGGCCTCGGGCGTCAGCAGACAGCCTCAGCGTGAACACAGTCGTGGGATTTCCAATCCTGGGAGTGATCGCCGGCGTCTGAGGCCGTGGTGGCGCGCCAGGTGCGCGGACCGGGCTGACGCCCTTGGGCAGCGCGTAGGGCGAGCCAACCACACCCTGCGCGACCACGGCGACCTTTGGCGCGTCTTCGAGCAGCGCTCCAGACGCCGGCTCGATGATCAGCTGCTGAAATGACACACCTCCGGACGCGCTGATCGCAACGCCCTGACGCCCCAGCGAGTCACGGGCCCGAGCGTTGACGCTCGCGCCCGGGATCGTGACCGCGGCACGAAACAGCGCCAGCCGCTCGGCTGCGGGCAGCGGCGAGGTGAGCAGGCCGGTGATCTCGCTCAGGTCCGCGAACGCGCCCTTCTGGATGTCGGTTGCGTTTGCCCCCGCCGTGCGAGCCTCCCGCCGTGCGAGCGCCGCCTCCGCCTGCCGGAGGCGGGCGCGCATCGCCGCCGGTCGGGTCGGGAGCGAGAGCAGTTGTCGGTAGCGGAACAGACCGTCGCCGATGTCCTTGCCGGAAGGGCCAGTCCACTCGCCAACCTGATACCAGGGCAGTGGCGGGAACTTGTCGCCTCCGACCGTGATCTGATCGTGGCCGATCCAGCCCAGCCAGACATCGTTGAAATTCGGCAGCCGCCGCCCGTAAGCGACCCACCTCGCGTGATCCGCGGCGGACGCGAAGCGCGCGCCCGCGACGATCATGCGCTCACGGATCGTGCCGTCCACGCCGACCCACGTTTCGTCGCTGATCCGCAGCTTGAACTGGACGTTCGGCCCGTGCCGGTGGGTGTATCCGCGGCGGTCGATCGTCATCCCGCCGGCTGGCAGCCACTGACGCTCGGTGCTGATCGTGCGCGTGTACCAGAACCGGCCCGGCCCAAACGCCTGCGGGCCGACACCAGCGGCCTGTGGACCGCGGGTCGGTACCCCAGCGCCCCCGTCGCCGCTCGCCAGGACCAGATACAAGGCGCCGGCAGCCAGGACGGCAACCACGAGCGTGATCGCGTAGCGTCGCCGACGGCGACGCGCGCGCCGGCGAGCTTCCTCGATCAGGGCCTGCAGCTCCTCCTGCTCGGAGGGACGATGCGGCGCTTCAACCGCCCTGACCGCTTGATCGCGACTCACAATAAAGCTAATGTAACTAGCATCATGCTACGGGTCAAGGTCAACCAGAACGACCCGACCAACCTGCACGAGCAGGTCGCCGCCGAGATCCGCCGCGCAATCGCAGACGGCGAGGCAAACCCCGGCGAGCGCCTACCGCCGGCGAAGGACCTCGCAGCCGTGATCGGGGTGAACACCAACACGGTGCTGCGAGCGCTGCGCACGCTCAGAAGCGAAGGACTGCTCGAGTTCCGCCGCGGACGCGGAATCACGATCACCGGCCAGTCAGAACGAGGCGTCGTCGTGGCGCGCGCCCGTGACCTGGTCAACTTCGCGCGACATCACGGGTACGAGCGAGCCGAACTGATCCGGATCATCGACAGCATCTGACGCCCAAAGCGCATCCGACGGAGCCTCGCCCCTGTCTCCAAGGCCGAGGCTAGCGTCAAGCTGAACGACGTCGCTGACGCACCCAAGATAGGACCGTCCACTTCATGCCGGAGGCCGTCAGGGATGACATCAACGACGCCAGCTCAGAACCGCGAGATAACGATACGACGGGGAGCCGATCCGGCACCTGTCACACTCGTCCTACGCCCTGTGGCTGATGTGCCGCGAAGCATGGCGTCGGAGATTCATCTGCGGCGAACGAGAGGCGCCCTCCGGGGCGATGTTCCTCGGCTCGCGCGTCGACGACGCCGTGTCGCTCTACTACCGCTGGCGGCTCGCCGGCGTGCATCTCGACCTCGAGCAGGTCACAGATGCCTACCGCGAACTGTGGCAGCGGGAGATCGAGGCCGAGCAGGAGAACCTCGGCATCGACTGGTCCGACATCCACCCGCGGGCCGCGTCGAGATGGGGCTGGAAGCGCTCAAGCTCGCTCTCGAACAACTGGTGCCAAGCCTCGGCGAGCCGGTCGCGGTGCAACGGGACCTGCGCCACACCGTCGCGGCCGGGCAGGAGTGGACGATCCCCGGTTACATGGATCTCGAGACTCGCGGCGAGACGCTGACCGGGGAAGCGATTGAGCGGGTGGTGGATCTAAAAGTGAAGGGCTCGACGCTGACAAATGCAGCCGGTC
>JAFASF010000337.1 GCA_019244745.1 Solirubrobacterales bacterium | reverse complement strand
AGCACCTGCTGCGCCCGTCCGGACTCGCCGACGCCGTTGTTGTCCTGCGGAATGTGCTTGGTGCCGACCATGCCGCCGAGCAGGACCGCCACGACGACAAAGGCCAGCCAGCCGAGGATGGCCGCCTTGCGGTGCTGGGCGCTCCAGCGACCGGCGCGCGCGGCCAGGTTGGTTCGTTGCATCTCACGTACCTCCGATGAATGGGTGAAAGCCACGCCCGGAGGGTCGCAACGGTCCTGGCTTGCGACCATGCGGCACACTGGCGTATTCGCGGTGCGGGTATCCCCCCGCTCGGTTCGGGTAGCCGCACTGTCCGGCCTACGCGCGTTCGCGACAATCGCCTCATGGTCACTGTCCTGATCGTGGACGACCACCCCAGCTTTCGGACGAGCGCCCGACGGGTGCTCGAGGACGCCGGCTACCAGGTGATCGGCGAGGCGCACGACGGCCAGTCGGCGCTGGCCGCCGCTCGGGTCCTGCGCCCCGCGGTCATCTTGCTGGACGTACAACTCCCCGACCTCGACGGCTTCGAGGTCGCGCTGCAACTCACCGCGGACGAGGACGCGCCCGCGGTGGTGCTCACCTCGAGCCGCGAGGGCAATGAATTTGGCGGCCTGGTCGCCGCGAGCAGGGCACGCGGTTTTCTCCCCAAGGATGAGGTTTCCGGGCCGGCGCTCGCCGCGCTGTTGCGATGACCGGCCTGCGCCGCGCTCTGACCACGATCGGCGCCACCGCGCTCGCCCTGGGGCTGATCACGGTGCCCGTCGCGCTGGGCAGCAATCACACCAACCTACGCGGCCTCTACCTCGCCGAGCAGCTGGTGATCGGCTGGTCGTTCGTGGGCACCGGGCTGTTCATGTGGTGGCGCAGGCCCGAGAACCGCCTCGGCCTGCTGATGACCGCGGTCGGGTTCACTTGGCTGCTCGGCATCCTGCTGGCGACCAATGACCGATACCTCTTCTTCCTCGGCGAGCTGGTAGCAGGGCTTCCTTACGCGTTCCTGGTCCAGATGCTGGTCTCGTTCCCCGACGGGCACCTGCACACCCGGCTGGAGCGGCTCGTGGTCGCCGCCGCCTGGTTCGACGTAACGATCATGCAATGGGCGCCGTTGCCGTTCCTCCAGTTCCCCCGCTCGCCGCACTGCGAGAGTTGCCCGGCCAACCCGCTGCTCGCCGCGAATCACATGCAGATCGCGGACGCGCTCGAGAAGGCCCAGGCGGTGATCGCCGTCACCGTGCTCCTCGGCCTGATCGTCGCTCTGGTCCGGCGGTGGCGGGGGTTTCCCACAGTGCGGCGCAGGAGCCTCGCCCCCGTGCTCTGGACGGGCGCGCTCGCGCTTTTCGTCCTCATCGCGTCGCTGGCGGCCAAGCTCAGTGGGACCGAATCACCGAGCGTCGACACGATCTACCTGCTCGGCCTGCTGCCGCTCGCCGCCGTGCCGTATTCGTTCCTTGCCGGATTGATGCAGTCGCGGTTCAGTCGCGCCGGCGCGGTGAGCGAGCTGGTGGCACGGTTGAGCGCCGCCCCCGAGCGCCGCCGCAGCCTTCGCGACGCCCTGGCCGATGCGTTCGGCGACCCTTCCCTGATGCTCGGGTACTGGCTTCCCGACCGGGAGCAGTACGTCGACGCCGACGGCCACCGGGTGGAGCTTCCGCGGGACGCCGGGCGCGCCTGGACCCCGGTGCAGCGCAACGGCGCACCGCTCGCGGTGATCGTCCACGACGCCGCGCTGGCCGACGAGTGCCAGCTGCTCACCGCGGCGGGAGCCGCGGCCGGCCTCGCACTGGAGAACGAGCGCCTCCAGGCCGAGCTGCGGGCCCGAGTTGAGGAGCTCGAGCGGTCGCGCCAGCGGCTCATCGAGGCGGGGGTCGCCGAGCGCCGCAAGCTCGAGCGAAACCTGCACGACGGCGCGCAGCAGCGGCTTGTCGCGCTGTCGCTGAACATGCGCCTCGCGCGCGACCGGATCGCCGACGACCCCGACGGCGCTCGCGAGCTGATCGTCGAGGCGATGGGCGAGCTCGAGTCGGCGACTGCTGAACTGCGCGAGCTCGCGCGCGGTATCCACCCTGCGGTCCTCTCGGACCGCGGGCTGCCGGCGGCGGTCAAGGCCCTCGCCGCGCGTATGCCGGTGCCGGTCTCGCTCGTCGAGATGCCGCCCGCGCGCCTCTCTCCGCTGGTCGAGATCGCGAGCTACTACGTCGTCGCGGAGGCGCTGACGAACGTCGCGAAGTATGCGCGAGCCACCGCCGCCGAGGTTCGTATCACCCAGAGCAACGGGTCCGTGACGGTGGAGGTCTCCGACGACGGAGTGGGTGGCGCCGACCCGGAGCACGGATCGGGTCTACGCGGGCTCGCGGATCGCGTCGGTTCGCTCGACGGATCGCTCGAGGTCGACAGCCCCGCGCGGCACGGAACGACGGTGAGGGCGACGATCCCGTGCGCGTAGTACTCGGCGAAGACTCCGTGCTGCTTCGCGAAGGGGTCGCGCGTCTGCTCGAAGACTCGGGTTTCGAGGTGGTCGGGCGCGCCGGGGACGCCGAGGACCTGCTACGGAAGGTTCGCGCCCACAAGCCGGACGTGGCCATCGTGGATATCAAGATGCCGCCGAGCCACACCGATGAGGGACTCCGGGCGGCCCAGTCGATCCGCGCCGAGCTCCCGGACACCGCCGTGCTGGTGCTCTCGCAGTACGTCGAGGAGGACTACGCGCTCGACTTGCTCGCCGGCAGCGCCGAGGGCGTCGGCTACCTGCTCAAGGATCGGATCGCAGACGTCGAGCGGTTCATCGACTCGATCCGCCGCGTCGCCGACGGGGGATCGGTGCTCGACCCGGAGGTGGTCTCGCAAATGCTCGGCCGCCACCGCGTCGATCGCCCGCTCGAGGCGCTCACGCCGAGGGAGAGCAAGGTGCTCGCCCTGATGGCCGAAGGACGCTCCAACCACGCCATCGCGGCCGAGCTCGTGATCACCGAGCGCGCCGTCGAGAAGCACGTGACGAGCATCTTCGCGAAGCTCGATCTGCCGGCGACCGTTGACGACCACCGCCGCGTGTTGGCCGTCCTGACGTACTTGCAGGCCTGACGTCACCCGGTCGTCAACCAACCTCCACGGCGACGGGCGCGTGATCGGACAAGCGTCCGCGCGGGAGCACCCGGGCATCGCCCACCGGCTCGAGCCCGCGCACGAACGCGTGGTCACCCGTTCGACCACCGGCCCAACGCCAGCCGTCGATCCGCAGATCATGGACGTTGAAGTCGCCCCCCAGGACCGCGGGAGCGTCTCCCGCCCACCGCTCGGCCGTGGCCGCGGCGAGCCGCCCCTGGTCTGCATCCGAGCCCGTGTGCACGTTGCACACCCAGGCCGCGGGCCCGTCCCTCAGGCGCACGCCGTGGACCCACCTGCGCTCGGGCAGGAGGCCCAGACGCCGTGTGCGGTGCTCGACGATCGTGTCGCGCCGCACCAGGATCGCGTTGGAGCCGCCGCCGTTCGACTTGATGAGGTCGGGCCAGCGCACCGCGATGGCCCGGCGGAGCGGGAGCAGGGAATTGCGCGAGGTGAGCACCAGCCGGTACTGGCAGCCGAGCCGCGAGCCCAGCGCCGCCGGCCACCACGGAGGCACCTCCTGCAGCAGCGCCACGTCCCAGTCCCAGCCACCCAGCTCGGTCGCGAACTCCTCGAACAGGTCGCGCCCGGCCGAGGGCACCGCCCGCCCGTGCTTGAGGTTCCAGATCAGGACGGCCAACGGCATCGCGAGCGCCCACCGTACACTCACCGACTTGCCACGTCATTTCCTCACCGGGGCCGAGCTGACCGCCGTCGAGCTGGGCGCCCTGATCGATCGCGCGCTCGAGTTCAAGGCCGCGCCGCTGAGCTCCGATGTCCTTCACCGCCGGTCGGTCGCGCTGATCTTCCAGCGGCCGTCCACGCGTACCCGGGTGTCGTTTGAGGCTGGGATCGTCGAGCTCGGCGGTCATCCGATGGTGCTGCGAACGGACGATCTCCAGCTGACGCGGGGAGAGTCGATTCGTGACACCGCCTACGTCCTCTCGCGCCACGTCGCGGCGATCGGCATCCGCACCGGGCCCGACGAGCTCGTCAGTGAGTTCGCCGAGCACGCATCGGTGCCGGTCGTCAACATGCTCACCTCCGGCCATCATCCCTGCCAGGCGCTCGCCGACCTCGTGACGTTGCGCGAGACGTTCGGAGGGCTCGAGGGGCTGGTCGTCGCGTATGTCGGAGACGGCAACAACGTCGCCCGGTCACTCGCGGAGCTGGGCGCCACCGCGGGGATGAGCGTGAGGCTGGCCTCGCCACGGGGTTATGAGCTCGCTCCGGTGGCCAGCGCGTTGGTGACCTACGATCTGCCCGCAGCCGTGGACGGCGCCAGCGCGATCTACACCGACGTTTGGGTGAGCATGAACGACGATCCCGAGTCGGCCGCAGCCCGCCGGAGAGCGCTGGCTCCCTACCAGCTCAACGACCGCCTGCTCGATCTCGCGGCGCCGAACGCCATCGCGCTGCACTGCCTGCCCGCGCATCCCGACGAGGAGATCACCGCGCAGGTCCTCTACGGCCCGCGGCAGCGGATCTGGGAGCAGGCCGAGAATCGTCGCCACGCGCAGAAGGCCCTCCTGGAGTTCCTCGTCAGCAGTTAGCGAGCGGCGTCATGCGAACCGCAGGCCGGTACTCGCGGTGATCGAGAAGCAGCTCCCCTGACGCGCTACTACCCTCGGGATCGTGGAAGCCTCCACGGCCACAGCCGCGCCCGCGCCCTATACCGGGCGCACCGCGTGGGCGCGGAACCTCGCCGCGCCCGTCCGCGACTTCCTGAGCACCGAGACCGGCGGGGCGATGGTGATGGTCGCGGCCACGGTCGCGGCGCTGGCCTGGGCCAATTCCCCGTGGTCACACTCGTACGAGTCCGTCTGGACGACGCGGCTCTCGATCCAGCTGGGCAGCCACGGAATCTCCGCCGACCTACGCCACTGGGTCAACGAGGGCCTGATGACGTTCTTCTTCTTGGTCGTCGGGCTCGAGGCCAAGCGCGAGCTGGACCTCGGCGAGCTGCGCGAACGACGACGGCTCGCGATTCCGGTGTTCGCCGCGATGGGCGGAGTCATCGTGCCGATCGCGATCTACCTCGCGTTCAACGCCGGCCGCGTGGGCGCGCACGGCTGGGGGGCGGCGATGTCAACCGATACGGCGTTCGCGCTGGGCGTGGTTGCTTTGCTGACACCGAGAACGGCGACCCGCCTGCGCGTCTTCCTGCTCACGCTCGCCGTGGTCGACGATCTGCTCGCGCTGCTCGTGATCGCGGTCGCGTACACCAACCGCGTCTCGGTTCCCGCGCTGGCCATCGCCGTGTCGCTGTTCGCCGTGCTGCTCGCCCTGCGCTACGTGCCGGCCGGGCGCCGCCCGCTTTCGGTCGGTGTCGCGGTCGCGATCTGGATCGCGATGTTCAAGTCGGGCATCGACCCGGTGATCTCGGGCCTGGCGATTGGGCTCGGCACGAGCGCGTACACGCCGTCCAGAGAGGATCTGGAGCGGGCAACCGCGCTCACGATCTCCTTTCGGGAGCAGCCCACTCCCGAGCTCGCACGCAGCGCGCAGCAGAGTCTGAGCTCCGCCCTCTCGCCCAACGAGCGCCTCCAGTACGACCTGCACCCCTGGACCAGCTACGTGATCGTGCCGCTGTTCGCGCTCGCCAACGCGGGAATCCACGTCACCGGGACGCTGCTCTCGCACGCGATCCGCTCACCGATCACGCTCGGGATCCTCGTCGGTTACGTGGTCGGCAAGCCGATAGGAATTTTCGTCGGATCGTGGCTCGCCTCCCGGCCGTCGTTGCACGGGCCGCGCTCCCCTTTGAGCGTTCCCGTCCTGATCGCGGGCGGAGCAAGCGCGGGCGTGGGGTTCACGGTATCGCTGTTGATCTCGAGCCTCGCGTTCAGCGGTGAGCGTCTAAACGAGGCGAGGCTCGGCACCCTCGGCTCGGTCGTGATCGCGCCGATCGTGGCCTGGTTGGTGGTGCACGGAATCAGACGAATCCCGGAGACGGCCCGCGCTCGGCAGATCGGGAGCACCGCCGAGGACATACCCGATCTCGCCGACGAGGTCGACCCCGCTCGCGACCACATCCGCGGTCCCGATGACGCGCCGGTCACGCTGCTCGAGTACGGGGATTTTCAGTGCCCGTACTGCGGACAGGCCGAGCAGGTCATCCGGGAGTTGCTGGCCTCCGGGGGGACGGATATCCGCTACGTCTGGCGCCACCTTCCCCTGAACGACGTTCATCCCCGGGCGCAGATGGCCGCGGAGGCCTCCGAGGCCGCGGCCGCCCAAGGAGCATTCTGGGACATGTACGACCTCCTGCTCTCCCATCAGGATGCGCTGTCGCCGCGCGACCTGGTCCGATACGCCAACCAGCTGGGCCTCGACACGGACCGTTTCGAGGAGGAGCTCCGCACCCGCAAGCACGCGGGGCGCGTGAGCGAGGACGTGGCCACGGCCGACGAGAGCGGCGTCTCGGGCACGCCTTCGTTCTTCATCAACGGCCGGCGCCATTACGGCGTGTACGACATCGACACGCTCACGAGCGAGGTGAAGGCGGCCAAGAGCCGAGCGCTGGCGGCGCGCGTGTTGGAGCCGGCGTGAGCGGCCGCGGGGCAGCGTGAGTGGGTGGCGGGCGCCGGCGTGAGTGGGCCGTCGGTCCCCCGTGAGTGGGCGTCCACGAGGGGTGTGCTAAATCTGGCCCCATATGCGGGCAAAATCCAGCACACCCCCAGGGCTCACGAGCCCCAGGCCGCGTCCCGGTGACGAGCTCGAGCTGACGATCGACTCGCTGGCGTTCGGAGGCGCCGGCGTGGCCCGGCTCGACGGGTACGTGGTGTTCGTGCAGGACGGCGTCCCCGGCGACCGCGTCCGGGCGCTCGTGGGCAAGTCAAAGCGGGCATACGCCGAGGCCCGCGCGATCGAGATCGTACAGCCGAGCCCGGAGCGGATCGCGCCCGCCGCCGATCATCCCGGCGCCCCCTGGCAGGTCATCCCATACGAGCGCCAGCTAGAGGTCAAGCAGGCCCAGGTGCAGGACGCGCTCGAGCGGATCGGGCGCCTGGAAGAGTTTGCCCTCGAACCGATCATCCCCGCCGTGGAGAGGTGGCGGTACCGCAACAAGCTCGAGTACTCGTTCGGCACGGACCGCGGCGGCCGGCTGGTGTGCGGCTTTCACGCGCCCGGGCGATGGGATGAGATCGTCGAGGTGAGCGATTGCCTGCTCGCCTCGGAGTCCGCCAACGCCGCCCGCGAGCGCGTCGTCGGGTGGTGCCGCGAGCAGGGGTTCAGCGCCTGGGACCGCCGGACCGGCGAGGGCCTGCTCCGAAACCTCGTCGTGCGCGAGGGCAGGCGCACGGGGCAGCTCGTGGTCCGGCTGGTCACCGCCCCGGGCACTGACCTCGACCGCGATGGACTGGCGCGCGCCGCCCAGCCGGCGAACGGCGTGCTGTGGTCGCGCGTGCCCGGGGTCGCCGAGCGCACCGGCGGCGGCGAGACGGAGGTGATCGCGGGGGCCGACGACCTCGAGGAGGAGATCGGGGGCATGCGCCTGCGCATCTCCTCGGAGGCGTTCTTTCAGACCAACACCAAGATGGCCGAGCGGCTATATGGGCTGGCGATCGAATACGCGGGGCTGAGCGGTCTGGAGCGCGTGTACGACCTGTACTGCGGGATCGGGACGATCGGGCTGCTGATGGCGCCGCGTGCCGCCGAGGTGTGGGGCCTCGAGCTCGTGCCGGACGCGATCGCGGACGCCATCTCCAATGCCCGCCTGAACGAGGTTACGAACGCCCGCTTCTTCGCCGGCGACGTCCGGCTCGCGTTGCGCGAGCTCGTCGCCACCGCCGGCCGTCCCGATGTGATCGTCGTCGATCCACCGCGTGCCGGCCTGTCGAACAAGGTCGTGCGCAGGATCGCCGAGGCCGGCCCCCGCCGCATCGTCTACGTCTCTTGCAATCCGACCACGCTGGCGCCGAACGCCGCCCAGCTCGTAGAGGCCGGCTACGAGCTCCGGCGCGTCAGGCCCGTAGACATGTTCCCGCAGACGCCTCACATCGAGTGCGTCGCCGAGCTCGTCCGCGTCTGAGTACGCTTCCCAACCCATGAAAGCGGTCACGATTCGCGACGGCCGCCTGCTCTTCGAGGAGCACCCCGACCCAGCGCCTGGGTCAGGAGAAGTGCTCGTGCGAGTGTGGGCCGCCGGTATCAACGGCGCCGACATGCACCAGCGCGCGGGAAGGTATCCAGCGCCGCCCGGCTCACCACAGGACATCCCGGGCCTGGAACTGGCCGGAGAGGTCGTCGAGCGAGGTCCCGGCGCAGAGCGCTTCAGGGACGGGGACCGGGTGATGGGGATCGTCGGCGGAGGAGGGCAGGCCGAGCTCGCCGTCGTCAACGAGCGGATCCTCATGACGATCCCCGACGAGATCGGGTGGCCCCCGGCAGGCGGGTTTCCCGAGACGTTCACCACGGCCCACGACGCACTGTTCACTCAGGCCGGCCTGCACCCGGGCGAGCATCTGCTCGTCCATGGAGGCGCCGGCGGGGTCGGAACGGCGGCGATTCAGCTCGGCGTGACCGCGGGCGCGCGCGTGACCGCGACCGTTCGCAACCCGGAGCTGCGAGGTGCGGTGGGCGCGCTCGGCGCGGAGGTGATCGCGCCGGAGGGATTCGCCGAGCACGGTCCGTTCGACGTGATCCTCGAGCTGGTGGGCGCGGTCAACCTCGCGGACAACATCGCGGCGCTGAACACGCAGGGCCGGATCGCCGTGATCGGGATCGGCGCCGGGGCGACCGGCGAGCTCAACCTCGGGCTGCTGATGTCAAAGCGTGGGCGGATCCACGGCTCGATGCTGCGCGCGCGCCCGCTCGAGGAGAAGGCGCTCACCGCGCGGGCGATCGAGCGCTCGGTGCTGCCGCTCCTGGCCTCGGGAGCACTGAAGGTGCTCGTCGCGGAGACCTACCCCCTGTCTCAGGCGAAGATCGCCTACGACCGCTTTGCGGCCGGCGGGAAGCTCGGCAAGATCGTGCTGACCGGCTGAATCGTCCCGGGCGCTACGCGTCTTCGATGAAGCCGGCCTCGTCCGCGGCGAGGCCGGGCTCGTCCTCGGCGGCGTGGATCGAGCACAGCGCCGGGCCGCCGGACTCGAGCACTGCCTGGAGCTCGGCCGGCGTGAGCTTCGCGCCGCACTCCTCGCAGCGGTCGCCGACGCGATCGAGCGTTTTCTCCTCGAGGTCCATGCCCCGATCATAACTGGCCGGCGTCGCTCAATACGGAGGCAGGTCGGCCCACCACCGACCCAGCACCCGGAACGCCTTCCAGAACTCGCGCTTGGCGTCCTCCTCGTCGAGCGCGTCGTCGATGTTCGGGACGTACAGCGCCTCCATCGTCGGCGTCAGCTGCTGGATCTCACCCACCGCGGGGGCCAGTTCCCGCCGGAGCGGGATGTCGAGCTCGCCGAGGACCGCGAGTGCCTCCGGGCCCATCACGACCACGATCTTCGGCGAGACGATCGCGAGCTCCTCGACCAGCCGGGCCACGCATCCCGGGTCGGCCATCACCGGATCGGGCACCGGGCACTTGACGCACAGCGTCCCGTATACGGCCAGCGGGTCGATCGACAGCCGGCGGAGCGACTTCATCAGCGCGTTGCCGGTGCGCCCGTAGAACGCCACGCCCTCCTCGACCTCTGAGGGGCGAGCCGAGTGCTTGATCAGGAAGATATCCGCCTGCGGGTGCCCCGACCCGAGCACGGGCATCAGCTGGCCGCGGGGGCACTGGGTGCACGACTGGACCTCGCGGGCAAAGGCGTTCAGCTCCCGAATTGCCCGCTCGAGGTACTTCTCGCGGATCTCATCGTCGGTGGCGGGCATGCCCCGCTGATTGGACGGCTCGCGGGCTTGTCCTTGCGGGTGCATCAGGACTTGCGACGCTCGCGCGCGGCGGCCCGTCCACGGCCGGTCGCCCGGCGCACCCTGCGATCGCGAGAAGCCCTCCGCGCCGCTTCGGGCAAGGCCCTCGTTTGCAGGAACTTCAGTGCCTGGACGTAGAGCAGGCTGGCCGGGTTGCGCACGATGTCGGCGTCCCTGAGCGATTCCAGGAACTCCTCGGGGCCGCTGAACTCGCGCATCCGGATCCTCACCGAGCCGAGCCCCTGCGGCACGTGGGCGTCGGACCCGGCTCCGGCCGGTATCCGGTACTTGGCCGCGAACCTCGCCGCCTCGTCGTTGAACTCGTTGATCGCCACGCGGGGGTTGAAGACCTCGATAGCGTCCACGGCGTCGAGCACGTCGAGGAGATGCTCGTAGTCGGGCACCGAGTGGAGCCGGTCGAAGGGGTGGGGAACGTACACCAGGCCTCCCTGGCGCTTGATCTCGGCGATCGTCTCCTGGAGCGTCATCCCCCGCGGGATCTTCTCCTCGATGAACAGCCCGATCACCTCGCCCTGGTCGGCGGTCTTCACCTCCTCGCCCACGATCACCATGACGCCGTTGGCCTTGGTGTTTGCCTCGTGCGCCCCGGAGACCTCGTTGTGGTCGGTGATCGCGATCGCCCCGAGTCCCTGAGCTCGGGCCTGCGCCAGCAATACCTCCACCGGCGTCGCACAGTCATACGAATGGTCGGTGTGCATATGGAGGTCGACGTCGATCAGGCGCCGCGAGGCCAGCCGCGCCCGGACCTGGCTGCTGCCCCTGCGGTCGTGCCTGCGCGCGACCAGCGTCGTGTACACGTCCTCCAGCTCGTCGGCTACCCGCGCCCAGTCGAACCTCGCGCGCAGCGCCTCGAGCTGGGCGGGGCTGCGTCGGTTTTGCCCGTTCTCGATGATCAGCCGCGATAGGTGCATGGCGAGCGTTTGCACGTCCCCGGGCTCGAACGCCACGCCGAATTCCCCATCGGACAGGAGCTCCTCGTACACCGGGAGGCGGGACGCGACCGGGATCAGACCGGCGCTCAGTGCTCGCACGAGCGTGCCTGGAGTCGGCCTGATCCCTTCGGAGGCCAACACGATGACGTCGCCGCTCGAGAGGGCCTGGGGCTCGGTCATGCGCTCGGCGTCCACGAACTCGACCCGGTCGCGCAGCGCCCGCCCCATCGTCGCCGGGGGAGTCAGGGGCCGGGCCGACCACACGACGGCCTGCCAGTCGAGCTCGGCCGGGACCGACCGCAGCGCGCGCAGGAAGATCCGCAGCGCGGCCCGCTCCTCGTGGGCGACCATGACGAACCGGACGACCTCGTGCGCTTCCCGGGGCGGGGGCGGATCGGCTCCGGGGAGGATCACCCGGTAGTCGCCCGGGAAATAGGCCTGGATCAGGTCGCGGGTTGCCTCGTAGCTGGCGGTTCGGGCATCGAGCCGCCCGAACACCAGCCGGGACAGCGAGCGCGCGAGCTGCGTGGAGAGCAGGCGCTCGGTCGGGGTGTGAAAGCTGCCGACGTTAAGGGCGCGCGACTGGCGGAGCGCGACGCTCGAGGCGCTGGGAGCAAACGGCTCATGGACCTGGACCACGTCGAGCGGCAGAACCTCGAGCGCCTCCTCGATCGTGCGCGCGACGTCGACCGGCAGCGAGGCGGCCCGCCGCCGGGTGGGCGAGAACGGCAGCACCTCGCCCACGCCGAGCACCAGAGGCTCAGCCTCGGCCCGCTCGAGCAGCGCCTCGGGCTGGGTGCGGATCTCGCGTCTGGAGTCGCGGACCAGTGCCGTCGAGTCAGACGGGGCGATGATCAGGACCCGGTGGCCCCGCCGGGTGAGCTCGTGGGAGACGTGGCGAACATAGTCGCCCACCTCGTTGCTCGCCTCCCAGGCAAAGGGCGTCACCTGCGCGATCGCGAGGCGGTCGGGCATGTAGGCCAAGTTTATTTAAGGGGGGCCGCATGCGCGGCCCCCGTTTATTTCGCTTGCGCGCGCTTGGACGCTCTGGCGGGCTTCCCGGCGGGCCGGCGGGCGTGATCGGCGATGAACTTCTCGGTGAGCTCGCGGGCCTCGTCGTCGGGGCGCTGGTGCATGGGCGACTTCATCAGGAACGAGCTCGGGCCGTCGAGCTGGCCCGAGAGCCCGTGGTTCAGCGCGAGCTTGCAGCAGCGCACGGCGTCGATCACGATCCCGGCGGAGTTCGGGGAGTCCCACACCTCGAGCTTGAGCTCGGCTTGGAGCGGAACGTCGCCGAAAGCCTGACCCTCGAGCCGGATGTGGGCCCACTTGCGGTCGGTCAGCCACGGCACGTAGTCAGAGGGCCCCACGTGCACGTCGCCGGCCGGAAGCTCATGGCCCATGATCGAGGTGACGGCGTTGGTCTTGGAGATCTTCTTGGACTCCAGTCGCTCGCGCTCGAGCATGTTGTAAAAGTCCATGTTGCCGCCGACGTTCAGCTGCGAGGTCCGCATGAGCTTGAC
>JAFASF010000288.1 GCA_019244745.1 Solirubrobacterales bacterium | reverse complement strand
GGCACAGACCTCGCCGGGCACGACCAGGCCGAGCTCGACCGGGTCGCAGCCGAGCTAAACGGCCGACCCCGCCAAACCCTAGGTTGGGCCACGCCAGCTGAGAAGATGGCCGAGCTGTTGCGTTGACCGCCTGAAGCCAGCCCCCATTCGAGCGACCACGTGCCCGTTACTCAGGATTTCGCTCTCGGCCCGCGACAACGCGACGGGATCGTGGCCGGCCACCCTCACAGCCTTGCCGTCCGGAGCGGCTGAAACAATCACTTTGCTCGAGCTCCACGCGAGCACCTCCCGATCCGCGAAACGGCCGCGCCACCAACCCCGGCGCGGCCGTTCGCTTATCCGCTGACGGGGTTAGACGACCGACAGCCGGTAGATCGTCGTGTCGGCGTCGTGGTAGACGACCGAGCCGCCGAGTGCGGTCGGGATCATCGACACGAGGTTCTTGTACCCGGTTGGAGCGCCGAAGTAGGCGGCGCTCGCCGCCATGCTGCGGCTGACCACGATGTAGGCGGTGTCGTGCCCGAGGCTCGCGATCCAGCTCTGCACCTGCGCGACGTTGCTTTCGTCGAGCCAGGCGGCGCCGAGCTGCGGATCCGATGGCATGACCTGCAGGTCGTAGTCGTTGTAGTTAGCCGCTTCGAGCGCGGGGAAGTTGTCAACCGGCAGGAGGACCAGCGAGCCGCGCGGCACGTTCTTGTAGAGCCACTGGCTGGCGGTGACTTCACTGCGCGTGAACGCGTCGACGCGCGCCGGCCCGTACAGACCCTGCAGCCCGGCGAACAGCGCCGCGAGGCAAACGCACGCGGTCAGAGGCCAGCGCAGAGGCAGCCGGCGCGGGAAGCGCAGGTGCCGCAGCGCACCGGCGATAAGTAGCGCGCACCAAGGGGCAGAGAACAGAAACACGCGGTAGATCGCCTCGCCGCCATAGCTCTGCACGAACAGGACGATGAACGGGCTGAACGCCAGGGCCGCGGGAATGATCACCCGGCCAAGCTCCTTCCGGCGGATCGCGATCGACGCCGCCGCGGCGAGCCACATCGCACCCGCCAGCACGCGTACGACCAGCGCGGTCGTCGCCTCGGCGCCGGCGTGGTAAGTGCCGTGCACCCCGGAGGCGTTGTCAATCGGTGTGCCGCCGCTGAACAGACCGCCGAAGTTGTCCACGATCAGGTGGTAGTGGGGCACGAGGTAACCGAATGCGGCCACTGAGAGCAGCGCCAGCAGCCAGCGCGGCCGGAGCAGGTCGAGGATCGTCAACGCGCCGATCCCCGTCAGCACGAGGTAGGGCGTGAGCTGATGGGCCATGACGATCGCGAGATAGATCACCGTCAGCAGCGCCACGGCAACCGCTCGCATCGCCTTCGTGGTCTGCCCGGGCGCCGGCAGTCCCGCCACGAGCGGTGCGCGCAGCCTTGCGAGCCGGCCGCCGCTGACGGCCGGCGCGCGGCGCAGCCACCGCAAGGTGATGAGCACTATCGCGAGCGACAGCAGGTAGGCGAACGCTTGCGGCGAGAGATAGTCCTGACCGACCCAGCTGACGAGACCCTCATAGAGCAGGATCGCGAGCCACGCCGTGCGTCGCTCGCCGCTCACCAGACGGAAGATCGCAAACAGCAGCAGCGCGTCGGCGAGCTCGAACGCGAGCGGCGCCCACGCCGCAAGCGAGATCGGGGCCACGTGAGCGAGCGAGCCGAGCGCCGCGACCGCGGCGAACAGCGCTGGCCACTGCTGATAGATGTTCGCCGGATCGGTGACGTGCCCGTAGGTCGCAAACGCCGAGATGATCCCGAGGTGCTTGTAGACCCAGGCGTACTCGGGGGCGCCGAAGATCAGCGGCACAGAGCCGTGAATCGCGACGATCAGGGCGATCAGGTCGAGCGCGAGCAGCCAGCCACGCGCGCGGCGGCGCAGCTCGAGCAGGAAGCCGAGCACGAGTGCCGGGAACGCGAGCAAGAACCAGGGGTTCGCGCTTGCGAGCAGCCCCCAGGTCCCGATGCTCGACGGATGCAGCTGGTTGATGCCCACGATCCACGCGGCGAGGCCGAGCAGCGGGAGCAGGATCGGCGCGACTAGCGGGGCCGCGCCCGCGGCGGTGCGTGTGCCGTTCGAGCGGACTTTCAGCGACAGCGCCGGAAGCGGACGCGAGCGTTCCTCCGGGGCAAGCGCAGGGTCGGGCAGCAACAGCTGGCGGATCACCGCAGGCCTCCTCGGCGAAGGCGATACGCGCACGACCCAACGGCGAGCAGCGCCAATGCCAGCAGCGCGCGTGGCTCCCACGCCGCGATCCAGATCATCACCGCGCTGAAGATCGCGACCGCGGCGAGACTGATCACCAGCGTCAGCCCGGCCTGCGCCGCCGCTTCGCCCGAGTCGATCCAGCACATCACGGCTGCACCCGCCGGCACGCAAGCGAGCAGGAAGGCTCCGATCAGCGACGCCGCGTGCCACGGGGCGGCGAGCAGCAGCACGGCCGCGAGCACGCTCGAGATGATCCCGCCGTAGGCGGTCAGCTGCGTGCGCGACCCGGTCATCCGGAACCGCCCGCCCGGTACGCCCACCCGGCCCGTGTCGTCTCCATGGTCGCGCTCGACCGGAACCGCTGGATCACGATCGGCAGCAGGGCGAGCGCGATCACGGCCTGGGAGATGATGTTGGCCACGCCGGCGGCCACCAGCCCGATGTGCGAGGTGAGCGCCAACGTGGTGGCGAGTAGGACCATGCTCGCGATCAGCTGAGAGGCCGCCAGCAGCCACACGCGCTGGTCCAGCCACAGGAACGTGCAGCAGATGGCGCTCAACGCGGTCAGCGGGACGCCCACGCCGATCAGCCGGAGCAGCGCGGCCCCATGCTCCGCGTACGAGCCCCCGGCCACCGCCAGCAGCGGTTGCGCACCGAGTACGCACACGACGAACGCTCCGAGCACGATCGCTCCCCAGAGCAGCAGGCTGCGTCGTAGCAGCGCCTCTGGGCGTCCGCGGTTAGTGGTCAGCTCCACGACAAACGACGACGCGACGTTCCACAACAGGAGCGCGATGCCCATCGAGATAAGCCACGGCAGGGTGAAGTACGCGGCGGCGCTGGGACCCAGCCGCCAGAGGATCACGAGCGGCATCAGCTGCGCGACCGCGGTCGCGAACAGGCTCCCCACATACTCGCCGGCCACGAACGAGAGCATGCGTCGACGGCCAGGCAGTGAGCCATCCACTTCATCGAGCGCAGGCAGCACGCGTGAGAACAGCAACCGGCTGACGATGATCACCGCGACCGACGCGGGGATCACCCAGGCGAGCGCGATCGCGTTGGCCGCCGGCAAGGCAAGCAGTACCGGCACGAGCGCCACCCGCAACATGCCGCAGGAGATGTTCTCCAGCGGGACGAACGGGGACAACCGCAGCGCGGTCAGCACGGCGTCCTGGAGAGCGAACAGCACGAGCACGTCCACGGCCACGACGAACACGAGCCTCGGCGCCCATCCGTGCGGTAGGAAATGGTCGCCGAGACCGCTCGCAACATACGCGGCGCTCAGCGTGGTGGCGAGCACGATGACGGCCAGATAGCCCCGCGTGATGAGCTGACGGCTGAAGCGCCCCGCAGTCGGCAGCAGCCTGACGAAGACGTTGGTGAGATTCAGCTGAGAGACCGTCGCCAGCAGCGTCAGGGCCGCCACGCCCGCGGCAGCGCGCCCGACGATCGCCGGCGCCCGCAGGTGAGCGGCGGCCGTCCAGAACACGACGCCGAGGGCGTTGGTCGCGATCGTGCCCGTCATCAGCGCTGCGGCGTTGACGGTCAGGGAACGGCGCACGCGTGGCAGCCTCATCGCAACCTCCGTGCCGGGACGCCGCCGTAGAGCCCACCGGGCTCGCAATCCTTGGTCACGACCGCCCCGGCCGCGATCACGGCGCCCTCACCGATCGTCACGCCCGGAAGAATCGTCGCGCGCGCCCCGATCCAGACGCCGTCGCGGATGCGGACATCGTGATACTCCGGTTGGCGCCGGACCTCCCCGTCCGGGGCGATGGCGTGGGTGGAGGTGACGATCATCACCTCCGGACCCAGGCCGACGTTCTCGCCGAGCTCGATTCGCCCCGAGCCCTCGAACCAGCAGCCGGCGTTGACACCGCTACCGGTGCCGATGCTCACCTGCCCCGACTCGAACCAGCAGCGCTCAAGCCCCCAGACCTTGTTCCCGATCCGTACGCCGCCGAGCCGCAACAGGGCGCGTCGCAGCACCGAGGGGAGCAGCGGCGTGGTTACGAGCCTGCCGCGGCGCAGCCAGCGGCCTGCACCGCGGCCTTCCGCCGGAAGATCGGCGATCGCGCGCAGCGCCGGATACTTCAGCTCCTCGGGCGCGCAAGGCTGCAGCCCCACGCTCATGCCGCCCACCGCCGTTGCAGTCGTCGCGCCCGCAGATACGCGCTCGGGCCGGCGAGCATGCCGCGCAGCTCGGATGCGCCCAGCTCGCCCGGATACTGCTCGGTCCGGTTTGCGCGCTTGGCTGAGCCGGGGTCCCGCAGAGAGCGCACCCACAGCGGCAGGACGGAGGTCAGGCCCGCGATGTGGCGCGGGTCGCGCAGGGAGATCGCCGTCAGCATCGCGGTGAAGCCCACGCCGTAACCGTGGATCTGGCGCTCGAGGTCGGGGATGGTCTCGCGGTGGGTGTGATGGACGATCGCTCCCGGCTCATATCCGAGCCGGTGGCCGGCGGCCAGGAGCTCGAGGAGGATCGCCAGATCCTCACCGCCGCGGGTGGGAGTGCCGGTGCCGAGCGCCTCGTCGAAACCCCCGGCGGCACGGAGCACCGAGGTCCGGAAGGCCATGTTCGATCCCAGCCCGAGCTCGCCGGTCTGATACAGCGAGTGGATGAGCTCGCTGCCGTCCTCGAGGTCCCGGCGCCGGATCCGGAAGCGGCCGGCGCGCTCGAAGGTGAGGGCCCGGTAGCCACGGTCGAGGCCGTTGCCGGACTGCTCGAAGAAGATCTGTGCCGGGGTCTCGAGCTCGGCGGGCACGACCAGGCCGGTGACCGCCGCGAGCTCGGGTGCCGCCGCGAAGCGCTCGCCCAGAGCGCGCAGCCACCGCCGGTCGACCTCGACGTCGTCGTCGGTGAAGGCGATCACCTCGCCGGTAGCCTCCGCGAGTCCGCGGTTGCGGGCGGCAGAGATTCCGGGACGCGTCTCGCGCACGACCCGCACGCCGGGCAGCGCCACGCCCGGCATCCCCGCGGGGCGGTTGTCGACGATGATCACCTCGTAGTCAGGGTGATCGAGCTCGGTCAAGCCGCGCACGCACCGGCGCAGCTGCTCCGGACGGGACATCGCGGTGGGCACGACAACGCTGGTGCGCGCGAGCGGTGCGACGGCGGCGGCTTTCGCCTTCCGATCCCAGGCGTCCCCGAGGCTCGACCGGAGCTCGCGCTCGAGTCGATCGGCAGGCAGGCGGGTTCCCTCGAGCGGCAGCTCGACGCTGCCGAGCGGCCGTCCCTCGCGGCATACCAGGATCCAGGCGGCGACATACGGCGGCTGGCGATCGCGGGTGCAGTCGAGCTCGGCGATCGGCTCGGCGATGTCGATCACCGCGACGCGGATGGGTCCCGGGGAGCTCATTGCGGCGCTCCTTCCAGGCGCCCGGCCTCGGCCGGGCCCCACCCGACCGATCGCCGCCCCAGTCGCCAGACACCTTGCTTGGAGCGCGCCCAGGCGCGGGCCGGGGGCCCTGGCCGCCATTGGATCATCGCGACGAGCGCCTCCGGCGTGGTGTCGTTATCGACCTGCAGGCGCGGCAGTGCCCACCGGTTGTCGCCCATGCGCGCGGGCAGCTCGCCGACCGCGCACGCCTGCCGGTATCCCGCGGCGCGCACCGACCGCTGCGCGGCCGCCGAGTGATAGCCGAACGGATAGGCGAAGCTCGTGACGGCGCGCCCGATGTGATCCTCGAGCTCGTAGCGGCTGGCGCGAGCGTCGAGCTCCACCAACTCGGGCGGATTGACGTCCGCCGCCAGATGCATGTGGCCGTGGGAGCCGATCTCGAACCCGGCGTGCGCCAGTGACTCGACCGCGTTCCAGCTGAGCATCGGCCGGTGCGCATCCGCGCCGCGCAGCCACTCCGAGCAACCGCCCACGTAGCCGCTGGGGACGAACAGCGTCGCGTTCATCCCGAGCTGCGCCAGGACGGGACAGGCGTTATCAGCGGCGTCGGCGAGCCCGTCGTCGATCGTGATCGCAACCGCGCTGCGCCCTTGGGAGAGCGCCGCGGGAACCTCGCCGAACCGAATCGCGTCGAGCTTGCACTCCCTGAGTGCGGCCATCTGCTCGGCGAACAGCGTCGGGTCGACGGTCAGCGCGGCGAACGTTGGCGTGGTCTTGGCGGCGACGCTGTGGTAGCAGAGCACGGCCACCGTGGCCCGGTCATCCATCGCGATTCAGCTCCCCGCCGCTGTGGCGGCCAGCCGGCGCGCGCGCAGCATCGCGCCGGGATACATAAATGCGCCTTGAAGCAAGCCCTTGCGGTTGAGGCGCAGGAGCTCTGCTGGGAAGCCCTCGAGCTCGCGGAGCCGCTGCCCGTCGCGGAAGAACTGGTCGCGTAGCGCGCGGCCGGCGAGCCGCACGAGCTCGGGCAGGCAACCGGGACGGCGCACGACCATGCTCGCGTAGTACGCGCTCAGCCCGCGGCCGTAACCGAGCATCACCCGCTCGAGCGCCTCGTAGTCGCGGCGGTGGCGGTGATGCACGATCGCGGTGGGCTGGTACACCAGCGTCCCGCCGTCGAGGAGCAGCGCGCTCAGAGCGGCGGTGTCCTCGCCGGCGAGCGTGGACGTGCCGGTCCCCAACGCGCAGTCGAAGCCGCCGATCCGCTCGATGGCGTCGCGGCGAAACGCCATGTTGGCGCCGGCGCCATACGGCGGGAGGGGGTACAGAGGGCTGTGTTGGCGCGCCGTCGCGGGCGAGAAAACGGCGCGCGAGAACCCCCGTCCTCGACCCATGCCGCTGTACTGCTCGAACCAGACCTGAGGCTCCGTCTGGAGCTCGGCGGGAACGACGATCCCGGTCACCGCGCCCGCCCGCGGAACCTCCACGAACGCGCGCGCAACCTCGGTGGCCCACCAGCGGTCGCAGATCTCGTCGTCGTCGACCCACGCGAGGACCTCGCTGGAGGCGATCGCGAGCCCCTTGTTGCGCGCCCAGGAGAGGCCGGGGCGCGGCTCGGTGACGTAGTCGACGTCGCGCGTGCGCGCGAGCTCGCGGACCAGCCGCCGCGTGCGGTCATCGGAGGGAGCGTTGTCTACCACGAGCGTGCGCAGCCGCGGGTACTCCTGAGCGTGGAGACCGTCGAGCGCGAGCGCCAGGTCATCGGGCCGATCCCGGGTGCAGAGGACGGCCGTGATCTCCGGGCCCTCGGCGAGGGCGCGATCCCGCCCCTGGATAAAGCTTGGCGTGCGACCCGGCTCGAGCCCATTCGTGGGCAGCGATCCGGTCCAGGCAATGGCGCAGTCGGCAAAGCGCTCGCGCAGTTCGGAGCCGAACTTGGCGGCGATTTCGTCCGCGAGCTCAGCGGCCGGGAGGCATCCATCGGACAGCCTGAGGTTGAGCATCCCGATGGGCTCGCCGAACAGCCGCACCAGCACCAGCACCAGAGCCGTAGTCGCGGGCGCCGGCGCCGCGACCATGGGCACCTCAACGGAGAGCTCGCACTCGACGACGATCCCCACCGGGGGGGTGCTCTCGCGCGGGCTCATCGGTCTGCTCCCGACGAGCTCTGCGGGCTCGAGGCGATAGACATATATTTGCTCCCGTTACGCCAGCCACGGAGCTCAGAGTGGGTGAATTCAGGCGCCGCGTCCACCTCGGCACGGATGCCGTCTACCGCGTCTGCGGCTTCAACGACGAGTTGGCCGAGGTCGAGGTGGTGAGAGCCCCGGGGCTGCGGCGCGGCCAGCGGTTCAAGTTCGACGTGGCCGCGGTCCGCAGCATGCCCGTGGTTGTGGGGCCGCCGGATTCGTCCGCTGCCCCTCGCGAACGAAGGTAGTCCCTGCATATTCATGTGATCGGCCCCCGTCGCGTCGGGCTTTAGGCCCACGAGGCCAGGCCGAGATCACCGGTGTCCAGCGAGTTCGTGGGCCCTTTGCGGTCGAGCTCGCGGACCGTCGGGGTCGTCGCCGCCGGAGTCTCCCGCCTGGCGAACCGCTCGGTCAGGATCGTCCGCAACACGCGAAGCCCATCACGGACTGGGTGCAGCTTGCTCACGCCGTGAATCCGCTCGTGTTCCACGCTGGGAACCTCGGCGACGTTCAGACCAGCCTTGGCGACCCGGACGTTGATGAGCGTCTCAACTTCAAACCCGGCGCAGTCCACGTTGATCGTCGGCCTGAGATCGGCCCAGAATGCGTTGTAGCCGTAGCAGAGGTCGGTGTAGCGGGTGCCGAACAGCGCGTTCACGGTCCCGTTGAGGAATCGGTTGCCCTGCATGCGCAACGGGGTGATGTCGACGCTTCCCCCGCCTTCCATGAATCGGGACCCTTTGGCGAAGTCCGCTCCCCGGAACAGTGCGTCGACGTAATCGGGAATCTCCTGCGGGTCGGTCGAGCCGTCGGCATCCAGCATCACGATGATGTCGCCGCGGGCGGCAGCAAAGCCGCAGGCGAGCGCGTTGCCCTTGCCCTTGCCGTCCTGAAGCAGGACACGAACGCACGGGTACAGCTCGCGCGCGATCTCGATGGTGTCATCGGTGGAGTGCCCGTCGACCACGATGATCTCGAACACCTCGTCGAACGGCAGCCGCGCGAACACGTGCGGCAGGTTCGCGGCCTCATTGAGCGTGGGGATAATCACACTAATTCGCGCGCGCGAGCGGGACGGTCTGGTGATCTGATTGGTGTCGATTTGTGAGGTGTGATTCGTGTTCATTGCGGCCTCTTTCTGGACGGCACTGTCGGCCGCTCCCGTGATCTTGGGGAAACCCCTGCCCAGGACTGATATCGGCGCGAGTGTCCGTTCCCGCGCTGGGGACCCCCCCTAGAGTTTTGTGCGCGCGCGCCTGATCCCGACGTGGACTCAGGCGCGGCCGAGGCGGCGAAGCACGACGCCCACTCCGATCAGCCCTCCGGCCGAGAAGAGCGTCGCGATGAGGTTGAGGCCCGTGACCGGCAGCGTCGAGCCCGAGGTGCTCGACGACTGACTCGACGAGGTGCTGCCCGTGTTCGAGGAGTTGCTCGAGTTCGAAGACCCGCTATTGCCGCTGCTGCTGCTGCTGCTGGTGCTGCTCTTCTTGTTGCTGTTGCTGCTGCTGTGGTTTGACGTGGTCGAGGAGGTCGAGGCCGCGAGCACGACGATCGTTCCGTGCATGAACGGGTGGATCGTGCAGATGTAGGCGAACGTCCCGGCTTGGGAGAACGTGTGCGAGGCGCTCTGCCCTTTCTGGAGCGTCCCCGTGTCGAAGCTGTGGTCATTGGCGGTCGCCGTATGCTGACTCGGCCCGTCGTTGGTCCAGGTGACGGTGTCGCCGACGTGAACCGTGAGGCTGCCAGGGGTGAACTTGAAGTCGGAGATCGTGTCGCTTGGGTCCTTGGCGGCGTGTGCACGGGGGCGCGACGGGTCATGCGCACGGGAACGAGGCGGCGTGGCGGAGAACGCGAGGCGCCAGGTGTGGGAGCTCACCACGGGCAGCTGTGGCCGGTGGGCCTTCGCGTGCCGGCGAGCCATCCTGACGTGTTTGGCACGCGCCGCCGGATGCCACGCGTCCGGACGGTGCCAGTGGCCGACGAGATGCAGCGGCAGCGGTAGCGCGACCGCGGCCAGTGCCACGGCCGCCGATCTTGCGCGTGGCAACGAGCGCATCTCGATCATGAAGACTGAGGGGCTTCCGATCCTTCCCGTGGACCGGCGTAGCATGACACCTAAATCGTCGTCAGGAGGCAGCATGTCCCGACTCATCCGGATGGACCAGAGCGGCCACACGACGTTGGCCGAGTGGACCGCGGAGGATCCCGCCAGCATCGAGGCCGCGGTGGCGGCGTTCCGGGCCGAGCTGGATGAGGGTTATTTCGCGGTCGTGTCTGGAGGCGAGGGTTGCGCCGAACAAGTGCGCGAGCTGCCGGTCGATGCGCCGCTGGTGATCCTCCGTCGGCCGATCGCCGGAGGGTAGAAACGATCGTCCTCCCGGACGCCCCAGTCAGCGCGCTTCCCGAGCTCGCCACGGTTTCGTGGCGCCCGCGCGCGAGCGACGGCACGCTGAGCCGAGCCGAGCGACTCTGGATGCTCACCACCACGGCGCACACGGTCCCGTTCGTGGGCTTCGCGGCACTGCTCGGCGTGCTCAGCCCGGTGACGGCTCCGGTCGCGTTGGTTGCGCTGGCGTACGCCTGGATCATCCCGGAGCTGTACGCCGCGCGCGGAGCCGGCGTGGTGCGCCCCCGCATGGGGCCGAGCGCAGAAGCCGAGCGGGTGGCGGTCGGGCTGCTCGGGGACCTCGTCGATCATCGCGCCCGCGATCTGCACGCCAGGACGCGGCTGGTGATCGAACGAGGCAGTCTCGGCGTGTGGCTGGTGGGTGAGGGGGGTGCGTTGTTGGTGCGCCCGGGTGGCCGGCGCGTCCACT
>JAFASF010000252.1 GCA_019244745.1 Solirubrobacterales bacterium | reverse complement strand
CCAACAGCTTCTATGCCGCCGCCGTGCAGGCCGGAACCAAGAGCTGGAAGGCATTCTTCTTCGGCTCGATCGACTCGTCGAACTTCATAACGGTTGACAAACCTCCGGCCGCGCTCTGGGTGATGGCGATCTCTGGCCGGCTGTTCGGCTTCTCGAGCGCGAGCATGCTCGTTCCGCAGGTCATGGAAGGCGTGCTCGCAGTGGGTCTCCTAGCCGCGAGTGTGAAGCGGTGGTTCGGCGCCGGCGCCGGCCTGCTCGCCGGCGGAGTGCTGGCCGCGACCCCGGTGGCGGCGCTGATGTTCCGCTTCAACAACCCGGATGCGCTGCTCGTCTGTCTGCTTGTCGCGTCCGCCTATTGCCTTGTGCGAGCGCTCGAGCGCGCCTCGACGCGCTGGATGCTCGCCGTCGGAACCCTTCTCGGGTTCGCGTTCCTGACCAAGATGATGCAGGCCTTTCTCGTGGTGCCGGGATTCGCGGTCGTCTACCTGCACGCCGCGCCCACAAGCCTGCGGCGGCGGACCACTCAGCTGCTGGCCGGCGGCGCGGCGATGATCCTCAGCGCGGGTTGGTGGGTGGCGATCGTGGCCCTGTGGCCGGCGACATCGCGCCCGATGATCGACGGCTCGTCCGACAACAGCATCATCAACCTCATCATCGGGTACAACGGTCTCGGTCGAATCACCGGCAGCGGTGGCGGTGGTGGCGGCGCCGGCGGCGGGTTCAGCGGTCAGATCGGCGTGCTGCGCCTGTTCAACGACCTGATGGGCGGCCAAGCCTCGTGGCTGCTGCCCGGAGCGCTGGTCGTCCTCGCGGTCGGTCTCGCGTGGCGCCTGCGCGCCGCGCGTACCGACCGTATTCGGGCCGCACTCGTCCTGTGGGGTAGCTGGCTCCTCGTCAGCGGCCTCGTTTTCAGCCTCAGTAGCGGCGTTATCCACACCTACTACACGGTCGCGCTGGCGCCGCCGGTCGCCGCGCTCGTGGCGGTCGGTGCAACGCTTCTGTGGCGTCGGCGCGAGCGGATGACTGCTCGCGCGCTACTGGCCTTCGGCGTCCTGATCACCGCGGGCTGGTCGATCGTGCTCCTCGGCCGCACCCCGTCCTGGGAGCCGTGGCTGATTCCGCTGGTCGCCCTCACCGGTGTGCTTTCGGCGCTCGCCTGGCTTACACCACGGAGGCTGCGCCACCGCCTAACGCGTACCGCCACGGTGCTCGCGCTCGTGTCCTGCCTCGCCGGCCCGCTCGCGTTCTCGGCGCAGACGGTCGGATCGGTCCACGCCGGATCGGTTCCCTCGGCCGGCCCGGCGACCTCCGCTGCCGGTGGACCCGGTGGCGGCGGCCAACCCGGCGGGAGTCGAGGAGCCGGCCCGAGCGCGTCCGGCGGCGGAGCTCCCGGCGCGGGCACGACGACCAGCGAAGAACTGACGACGCTGCTCAAGAAGAATGCATCGCGATATCGCTGGGTCGCGGCGACCTCGGGCTCGCAGAATGCCGCCTCGCTCGAGCTCGCCACGGGGGGAGTCCCGGTCATGGGCATCGGGGGCTTCAACAACCAGGGCGGCGACCTCACCCTCGCCCAGTTCGAGGCGTACGTCAGGGCGGCCGACATCCACTACTACATCGTCGCCGGCGCGAGCACGGGCATGGCGGCCGGGCCTGGCGGCGGATCGACGATCAGCGCCATAACCAACTGGGTCAAAGCGCACTACGGCGCCGAGACCGTCGGAGGCCAGACCGTATACAACCTCACCGACCCGCTTCAGTCGTGAGAACGTCGAGGACTCACCGGCGAATGCGAAACTATGATCGTGATCGCGCGCCGCTGGACAGCTCGGGCAGACGGATCAGAACAGGCCGACGCGTACCTCGAGCACTTCGAACGGACGGTCAAGCCCCGTCTCGAGGGCATCGACGGCTTCCTCGGCGCCACGATCGAGCGCGTCAATGACAACGGGTCGGTGGAGATCGCCGTCGTAACGCGGTGGGCATCGATGGAGGCGATCCGGGCCTTTGCGGGCGGCGACGTCGATCTCGCCGTCGTCGAGCCGGAGGCGCGCGCGGTCCTCTCGCAGGTCGACGCCACGGTGCGTCACATCGAGCTCGCCGACGGCGTCAGGTTCGACCACCTCGAGGTGATCGATATTCCCGCGGAAGCGGCCGCGCACGAGCCATGGTTCAACGAGACGCTTACATCGGTCAACGACGCCGTGGTGCGGCTCGGGGTCATCGAAGGCGACTTTCACTGGCACAGGCACGACGATCAGGACGAGTTCTTCCTCGTCCTCGACGGCGAGTTACTGATCGATATCGAAGGCGCCGGCACCCTCATGCTCGGCGAACGCCAGGCGTGCAGCGTGCCCAGGGGCGTCGTTCATCGCACGCGAGCGCCGGGCCGAACCACGATCCTCATGGTCGAGGCCGCGGGCGTCATGCCGGTCGGAGACTGAACGCCTTTGCTGGCTATGCGACGGCGTCGGCCGGCAGCCCGACGAGCGCGGCGCTGCGCTCCCACAGGGCGCGCGCCAGCTCCGGGTCCCGGGCCGCGGCGCTCGGCTGCCTGACCTTCTCGTCCACGACGTATTCACCGGTGAGACGCCCACCCTCGGCGGAGGTGGCGAGCCACACGAGCGAGCGAGCGCCGCGCTCCGGAGAGCGGAAGAACGGCGAACCGAGCGTCGTGAGCACCTTCCATATGCCGTTCTCGTTCTTGCCAAAGCCTGTACGCACGACACCCGGGTGAAAGCAGTTGGCGTTCAGGGCGGCCGCGCGCCTGGCGAGCTCCCGCGTAAACAGGATGTTGCAGAGCTTCGTCGTGCCGTAAACGCGCATCGCGGCATATGACTTCTCCGACTGCAGATCATCGAGGTCGAGCCGGCCTTCGGTGTGGGCATCGGAGGCCGTGGTCACCACCCGTCCCTCGCTGAGTCGATCGAGGAGCAGGTTCGTGAGCAGGAACGGCGCCAGATGGTTGAGCGCAAACGTTCGCTCGAAGCCTTCTGGGGTCAGCTTTCGCGACGCGAACAGGGCGCCGGCGTTGTTTGCCAGCACGTCGATGTGCTCGTGGCGCTCGCGCAGCTCCTCCGCCAGCGCGCGCACGCCCGCCATCAGCGTCAGATCCGCGACATGGGTGTGAACCGGTGCTCCGCCGCCGGCCGTCCGCGCCGCGCTCGCCGTGGCGTCGACGCGCTCGCGCTCGCGTCCCACGAGCGCGACCTCCGCACCTCTCCTCGCCAGTTCGATCGCCGCGGCCCGGCCGATGCCGCGGGTGGCTCCGGTCAGCACGATGAGCGTCACTCTCGCGACTCTAGCCATCTCGCCGAGCGGACGGGGTGCATAGGCGTCGCGATCGCTCGGCCGGCAGTCGGACAACGGCTCAGCCGACGATCGGACATCGGCTCCGCCGGCGATCGGACAACGGCTCGGCCGGCAGTCGGACAACGGCTCGGCTGGCGATTGGACAACGCTGGGCTAGGTCGCTATCTGAAAGTGGCCGCTGGCCACGATCTGCGCGCTTCCGCCGACCTCCACCGATTCGATCCTTTCCGCCGTGCCGGTGGCCATCGCATACAGCAGCGATGGCCGCTTGATCTCCTCACCTTGTCGGATCTGGATCTCATCGCCAAAGGCGACCAAGCCGTGCCGAGCGAGGTGCACGGCCAGCGGGCCGGCTGCCGATCCGGTGGCTGGGTCCTCGGACACTCCGCCGGCCGGATAGAACATTCGTGTCTTCCACGACCGGCCATGCCCGGTGAAGCAGCTGGTGGCAACACCTAGGTCCAAGAGACGTGGCATGTCGGGCCGCAGCGCCGCCACGGCTTCCTCGCCGGAGAGCATGACGTAGACGTGCGTGGGACCGTTGCGATAGAGCTCGACCGGCAGCTGCGATGACTGCACCCCGAGCGCGGCAAGCAGCTCGTCCTCGCGTGCAAATGACTCCCACGAGGGAATCGGCTGCTTCATGCGGCCGAACACGATCCGGCCCCCTTCTCGTTCCAGGGCAATCGGAATCGCTCCCGCTCCCGTCTCGAGCACCACCGAGTTCGTTCCAAATGCGGTTCCGACCGCGAATGCCGTTCCGAGAACCGGGTGGCCAGCGAACGGCAGCTCCTCTGCAGGGGTGAAGATCCGCATCGCCACGTTGCCACCCGACTCGGGCGGCAGGAGAAAGACGGTCTCGGCGAAGTTCATCTCGCGAGCAAGCCGTTGCATGTCCTCCGTGCTGAATGAACGCCCATCGAGAAAGACGCCCAGCTGGTTTCCCTCCAGCGGGCGCGAAGTGAAGACGTCAACCACAAGGTACGGGTGGGCCCGTGACCCGCTCAGCCACTCGACTGGCTCCGGAACAACCGCGGCTTCTGTCTGCACGAGCCCTCTCTTTGGTTACTAGCACACATCCCGACGCGGCGAGGCGGAACTAACCCAAGGATGGTGTGTGCGAAAGCTTCATCGGAGCGCGGTCGGCATCGCACAACGGTCGGCCATCGCCCATCTCACACGTTCGCCGACACGACCGCCCCCCAATTGCGGCAAGATGTCGCGATCCAATCGATGAGCGCCGAAGCCGAGACCGGGCCTCTGGCCGCGCCGATTCGCTTCGGCGTTCTTCTGCCGTCGTTTGACCCGATGCACACGGGAAACACGCCCGCCCTGGTTGAAGCGGCGCGGCGAGCCGAGGAGCTCGGGTTCGACGCGGCGTGGGTGGGCGATCACCTCTGGGGGCACGCTCCGTGGCTTGAGTCGACGGTGGCGCTGGGGGCTGCCGCTGCGGTCACGGATCGGCTCACGTTGGGGTTCAGCGTGATGCTGTTGGGGCTTCGCTCGCCGGTGTGGGCGGCCAAGCAGATTCAGAGCCTCTCGGCCCTGTCGGGCGGCAGGCTGGTGCTCGGCGTGGGCGTGGGTGGCGAATACCCGGAGGAATTCGAAGCCGCCGGTGTTCCGGTGGGCAAGCGCGGAAAGCGCCTCGACGAGGCCCTCACCGTGCTTCCCGATCTGTTGTTGGGTCGCAGGGTCGACTATGAGGGCTCAACGCTCGCGGTGCACGCCAACCCACTCGCGCCGGCCATGGCGCGGCTACCCCCGATCCTGGTCGGGGGACGAGGAGAGGTGGCGATCAGGCGCACCGTGCGCCACGGCGACGGGTGGCTGCCGATGTGGCTCTCCCCCGAGGTCGTGATCGAGCGGGGGGAGCGCCTGCGCGAGCTCGCCGCCGACAGTGGCCGGGCGCGGCCGACGATCACGTTGCTGATCCTCGTGCACGTGGACGACAGCCTGGAGCGCTCCCGCGAGGTGGCCGCCGAGCACCTCGCGGGCCAGTACAAGCTCCCCCTGCACGTGGTCGAGCGGTGGGCGGCACTAGGACCGCGCGAGCGGGTCGCCGAACGGCTCCAGGCCTATCTCGACGCCGGCGTCACCGAGCTCATCCTGATGGCGCTCGGCGGCGACCAGCTCGCCCAATACGAACGGCTGGCCAAGGTATGCGCGACCCTGACCGCCGTGCCCGCCAACCTGGGCCGGTTTGCCGGCAGCGGCATGGCGGCCGAGCTGCTCGAGGAGAGAGCAGCCAAGCCGAATTGAGCGAGTGCCTGGAATCGCGGGCAGCGGGAGTACGGGGAGCTCTTTCAAGCCGCAGAGCGCGCGCCGGAGCAGCGCCCGCCGGCGCTCGGGCGCCCGCGATCAGTGGTGGGTGATGAAGTTGATCGTGGCCGGCCAGTCGCTCAGGTGCGCGGCCTCGTCGGCTGCCGCACTTCCGCCCAGGTTGATCCTGCCGCGAGGCCCTGGGGTCTCGATCACCGGCGGGGTGTACGGGACGTCCAGGACGATGTGCCCGGCGTCGGGGTAGTTCAGGTGTTGATGGATGGCGCGGTCGGAGCCCAGGCCCGACATGATTTGAGCCGCATAGGTGTCGGATGGCCATAGCTGGTCGTCGCCGCCACTGATCAGCAGTACTGGTCCCTCGATCCGGTTAACGGGGATCCGCGCGTCGTTGGCTGACGGAAGCCCGAGTCCGTCGGCAAAGGCGCTCACCTCGTTTACGGACCCATCGCGGTTGTAGGTGGCCGCGCTGGTCAGAACCACCTCGTCGTGAGGAACCGGCCTGCCGTGCAGCGTCCAAGCGGCTGATCCCTTGGGCTGACATTGTCCCGGGTAGGCGTCGTAGACAACCGAGCTAGGCGCCTCCGCGACGACGCCGTGAGCGAGCCCCGGCCAGTGCGCGGCGACGAGCAGCTCGGCCTCGGTGCCGCGCGATCCGCTGAACAGCCACACACGGGCGGGGTCAACCTGGGGTTGGCGGCGCATCCACGCGATCGCTTTGACGAAGTACTCCAGCGGGATGTCGTTGAGCGCGCACGGCAGCCCCGGTCCGTCGAAATACGCCAGCGCGAGCGTTGGAATGCCGTGTGAGGCGAGCAGCGCGGCCCACGGAATCGTGTCGACAAGACCGCCCTCTGAGCCGCCCCAGGCGACCACTGCCGGTCGCCGGGCCGATCCGGACGAGGCGAAGTACACGCCGGAGAACCCGACCTTCGACACCGTCTCGGCGCGCTCCGCGACGCCCGGCCCCCTCAACAGCTGGGTGACCGTCGCGGACGCAATCTGCCTGGTGCCCGCGCTAACGGTGAGCGTGGTGACCCTGGAGTGGCTCGTGGCCGAAGCGGTTCCGACCTCGTGCTGTGACCAGAACAGGCCCATCGGTGAGATCCCCTCGTAGGAGCCGGTGATCGGCGCGTCACGGGCGAGGTCGACGACCCCCCGGTCGTTCGCCTTGAATGTGGCGCTGGCCGTCCAGATCCCGGCTTGCCGCGGCGTGCGCGCATTCACCGTCACGACCTGCCCCGGTGAGAGGTGCAAGATTACGATCGTTCGCGGCTGGTCCCACAGGCCGACCGGCGGTGTCACGGTCATCACTGCTTTGGACGGCGCGCCCCCGCCACACGCCGCAAGTCCAACGGCTGGCAGGACACTCACACACAAGACCCATCGCAGCGCTCTGCTCACATCACTCCACATCCTCTGCCTCTCCGGTCTTCCCGCGTCGGGGAGGACCTCACCAGAATGATCGCGCCGCGATGGCGCGATACTTCCAGGAGCAGGGTACGATTTGACCCCGCACACCCCGGAGTGTCGCGACGTGTCCTCGATCCCTCCCTTCCGCCCACCTGCCGAGCTCGAGGCCGAGGTGCTGAAGGAGAATCAGCGTGCGATAGAGGCAAAGGCAGCGCGTTACGCTCAGCTTCACGACGACGAGGAGGACCGCGCTAGATCGACCGGCGCCGTCCGTCGGGCGTTGCGTCGGATACGCCGCGCGGTAGGCCGCCGCAGCTGACTCCACGCTCGTCGGACGGTCTAGCGGACCCAGGCTGCAGTCGCCAGCTAGCCGCCGAGACCGCCGCAGGGCCGGCGATCACCAGGCGGCGCGAGCCGGGGGCCCGGTAGCCCCCGGCTCGCGTAAATCGGCGCCGCGAGACGAGCTCCCGGCTACGGCTAGTTGACGGCGACGCCTGCGGGTGCAGCGCCGGCGGGCAACGCGAATGGTGAGCTCGCCAACTCGGTCAGGTTGCCGTCGTCGACGGCGAACGCCCCGACCTTGCCGACCTTGCTCTCGTCCAGGTACAGGGTGCGGCCGTCGGGGCTCAGGCGGGCGTCGACCGCGGCCACAGCGCTACCGCCGCTGACCGGGGTGCTGCCGATCAGCCTCAGCGTCCCGTCACGCGCGATCGAGTAGCGGGAAATCGATCCCGATGCGGTGTTCACCGTGAACAGGAACCGGCCGTCGCGCGTGATCTCGACCCAGCACGGCGCGGTCTGGTCATCCGGGAACGGGGATCCCGAGATCGACGTCAGCGTGCCGTCGCGCGAGACGGTAAAGGCCGAGACCGTGCCCGTTCCCGGGCCGACGTTGTGGGCATTTGAGACGAAGAGCTGGCGCGGGTTGGTCGGCCGGAACTCGCTCCCAAACGGACCAAGCCCCTGGCCCGCGAACGGCGAGCCGGGCGCCGCGGTGAGCAGACCGTCGCGGCCGACGGTGAAGCTATCGATCTCAGAGGTGCCCACCCGGGTGCCGACGAGCTTCCTGCCTGTGCCGTTGAACAGCACGTCGGCCGGCGCGGAGCCGTCAGGGAGCGGGACCGTCGACCCCGCGAGCGGTCGCAGACGACCGCTGTCACCGAGGGTGAAGCCGGTGTAGTTGCTGCCCCCGTTACCGGAGTTCGCCACGTACACCAGGTCATCGTGGATCGTGACGCTGTCGGGCAGGATGCCGCCCGAAGAGACGACGCCATCGCGCACCAGCTCGAGCGATCCGTCGCGGCTGATCCGCAACACCGAGATCTGATTGCTTCCTGCGTCCACGGCAACCACGAAGCGACCATCCGACGAGATCTGAATCGCGCCCTGGGACGCCAGGCCCGCTCCGGTTCCTGCGCCGCCAGCGGCGAACGGCGAGCCCGGCGTAGGCGTCAGCGATCCGTCAGCGTGCCGGTCAAACGCGCCGACCGTGTTCACCCCGGCGGTGTTGTCGTCGACGTACACATGCCCGACCACGCCATACCGGCTGTGGGCGCCCGCGGTTCCGACGAGCGGGCCCGCGAGGGATAGTCCGAGCAGCGCCAATGGCAGCGTCATGCGTGAAAGCAAGCGCATCGTGTCTCCTAACTTTGGATGGGGAACTGCCCTCGGCGGGCGCTAGATGAATGTGCGGGCTCCTACTCGCGCCGCAAGCCTCAGCCGAGGGTCAGCTCAGTGGATCAGACCCGTTCAGGGGCGTCAAGGCAAACGAGGCCAGTGACTCAAACAGTTAAGAACTGCCCGGCTATTCGCGCTCGCCGCGCTTGATGCTCTGGGCCTCCGCCCAGATGTCCTCCGCCTCCTCGCGTACTCGGGACGCGGCCACCGCCAGGAACCGCCCCGCTCGCCGGCCCCAGTGTTCCAATACCTGCTCGGGCCGAGCGCGCTCTCTCGAATCCTCGCCGGGCGACTGAGAGTCGTTGCCTTGGGCCTCAGCCATCGCGGATCTAGGGTACCCGCCCGGGCAGTGCGCCACGCCGCTCGGCCACTCCGCTCGGCTAGACGCGGCGCGAATGCGCCCGGTCGCCGATAACCCGGGGCGGGCGATTGGTACGGGGCGCCAGGCCCCAGAGGATGAAGAGCAACCGTCGCACGGGCCCTCTCTCGGTCTCGGAGGAAGGTCGGTCCCTAGTATTCGACGCCCGCGCCCGCCCCCTGTTGCAATCCTGAGAAGCGAATGTGACCGAGTTGTGAATCCGTTTCGAGGTTGATCGTTGCGGGCGCCGGGTAACCCATTCCCCTGCCGATCAAATAAGGAGGGACGCATTGGGCGTTGACGACTACCTGGACCGCGAGACCGGCATCATCGCCGCCGCCGCCGCGGCCGCCGTGTCGCCGCGTGCGCGCGAGCTGTTCCGGCGCGGCGCCGTCTATGGCCTCGCCGGCGTACTGAAGGCCGGGGACGTCGCGGTTTCCGCCGCTCGGGGCGCGGTTCGCGGCGCTCGCGAGGGGGCCGCCGGAGCGCCGAGCCCGGGGCGCGCTAAGACGTCGGGCTCCGCCGGCTCTGGAGCGTCGAGCCCCGCTAGCTCCCGGGCGACAACATCGCGGCCTCGCCGGCGAACCCAGTCCAGCCGCACCACTTCAGCTCGTTCGCGGCGCACATCGTCGAGCGGTGGAAACGCGTAGCGCTTGAGCGCGCTCTCGGCGGAAACCAACGCCGCGGCCGGAGCGCCACGGATCATTCACTCGCTCCCCGGCCGAGTACGGGTCCACCTGCCTCAGTGGTCGGATCAAGAGCCGACCGTGATCGAGCGGCGGGCATGCGAAATCGAGGGAGTCCAACGGGTACGAGCCAACTCGAACACCCGGAACGTCCTCGTCGAGTTTGATCAGACCGCGGCGAGCGAAGATGTGATCCTCGCCGCGCTCGGCGAGACCGCGCAGGCACGATCCCCACAGCGGCCCCGAAGGAGCCGGGTCCGCGGCGCAGTCAGAGGGGTCGGCGCGATGCCGAAGTACGCAGTGCGCGAAGTGGGGCGCCTGCGCCGGCGAGCGCGGATCGCCGTTCGGGGCATCGATCGCGATCCGGAGCTCGCGCGGCGCGTGGTGGAGCGGCTCGGTCGCCTTCCAGGCGTGTCGCGCGTGACCGCGAGCCAGTTGACGGGCCGGGTGTTGGTCGAGTACTCCGAGCACCTCCTCGACATCCAAGATCTCCTCGCCCAAGTCACGAGCCTCGAGCTTCCCGAGGTTCCCGGTGAGGACACGCCTTCGCATCCGCTGGATCCGGCGCCTCTGATCCAGAGCTCCGCCAGGGCCGTCGGCTCGGGCTTTGGCCTCGCGCTGGCGGGGATCCGGCGAGCCAGGTCGGGGCCGGAGGGTGACGCCCTCGGCGGCGGGCGGGGCGCCCAGGTCGCGGGCGCCATGGGGATCATCGAAGGGCTGCCTCCGATCGAGCGCCGGCTCGAGGAGGTTCTGGGGCGCAACGCCGCCCAGCTGGCGCTGAGTGGCGTCACGATCGTCAGCCTCACGTTCGCCGGCAGCCCGCTCGGGCTTGCGGTCAACGGCGCGGCCGCGCTGCGGTTGATGACCACGGTCAGGGCGCGCCGGAACGCCTGGCGGAGCTACGAGGATCGCCTCGAGGACGCCGAGCCGGCGCACCCCGGCGCACGGGTCGAGATCGAACCGGGCGAACGGGTTCCGCTCCCTGGGACGGTGTTGAGCGGCTTTGGAACCTTCATCTCGTCCAGCGGTGAGCTGCGCGCCGCCGCCCCGGGCGAGCGCTTGGACGCCGGCTCGAGGCTTTCCGGTGGGCCGATCACCGTCGAGCTCGACCGCGATCCCGCGTTCACGCCTGACCCGCGCGGCGCGCCCCCCACGCCGACCATCTACGACCGATACCTGAGCGCGCTGCCGCCAGCATCGGTCGCCTATGCCGCTCTCACCGGGCTGCTGACGCGCTCACCGGCGCGCGCGCTCACGGCGCTCCTGCTCGTCAACCCGCGGGCAGCGCTCATCGGTGCCGAGAGCGCGGACAACGGCGCCGCCGCGAGGGTGCTGCGCCAGGGCGTAACCATCGTCGGCTCGCGTGAGAAGCGCCCGATCTGTGTTCCCGATGCCCTGATCATCGAGTCGCCGCGGGCGCTCGTTGACGGCCTGGAGCTCGACCACGTGACGGCCGCGTCCGCCGAGCTCGATGAAGCGGACGTGATGCGCCTCGCGGCGGGCATATCGGCCGCGGCGGGATCTCCATGGGGCTCGCTGTTCGGCGGCGCGGAGGCAGCCGACGCCGGCGATGGGACGTTCGACGGGGTGGTCGCGAGCGCCGAGATCGAGGAAGAGCGTTGGCTTCTCGGCCCCCCGCGCGCCCGCGCCCAGCGCTCGAAGCGCTCCGACGGCGGTCATCCGGAGCGCGGTCCTGTGCTCGAGCTACGCATGGCGCGCCAGCGGCACGCCGCGGGGGTACTCGCAACCCGCCTGGCCCGGGCCCCCGGCCTCGATCAGCTGTTCGAGGCGTGCCGGCGGTTCTCGGTCCCGGTCGAGGTGGTTGGAGAGATGGCCGACGGCGTCGCAAACGTCGCCGCCGGCGCCGGCGCGCGCGTCGTACCGGGCGATGCGCTTGACCGTGTTCGCCACCACCAGGCCCGCGGCGCGATCGTGGCGGTTCTCAGCGACACCGGCCACGCCGGTCATGAATTCGCCGAATGCGACCTTGCGATCGGCTTGAGCTCGGGCAGGGGCGGCCGCTTCGCAGCCCGGGCGGACGTCCTGGCCCCGGACCTCTCGAGCGTCGCCGCCGTCATCGAGGCTGGCGCTTGCCGGGACACGGCGGTCCGCGACTCGGTCATCGCATCGGCGCTGTCGAACGTGGCCGGCGGGATCTGGGGCCTCGGGGGGAATCCGAGGTTCGAACGCGGATCGCAGGCGACCTACGTGGCGGCGCTGGGAGCGATCGGGGCCGGCTACGTGCGGCTGCGCGGCGGGGCGCCTCCGCGCTCGGTGTTCGAGAGGCTCGAGGATCCCCAGCCGGAGCGCTACGGCCGCCTTTCGGTGCAGGAGGCCCTGAGCGCGTTGAACAGCAGCGAGCGCGGGCTGACGGCCTCCGAGGCGGAGTCGCGCAGGCGCCCCCCAGCGGAAACCGAGCGACGCGGCGCGCTCACCAGCGCCGTCCTCGACCAGCTGAGCTCGCCCCTGACCGGCGTGCTCGCCGCCGGGGCCGGCGTATCGTTGGCCCTCGGTGCGCTCGGCGACGTGGCCATGATCGGCGCGGTGATCGTCGTCAATACCCTGGTCGGCGCGTGGCAGGAGCACCAGGCGGGACGGGCTGCCGAAGCACTGCAGCGGATGAGCGCCCGCACCGCAACCGTGCTACGCGACGGAGAGATCACGACGGTCGACGCCGACGAACTGGTTCCCGGCGACGTGATCATGCTCGCCGGCGGCGATCGCGTGCCGGCGGACGCGCGGCTGATCGAGGCCGACGACATGGAGGTGGACGAGGCGGCGCTCACCGGAGAGTCGATGCCGGTTGCCAAGGTGGTCGATGGAGGGCCGGACGTGGCCAGGGTGGTGCTCGAGGGCAGCGACATCACGGTTGGCACCGGGCGCGCGGTGGTAGTGGCGGTCGGCGGTGGCACCCGGATGGGGGCCACCGCCGCCGCGGTCGCGCTCGAGGAGACCCGGGCGAGTCCCCTCGGCCAGAAGCTTGGCCGAATGTTCAGCGAAGGCCTACCGGTGATCATCGGCGGCGGCCTGCTCGTGACCGGGGCCGGCGTTCTGTGGGGCCGGCCCCTCGTCCCTCAGCTTGCGCTCGGCGCGAGCATCGCGATCGGAGCCGTTCCCGAAGGGCTGCCGCTCCTTGCCGGCGTGGCGCAGGCGGCAATCGCGCGGCGGCTGGCGTCGCGGAATGCGCTCGTGCGGCGGCTCTCGGCGGTCGAGGCGTTGGGCCGCGTGGATGTCGCCTGCACCGACAAGACCGGCACGCTCACCGAGGGTCGGCCGGCTCTTACCTGTGTCACCACGGTCGACGGGGAATGTGAGCCGCCGGAGGGACTGAGCGCATCCGCTCGCCCGATTCTCGAGGCGGCCGCACTGGCCAGCCCGCACCCCGATGCGCCCAGTCTCGCCTCGCACCCGACCGACGTCGCCGTGGTCGAGGGCGCCGAGCGCGCCGGCCTGACGGCGATGCGCAACGCCCCGCGCCAGGACGAGGAACCGTTCGAGCCTTCGCGTGGGTTTCACGCGACGCGCTCGAGTGGACGAACGTTCGTCAAGGGCGCCGCCGAGGTACTCGCCCCGCGCTGCAGCAACGTGCGCCTCGCCGACGGAGAAAAGCCGCTGACGCGGGCCGGCCGGGACGCTCTGCTCTCCAGGGCCGAGGAACTGTCCGGCCGGGGTCTGCGGGTCTTGATGATCGCGGTGGGGACCGACCAACACCCGACGGACGATCCCAAGCGCCTCACGGCGATCGGCTACATCGGCATCAGCGATCCGCTGCGGGCCGGCGTGCCCGCAGCCGTTCGGCGCTGCGAGGCCGCAGGCGTGCGGGTCGTGATGCTCACCGGCGATCATCCTGCAACCGCCACCGCGATCGCCAAGGCCGCGGGACTGGCTCGTAACGGACCGGAGGTCATGACCGGTGACGAGGTCGCCGCACTCGACGATGACGAGCTGGATCGGCGCCTCGAGGAGGCGCGCGTGATCGCTCGGATCAACCCGCTCGACAAGCTGCGCATCGTCGAAGCGCTGCAGCGGCGCGGACACGTGGTCGCGATGACCGGCGATGGCGTCAACGACGCGCCCGCGCTCAGGCTCGCCGACGTGGGGGTGGCGATGGGAGCGAGTGGCACCGACGTGGCGCGGGAGGCGGCGGACGTCGTGCTGGCCGACGATGACTTCTCGACGTTGGTGGAGACGTTCGTGGAGGGGCGCGGCTTCTGGCACAACATCCGCCGCGCGCTGGGACTGCTGCTGGGCGGCAACGCGGGCGAGCTCGGGCTGATGGTCGCGGCGGCGCTCGCCGGACTCGAGGCGCCCCTGACCACCCGGGAAGTACTCGCGGTCAACCTGGTAACGGACGTGCTCCCGGCGCTGTCGGTCGCGGTCCAGGCGCCCGAGCACCGGAACCTCGCAGCGCTGTCGCGCGAAGGCACTTCGGCGCTCGACGCGCCGCTGCGACGCAGCGTCCTGCACCGCGGGTTGGCGACCGCGCTGCCCAGCTTCACCGCCTACGTGCTCGGCTCGCGCACCGCTGATCCCGCCCGGCGGCGCGCGGTCGCGTTCACGAGCGTCGTCACGAGCCAGCTCGCTCAGACCCTCGACCTGGGCCGGGCCGAAGGCCGGCTCAGCTCGCAGGTTCTCGGCGCCGTGGCCGGCTCGGCCGCGTTCGTCGCCGCCGCGCTCGCGTTCCCGCCGTTTCAGGGCTTCCTCGGCCTGGCGCTGCCGACGCCGTTCGGGCTGGTGCTGTGCGGTGGGGCGACGCTCTCTTCCCTGGCGATCAGCCGGGCGCTCGCCAGCGAGAATGGTCTGATCACATCACGCGCGTAAAGGAGGACACATGGCACCGAATCCAGTAGGGGCCGCCGCATCCACGAGTCAATCCGCCGGCCGGATCATGGGCGGCGCGGTCGGAAGTGCCGGCGATCTGGTCGGCAAGGCGGCCGCCCGTGCCCGTGAGCAAGCAGAGGACGTCTGGGCCGAGGCAAAGGACGTCTCGCGCAAGGATTCAGGGCGGGACGCGGTGGTCTACGCCGGCCTCGTCGCCACGGTTGCGTTTGGCGCCGTAGAGCTGCCAATCGCCGCCGCGGCCGGCGCCGGGTACGCGCTTCTCCGCCGCCGTCGCTGAACGCGTCTTCGCATCAAGAACCAACGCGGGGCCTCACCGGCCGGCATGTGAGGCCGCCGCGAGTCGCTACCCGGGTGGTGCCACGAACTTCTGCACCCGTCGCCGGCGATCGGGACCGTGCTCGGGCTCGAGGAAATACACTCCGACGGCTCCGATCGCGATCCCGGCCATGAGCGCGGGAGCAGTTCGCCGCGGCTTCGGAGCTTCAATCAGCCCGAAGACTTCGGCCGCCGGCGGCCCGTAGACGACTGCCATCTGACCGAGGAACTGGGCGACGCCGCCCAGCCGCTCGATCCCGTCGCCCAGCTGCTCGAGCCCGTCGCCGAGCCCCCCGAGGCGGTCGCTGACAGTCTCGATCCGCTCACTCCACCCCTTGACCCGCTGGCGGACCTTGCGCTTGGCCACCACCTTGCCGACCTTCCAGCCGGCCTTCGCCGTGGGCCGTGCCGCCCAAATGGTCGCCCGCCGGACCTTCGGATGACGAGCCATCACCTTCGCGCCCTTCACGCCGACTCGTGCCGCCGTCTTCTTACTGGGCATCGCCTTTCACCTCCATCTCGTTCTCATCGCGGTCGATCCATCCCTACCCGGAAAATCGTCCTCAGATCGCAATCGTCACCGCGACCGCCAGGGCGGCAACCAGCAGCGTGACTCCGGTCAACAGGGCGAACGCCCGTGTCTGAGGACGAGTGAACTGGCCGGCCATGTGTCGGCCGTAGTAGATCACGCGCCCGTGGCGCCAGGTGAGCCATGCGAACGTGGCCATCGCGACGGCGCATGCCACGCCGAGCGCATCGAGGCCGGCCGCGAAGGCGGCACGGGCGATCAGCGTGCCGCTCGCCGCCATGTTGAGCGCCGATCGCGTCCACGCCAGCGCCGTGCGGTCCGCGGCCAACCCGGGATCGTGCATCTCTGGAACGGGTGCCCTTTCGCCACCTGCCCAACCATGAGAGCTACCCGCGGTCAATGCGTCAGTCGGTCGACGATGGCCAGGATCGCGCCACACACCGCGATCAGCGCGATCCCACCGGTGAGCACACGCGGCATCCACGAGTACCGCATCGGCTGGCGCAGGCGCATCGCCCGCTCGCTGTCCTCCCAATGCAGGTAGCTCGCAAGCGCGAGCACGGCCCCGAGCACGATCAGCGGCACCGCGATGATGAGCCTCAGCCCGTGGAGGTTGAAATGCAGGAACTGCGCCGCCGCCAGGCCGGCGGCGATCAACGCGAGCGCGGTTCGATTCCAAGCGAGGAAGGTCCGTTCGTTGGCGAACGTAAAGCGCGGATCGGGGTCGCTCCCGGTTTGCTCGAGCCGTCGTTCCCGCTCCGCCCGGGACTCGAGCCAGCCCCGCAACCCCGGTCGCTGCCGTAAAACCCCGTCTTCGGAATCGGGCGCCGGAGGCCCAGCCGCTGCGGGCCGCTCGCCGTGGCCGGCGCCGGATTGCACCCGGCTCTCGCTCATCGCTGGAATTCTCCTAGATGGGCGGCGGTCAGACCGTGTGTTCGCCCCGAGCCGTGCGTCCGGCGATCGCGGCCACCGTGTGATGCGGAGCCCGGGCGTCGTCCAGCCGCACCGTGACGCGGTGCTCGTCCATTCCTCGCAGAAGCACGATCCTCAGCCGGCGATTCTCGTCTACGTCCGCCATCGCCGCGTAAAGGGCGCCGATCGAGCGCAGCTCGCGGGTGCCGCCACGGAGCAGCAGGTCTCCGGTGCGAACGCCGGCCGCGTCGGCGGGCCCGTCCTCGTCGACCGCCCGCACGAGGAGCGCCGGAACGGGCGGCAGGCC
>JAFASF010000082.1 GCA_019244745.1 Solirubrobacterales bacterium | reverse complement strand
CCGTGAGCAAGGTCGGTCCTTCGTTTCAAATGCCGGCCGCGCGGACCGTAACCGCGCGCGCCTGACCTACGTTGTTCGACGCGGAGGACCGACCGCCTTCGCCGTACTCTCGGCACTCGGGGCAGCCCCGCCCTCGTTCATCACATTCAAAAGCTACACGGCGGCCATTTGAGCCACTCCGCTCCGCCACCGCGCTGCCGATCCTGGCGGGGACGCGGCAGGGGTCGAGGAAGACAATGGGAACGGCGGGTGCCATCATCGACCGCATGCTCGAAACCGAAGAAGAGAACATCGCCTATCCGGCGCCGGGGGCGCGGCCGCGGCGCCCGTCCCGGGAGCATGTCGCTCCGCATGTCGTGACCTTGTTCGGAGCCACGGGGGACCTGTCGCGTCGGAAGCTTCTTCCGGGGCTCGCTCGTCTGTCGGCGTCGAAGCTCGCGCCGGAGCTTAGGATCGTCGGGACATCGCTGGACGTCTACGATGACGATTCCTTCCGCGAGTTCGCGCGAGCTGCCCTTCGTGAATTCGGCTCGGGCAAGGTCGCCGATGATCAGATCGAACTGTTCGTCGAGAAGCTGCGATTCGTCCCACAGAGCGAGGGGCCAGAGGCGCTCGCGCGAGCGGTCGCGAACGCCGAGGCGGAGCTAGCCGACGACGTTCGGCGTCTGCACTATCTGAGCGTGCCGCCGCAGGCCGCCCTCGCAGTGCTGGAGACGCTGAGGGCGGCCGACCTAGTCGATCGAGCGCGGGTGATCATGGAGAAGCCATTCGGGCACGACCTGGAGAGCGCGGTCAGTCTGAACGCGACCGTGCACGAGACGTTCAAGGAAAGCCAGATCTTCAGGATCGACCACTTCCTCGGCAAGGAGCCGGCGCTGAACATCCTCGCGTTTCGGTTCGCCAATGGCTTGTTCGAGCCGATCTGGAATCGCAATTTCATCGATCACGTCCAGATCGACGTGCCGGAGACCCTGGGGCTCGAGGACCGGGTCGAGTTCTATGAGTCCACCGGGGCGTTCCGAGACATGGTCGTCACGCACCTCCTACAGGTGCTCGCGTTCATCGCTATCGAACCTCCGACAGCGCTGGAGCCCCAGGCGATCAGCGAAGAGAAAAACAAGGTCTTCCGGTCGCTTCTGCCGATCCTTCCCAGGCACGTGGTCCGCGGCCAATTCGACGGCTACCTGCGCGAGCATGGCGTCTCGCCTCATTCCGATACCGAGACGTTCATCGCGCTGAGGTGCCAGATCGACAACTGGCGCTGGGCGGGGGTCCCGTTCTACCTGCGCACCGGCAAGCGGATGGCCGAGGGACAGCGAATCGTGTCGATCGCGTTCCGCGAGGCACCCAAGAGCATGTTCCCCACCAACTCCGGCATCGGAACCAAGGGTCCCGACCACCTCACGTTCGATCTCGCCGACGCCGCGCGCCTCTCGCTGTCGTTCTATGGCAAGCGGCCGGGGCCGGGGATGAGGATGGACAAGCTCAGCATGCAGTTCGCGACCAGCGAAACCGAGGAGGTCACCGACGTACTCGAGGCGTACGAACGCCTGATCCTCGACAGCTTCCGCGGTGACCACACGCTGTTCACCACCGCCGAGGGCATCGAGAGCCTCTGGGAACGGTCAATTCCGCTCTTGGAGGATCCGCCGCCGGTCAAGCCGTACGCGCCCGGCTCGTGGGGGCCGAATGCGATCCATCAGCTCATCGCGCCCAACGCGTGGCGCCTGCCCTTCGAACGCGCCTGGCGGGAGAGCAGATGAGGTCAGGATCGCCGCGGGCCCGGAGCCAGGAGCGTCCGCAGCTGGTCATGCCCGCCGCCCTGCGCGCCTCGGCGCGCGAGCGCTCACGCTGAGTCGCGCTGGAAGGTACGCGTCCCGAAGAACATCCCGACGACGATCAGCGCCGTCCCGACGAGCACACCGATGCCGACGGTGCCGTTCAAGACGTGTCCGTGGAACAGGGCCCGCAACGCGTCGACGATGTGTTTGACCGGGTTGATGTTCGACACCGTTCGTAGCCACCCGGGGGCGAGCGTCATCGGGAGGAGGATGCCCGAGAGCAGCAGCAGCGGCACCGCGAGGCTGTTGGTGATCGAGGCCATCGCGTCCTCGGTTCCGGTCAGCAGAGCGACCGCATAGGAGGCAGCGGCGAATGCCGAGCCGATGGCCGCCACGAGGAGCACCGCGAGCATCACGCCGCCGATCGGAGCGCGGAGACCGAACGCGTACGCCGCGCTGATCAGCACAAGTGACTGCACGACCAGCACGACGGCGTCGCGGAGGACGCGTCCCGCGAGCAGAGCCAGGCGCGACGCCGGAGTCACCCGCATGCGCTCGATCACTCCGTCCCTGACTTCGGCGATCAGGCCGAAGCCCACGAACAGCGCTCCGAAAATCCCGAGCTGCACCAGCAAGCCGGGGGTGAACACTTGCCAGGAGCTACCTCGCGGGAAGCCCGGGAGCCCGTCGACTCGCTTGAGCAGCGGTCCGAACAGGGCGAGGTACAGCAGCGGCTGCATCAATCCGATGATCAGCCACACCTTGTTGCGCAGCGACAGACGCATCGCCCGTACGAACACGAGCCAGGTCTCGTTTAGGAAACGCATCATGATCCTCCTCAGGCGGCGATCGGCTGGTCGCGAAGCTCGCGACCGGTCAGTGACAGGAAGACGTCGTCGAGTGTTGGCCGGCGGACTTCGATCCCGGCCAACGTCACTCCAGCGTCCTGGAGGGTCGACAGCACCTGTGGCAGGACCGTGCCGGCGTCGGGCACGCTGAGGTCGAGCAGGTCGCCCTCGGCGCGGAGCACGGTGATGTCGGGAACGCGCCCGAGCGCGGCCCGCGCGCTCCCCACCCGGTCCGGATCATCGAGCTGGAGCGCTACCCGGTCACCGGACACGCCCCGCTTGAGCTCGGCCGGCGTCCCGCGCGCGATTATCACCCCGTGATCGATCACCAGGATGCGGTCGCACAGAGCGTCCGCTTCCTCCAGGTAATGGGTGGTGAGGAACACGGTCACCCCGCGCGTGTCCCGCAGCTCGCGGATGTGCTGCCAGAGATTCGCCCGGGATTGCGGGTCGAGTCCCGTGGTGGGCTCATCCATGAAGAGCAGCGGAGGCTCATTGATCAGCCCGAGCGCGATGTCGAGGCGGCGCCGTTGACCACCCGAGAGAGTCCCGGTCGGCCGCTCCCAGGTCCCGTCCAGGTCCAGCTGTGAGATCAGCGATCGACCCCGGTCTTCGGCTGTGGTGCGTGAGAGTCCGTGCAGCCGCCCGTGATCGACGAGTTCCTCCCCGACGAGCGCCTGTGGCGTTGTGCTGCCGCGCTGGGGGACATAGCCGATCCGCCGCCGGACCGCCACCGGCTCCCGGCGAAGATCGTGCCCGGCCACCGTAGCGTCTCCCGCGCTCGGAGCAAGGAGCGTGGTGAGGATCCGCAGCGTGGTCGTCTTGCCGGCACCGTTCGGGCCCAAGAACCCGACGATCTCGCCGCTGCTGACATCGATATCGACGCTTCGGACCGCGTCCACCGCCCCGCCTCGAGAGGAGAAGCGCTTCGCCAGTCCGCGCGCCTGAACCATATAGTCAAGGTTGAGCATGGCCATATAGTCAAACATGAATAATCACTGTTGTCAAGTAAGATATACCGGGCTATGTCGGCGACGCGGCTGCTGCTACTCGGAACGGTGCGGATCTTCCAACCCGTTCACGGCTATTTCGTCCGCCGCGAACTCCTCAGCTGGCACGCTGACGCCTGGGCGCACCTGAACCCGGGCTCGGTCTACAACGGGCTGCGAACCCTGGCGCGGGAGGGCCATATCGAGGAGGTTGGAACCGAGACCCGGGGCGGCCGCCCCGCGCGCACCAGCTATCGGCTGACCGACGACGGCAGCACGGAGTTCCTGGCGCTGCTGCGGGCAGCGCTGTGGAACGTGTCGCCGCATGAACCGGCGAATCTGATGGCTGGATGGAGCTTCGCCTGGGCGCTGACTCGCGACGAGGTTCTAGCCGCGCTCGAACATCGCATCGAGCAGATCTCGGCCTCGGCGCGCGCCACGGATTTCGCGATCGAGGACATCGGCCGAGCTTCTCACATGCCCGACAGCGTGGTCGAGCACTACCGGCTCATGCAGGCGCGGCTGGACGGCGAGGCGGCCTGGGCGCGGCAGCTGCTCGAGCGCCTGCGGGCGGGCGAGTACTGGTTCGAGGGCGAGCCGAACCGGCCGTGGAGCAGCCCCGAGTTCGCCGCCACCGAGCCCTAGCCGGTGAGGTCGGATCTGCGCTCGCGATCAGGTGGTGGTCATCGACCACGAGCCCGAGCGGCTGGCACTGCGGCGAGGTCGTTGACGAGCCCAACGTCCTCGTCGCGACTACGCCGTCAAGGGAGCGGAGAACCTCCCAGGCGTCACCTCCCCAGCAGCGCGCAGACGGCGGATGTCTGGACCGAACGTAGCTGCTGGAGGAGGGGACCTGTCGGCGGCGAGATGTTCAGCGTCATCGTGACCGAGCGCCGGCCGTCAGCCGTCGCCGCCACCCATTGCGAGTAGCCAGGCAAGCCTCCGGTGTGACCGTAGACGCTGCCGCAGCGCGTCTGGTACCGGAAGATCGCCAGACCCGCGGAGTTCGTGCCGGGCCCCGGCGGGTCCGAAGAGCCGCGCACGAACCGCAGCTGCTGGCGCTGTACCGCCTTACCGAAGAACCGGCGGCCCAGGTAAGCTCGGACGAACGCGCCCGCGTCGGCCGGGGTCGAAACGATCCCTCCTGACGCCCAGGCTCCGCTTGGGCTGAAGACACTGGTGATGTCCTCCGGCGGCTTGCCGGGCGAGACCTCGTAGCCGTGGATGAACGGCTTGGGCAGCGAGAGCCTCACGGTCGGAAACGTGGTCTGCGTGAGCCCGGCGGGCCGCGACACGATCGTGGAGAGCAGCTGCGCATAGGACTCGCCGGTGAGGTGCTCGGCGATCAGGCCGATGACGATGTTGTCGGTGTTCGAGTACTCGTAGCGCGAACCGGGCGTGAACACTGTGCCATCCGTGCGCACCCAGTCGATGAGCTGCGTCGGTGAGACGTAGCCGCGCGGATTCGTCGTGAGGTGCTTCCGGGCCCCTTCGGACTTCGTGTAGTCCGGCAGGCCGCTTGTGTGGTCGAGCATCTGGCGCACCGCGACCGCGGACCACGCCGCCGGCATCCCCGGGAGCAGCCGCCCGATCGTGTCGTCCAGACCGAGGAGGCCCTCCTGCACCAGGTGCAGCGCGACCGCGCCGTTGAACGCCTTGGCCACGCTGGCGATCCGCATGTGATCGTGCAAGCCCGGCGCGCCGGGGCGGGCGGCGCTGGCGCGACCCGCCGATAGGACGATTGTGCGACCGTCGCGGTACAGGGTCGCGATCGCGCCCACCGGGCCGCCGCGGGCCGCCACGAGACGCTCGAGGCCGCGCTGGACCGCCGCGTACCGGCTGGGACATCCCGCCACCGCGCCGCCGGGGAACGCCAGCGCGGCCGCAGCCACGGCGGCCAACGCCGGGAGGGCAAGTAGCCGCCTCACCTCAGCCGTCGCGAAGCGAGCTCGGCGCCATCGGCCATCGCGCGCAGCTTGGCCCACGTGATCGCGGGGTCGATCGTCAGGTAGCTGGCGAACGTGGCAAAGCCGCAGTCGCTGCCCGCGATCACGTTCTCGCGCCCCACGAGCTTGGCGTAGCGGACCAGTCGCTGTGCGACGAGCTCGGGATGCTCGATGTAGTTCGTGGTGGAGTCGAGCACCCCCGGGATGAGGACCTTCCCTTCGGGCAGCTTGACTTCTTCGAAGAGCGTCCACTCGTGCTCGTGCCGGGGGTTGGCGGCCTCGAACGAGATCGCCGCCGGCCTCGCCTCGAAGACGATGTCGATGATGTCGCGCAAGGGAACGTCGTGGTTGTGCGGCCCTTCGTAGTTGCCCCAACACAGATGCAGCCGCATGGCGTCGCCGGGAATGTCGCGTGTGGCGCGGCCCAGCGCCTCTACGTGGAGCTTGGCTCGACGGCGGAACTCGTCCAGGCTCTCCTCCGCGTGCATGTGGCGCGTCATCGCCAGGTCGGGACAGTCGAGCTGCAGCAGGAGACCGGCACGGTGGATCTCGTCGTACTCGGTTTTCATCGCCTCCGCGAGCGCCCAGATGTACTCCTCGTGGCTCGGGTAGTGCTGGTTTTGCAAGAACACGGAGATCACGCCAGGCGAAGCCGCGGTCATGAACGCTTCCTCGATCTCGACGGTCCCGACCGCGTTCTTCAGGTTCGCGATATCGGCGCGCACCGCGTCGAGATCTCGGTAGGCCACGGGGCCGATACATGCCGGCATGTCAAAGTCGATACCGCCCACCACGCGCTGCATGTAGTCGGGGAACTCGGCCAAGTCGGCCGGGACGGCATCCAAGCGGCCAACCCCGCCAAAACCCTCGAGGCGCTCCTTGACATAGGTGGCGTAACCGATCTTGCTCGCTTCGCCGTCATTGACCACGGTCACTCCGGCCTGCGCCTGGCGCTGCACGAGGTCATCGACCGCCTCACGCACGTGCTCCTGCAGTTCCGAGCCGTTCGACTCACCGCGATCGCGCCGCTGCAGCGCCTCCAACAAGGCCGGGGGACGGGGCAGGCTGCCGGTGTGCGTCGTTAGAACGTGCTCGGTGGATCGCTTCACGTGCCTCCCCTCTGCCGTGTTCCGACCGAATTCAACCGTACCGGTGCGCCCGCCGTCCGTGTCGGAGTCCGGCTTCGCGGTCAGATGCTTTCAGCTTGCGGATGTGCCCGGGGAGCGGTGCCCCAGAGCGCGCCCGATCGGCCCCCAAGCGCCAGTCACCGCGACGCTCGGGGGTTGCTGAGGGAAGCTCAGCGGAGCGGCGGCCGCGGCGAATTCCTCGTGGTCAGGTACAGCGGCCGCACGAGGACGCGCTGAGCGCGCCGGCGCTTACGGGCGAACCAGCCGCCGATGCCGGCCGCGGCGAGAAGGGCAGAAATCGCGTTGAGGACGAAGATCGTGGTCATTTGGGTCCTTTCCTAGATACGTCAATGATGCGCCGATGGGTGAAGGGCCACCGCAGGGAAGCCTCACAATTGCGTAAGAAACCGACCGGGGTTCCGGCCCCGCCCCTTCTCGTCTGCCCGGTCGATTCGGCATGCTTACGCCGTGCTCGGACAGGGCCCGTTCGGCGGGGGGCGGCGCGGCAGGCTGATATCGGCAGCCGTCGCCTGCCTTGCTGGTTGCGCCCTCTCGGGGCCGGGCGCGCTACTGGCCCGCGGCGCGAGCGGGGCTGCGGGGTCGCAGACGGGCGTGCCGGCGACCGGGCCGGCGGTCCTCGGGCCGTGCGCGGATCCGCAACTGCACCTGCGCTGTCCCGATCTGGTCATGTCGGCGCCC
>JAFASF010000050.1 GCA_019244745.1 Solirubrobacterales bacterium | reverse complement strand
GTAGGTCAGCGACACGGTCACCGGCACGCCGACGATCCGCGAGAGCGTCTCGACGGCGTCGCGCTCGAGCGGGTGCAGGTCGTCGAAACCGTAGAAGAACACCGGGTCCGAGCCCCACCGCGCCGGCGCCTCGCGCAGCGCGTCGAGGGCGCGCCAGGCGAAGAGCTCCCCGTCCACCCGGCCCAGCGATGCGAGCTCCCGCGCGTAGGCCGAATAGATCGAGGCGACGTCGCGCGCGTAGCGCTCGCGCCGCGCGTCCTCCGCCGCCCAGGTTCGCAGCGCGGACGCGAAGCGCTGCGGGGTGACCAGCGTCCGCTCGACCTCCGAGACCAGCTCGCCGGCGGCGGCCACGAACCCCGCTGAGCGTGCCGCGCGCCCGAGCACCTCGAGCCGGGTGCCCCGTACCACGCGCCGCAGGACGCGCCGGCGCTGAAGACTCGAGAGCCTCGACCCTCCGTATCCCGCGCGGCGCGCGATCTCCGCCGCCAGGCCGGCGAACGTCACGATCGATCCCAGCACCACCCCGTCCGCGGCCAGCTCGCGCGTGTAGTGCTGGGCGTCCGCGGCGGTGGGCACGACGAGGATCGCTCCGCGCCGCGCCGCGGCCGTGAAGGCGCCTAGCACCTCCCCCGCCTTGGCGGAGTTGGCCGGGCCGAGGACGAGTGACAGCGGCATCTCCCCCTATGGTGCCGCCCGGGCAGGACAACGCCCGCTGCGCGCGACCGGCCGGCCCGCGTCGGGCTGCCTAATAAGAATTACGCCGCGGACCTCTGCTCCGCCTCAGGGTCCTCCGGGGTCTCCTCGGCCTCGGGCGGCTTGGCGCCCTCCTTAGCCCACGGCTCGTCGAACTCGACCCGCCACTTGCCGTCCTCGGCCTGCTGGAGCGCGAGGCGGGCGCGGAAGCTCTTGCCCGAGCGCCCCTTGAAGCCGGTCACGGGCTTCTCGGTGCGGCCCGTCCTGATCAGCTCGCGCGCCACCGACACGGGCAGCTGCTTCCCCGCCTTCCCCTTCCAGATCACGAACCCGCACCCGGGGTCCTCGCGCGACCAGCACGAGTAGCCCTTGCGGTTCTCGACGATGTCACGGCCGCAGATCGGGCACGGCCCGAGGTTGGCGCGGGGGATGCGGACGTCCTTCAAGTTCCGGTCGAGCTCTCCGACCGTGTCCTCGGTGAACTTGACGATGTCGCCCATGAACGCTTCGCGGGAGTCCGCGCCGGTCTCGATCTTCGCCAGCCGGTGCTCCCACTCGCCGGTGAGGCCGGGCGAGGTGAGCGCGTGCTCGCCGAGCAGCTTGACCACGTTCAGCCCCTTCTCGGTGACCACGAGAGCGCGCCCGTCACGCTCCACGTACCCGACCTGGATCAGGCGCTCGATGATCGCCGAACGGGTGGCCGGGGTTCCGATGCCCGAGTCCTTCATGGCCTCGCGCAGCTCGTCGTCGTCGACGAGCTTGCCGGCCGTCTCCATCACGGTCACCAGCGAACCGTCGGTGTAGCGACGCGGCGGCTTGGTCTCCTTCTCCTCCGAGGCGATCTCCTCGACCGCGGCGGCCTCGCCCTGCTCGAGCGGCGGGAGCCGCTGCTCGCGCCCCTCGTCGTCGTCGGCGCGCTCCTCGACGTCGGCGGTCTCGCCGTACACGCCGCGCCAGCCCGGCACGAGAATCCGCTTCCCGCGGGTGCGGAACACCCGATCGGCCACGGTCGTCTCCACGCGAGTGTTCTCGATCACGGCATCCGGGTGGAAGATCGCCAGGAACCGGCGGACCACGAGGTCGTAGATCCGGCGGTCGTCCTCGTTCATCTTCTCGATCGGGTGGCGGTCGGCGCGCGTCGGAATGATCGCGTGGTGGTCCGTAACCCGATCGTTGTTGACCACGCGGCCGAGCGGCAGGACGTCGAGCCCGAGCACGTACTTCGAGGCTTCTGCGTACGCTCGCTCCCGGCCCACGAGCCGGGCGATCGGCTTGATTTCGCCGACCATGTCGCTGGTCAGGTAGCGCGAGTTCGTGCGCGGATACGTGATCGCCTTGTGCTCCTCGTAGAGGCGCTGCGCGGCGGCGAGCGTGCGGCGCAAGGTGAAGCCGTAGCGGGAGCTTGCATCGCTCTGCAGGCGGGTGAGGTCATATAGAAGCGGTGGACGCTCCTTGCGCTCCGACTTCTCGAGCCTGGTGATCTCGCCGATCCGGCCCTCGCAGGCGGCGACGATCGTGCTCGCCTCCTGCGCGGTCGTGATCCGGGGGTTGGCGCCGGCGTGGAAGCGGCCGTCGTACGTGCGCCCCGAGGGCTCGGCGACCGGATCGAAGGTCGCGTCAACGACCCAGTACGGCTCGGGCTTGAACGCCCGGATCTCCTCCTCGCGTCGGGCGAGGATCGCGAGCGTGGGGGTCTGGACCCGGCCCAGCGAGACGGCGCCGTCGAACGAGGATCTGAGGCGGATGGTGGCCGCGCGAGTGGCGTTCATCCCCACGATCCAGTCGGCCTCCGAGCGGGAGCGGGCCGCCGCCTCGAGCGGGGCGAGCTCGGCGCCCGGCCGCAGCGAGCCGAACGCCTCCCGGATCGCCCCGGTCGTCATGGAGTTCAGCCACAGGCGCTGGACCGGCTTCTTCGAGCCGGACTTCTCGTAGATGTAGGCGAAGATCAGCTCGCCCTCGCGCCCGGCGTCGCAGGCGTTGACCACCTTCTCGACGTCGTCGCGGGCGAGCAGCCGCTTGACCACGTTCATCTGCTTCTTGGAGCGCTCGTCTCTGACGACCAGCCGGAAGCGCTCCGGCACGATCGGCAGATCCGCCATCCGCCACTTCTTGAAGCGGTCGTCGTACTCGTCGGGATCGGCGAGCTGCACCAGGTGGCCGACCGCCCATGTGACGACATGATCGGGGCCTTCGAGGTAGCCCTCCCCCTTGTTGAAGGTGCCGGGAAGAACGCGCACCAGGTCGCGCCCAACCGACGGCTTTTCCGCTATGACCAGAGTCTTGCCCATAAGTCCGGGGAGGGTAGCGCCCGGCGCAACCCCTTTCGGGAACCTAGTCCGGTAGGCCGGCGGGACTTAGGATTTGCGCAGCTCTCGCGCCTCGCGCGTCACCTTTGGCAGACCGAGCTCGAACGCGATGCGCGCCGCGCCTTCAATCAGCTCTGTGGCCCTGCTTCCGGGGCCGAGGCAGCGGGCGTAGTCCAGTTGGGCGTGGGCGAGCGCGACCGGCGCGCCCAACGACGCGTTGGCCGCCAACGCCCGCTCGAAGTGCTCGGTGGCCTCGGCTCCGCGCCCGGCGGTGGCCGCGAGCTTCCCCAAGAATCCCTCCGCCGAGCCCAGGCAGACCGCGGCGAGCCCGATGATCACGTTCGCCTGTCGGTAGGGGAGCAGCAGGTCGTAGAGCACCGCGGACCGCTCGGCATCTGCCAGGCTCACGCAGATTTCGCTCAGCAGCGTGATCGCCATCATCCAGTCGCCGTCTCTGCGGATGGCGGTGAAGTCCTCCGCGGCGAGCGACTCGAATTCGGCTCTGGCTTCAGGCATCCGACCGGCCTCACACAGCAGGTTGGCCAGCGCCCCTCGCCAGGTGAGGCGGCCGGGGACGGCCTCGACGAGATGCCGTGCGGCCGGCTCGAGCTCGCCCAGGCGCCCCTGCTCGCGCCGGATCGCCATGATCTGGCCGGCGTAGTACTGGCGCGCGGTCAGGGCCTCTGATGGCGCTCCTAGGGCCAAGGCATCGGTGGCGTGCTCCTCGGCCTGGTCGAGGTGGCCGGCGAGGAACGCCAGCATAGCGCGCCACACGATCCCGTTCCACAGATACGCGGGCTGGCGCAGCCGCTCCGCTCCGGCCGTAAAGGCTTCCACCTGGGCGTCGACCGCGCCCCGGTCCCCGGACTCGAGCAGGTCGACGATCAACCAGGCATGCGCCTGCAGCTCGAGCTCGAGGTTGTTGGCGCTGCGGGCCAGCGTGAGCATCTCCGTGGAGGTCGCGATGCGCTGCTGAAGGCACGCTGGATCCCAGATCGCGCGGCGGCGCGCGGCGCACGCATACGCGCCGGCCTCCGGATCGCCCAGCTCGTCAGCGATCTGCATCGCCTCGTCCGCGAGTTCCAGCATCCGGTCGCTCTCGGGCGAGTAGTAGAGCGCCCCGACCAGGCGGGCGAGCAGGCGGACGCGCACGAGCGTCGACTCGCCGGCGGTGGCGCCGAGTGCTCGCTTGAGCATCGCGATCAGCTCGGCCTCCACGACCCCGGGCTGTTGGATGTAGCGCCGAGAGGCGCCGATCGCCGCACGGGCGAGCCCAGCGCTGTCGCCGAGCTCTTCGGCGAGCGCCGCGGCCTCCTTGAACGCGCTGCCGGCCATCGCGGTCTCGCCGGCCCTGACCCGGGACTCGCCGAGCAGCAGCAACAGGTCGCGCCGGCGCTCGCGCGCCCCCGGCTCGAACCGGTCGAGGACCGCCAGGGCGCGGGAATAGTGCTCGGCAGCCTCCTCGTGGGCGAGCATCGCGGTCGCTTGCTCGCCGGCTCGGTGCGCGTACGTGATCGCCTTCTCGGTGTCCTGCGGTCCGGCCGCTCGGGTGAAGTGGAGTGCCAGCGACGGAAGGCTCTCGCGGCGAGCGGCCTCGAGCGCCTCGCCGACCCGCTTGTGGGTCCTCGCGCGCCGGGGCGCGGACATCCCCTCGTATAGCGTCTCCCGAATGAGGGTGTGCGAGAAGCGGTAGCGGCCGAGCTCGCCGGACTCCTCGACGACCACGCCGGCCGCCAGGGCCGCGTCGAGAGCATCGAGAAACTCGTCCTCGTCGAGCGAGACCACCCGCTCGAGCAGCGAGGCGTCGAAGTCGCGCCCAATCACGGCGGCCACTCGGAGCCACTCGGTCGTCTGCTTGCTCAGGCGCGCGATGCGCCGCGCGATGACCTGCTTGACGCCCTCGGGCAGCCCGAAACGCTGGAGCTCGGCGGCGCCGGCGTCACCGGCGCGGACGCCGGCCTCCGCGAGGTGGCGGACGATCTCCTCGATGAAGAACGGGTTCCCCTCCGTCTCGGCGTGCAGCGCGCGGGCGAAAGCCCGTGACGGGCTTTGCCCGGTCCGGATCGTCACGAGCTCCGCCGTCTCGCGCTCGGACAGCCCGCTCACGTGAACCTCGGTGACCAGGCGCTCGTGGTGCAGGTCCGCGAGCGCGTCGGCGAAGGCCCCCGCGCCAGGCTCCGCCATGCGGTACGTGCCCAGGATCAGCAGGTGAACCGGATCACGCGCCCGGGCCAGGTGGCGAAGGAGCAGCAGCGTCGGGCGGTCGGCCCACTGGAGGTCGTCGAGCACGATCAGCACCGGGGTGTGCTCGGAGATCGCGCTCAGCAGCGCGACGACCGCCTCGAACAGGCGGTAGCGCTCGGTCTCCGGCTCGCCCTCGGGCGGAGCGGGCAGATCGGGCGCGCGGCGCCTCAGTTCCGGGACCAGACGGGCGAGCTCTCCGCCGTACTCGCGGGCCGTGGCGCGCAGCTGGGTGAGCGGAACGTTCAGCAGGTAGTGGCGCAACGCCTCGAGGAACGGCTGGTAGGGGACCAACGTGTCCTCGGATGAGCGTCCCGGGAGGACGTACGCGTGTTGCGCGTGCGCCCGGCAAGCGAGCTCGGCGGCCAGGCGCGTCTTGCCGATGCCGGCGTCGCCGACGATCAGCGCGATGCGACCGCCGGTGATGGGGTTTACCTCGCCAGTCGCCGCCGCCCACAGTGCTTCGAGCTCCGTGAGCTCGCGGCCCCGCCCGACGAGCGGGGCCTCGGCGCGGTCGCGGAGCTCGGACGGGAGCTGCAGTTCAGCGGTTGGGACGCCGTCCCCGGCCTCGGCGCCGGCTTCGGCTGGGGCCGAGGTGGCCCCGGCGCGGCCCGCGGGCGCGCGGAGCAGCCGCTCGTGGACCGCCATGGTCTCGGGTGACGGGTTGGTGCCGAGCTCGTTGCGGAGGAGAGTCCGCAGCTGGTCGAACACCCGCAGGCCCTCCGCCACGTTCCCCTGCGCGTCGAGGGACTGCATCAGCAGCACGTAGCCCGACTCCCGGTACGGCTCGGCGTCGATGAGGTTGCGTGCTGCCCGCTCGACCGAGGCGAGCTGGCTGCCGCCGAGGCTCAGGCCGGCGCGGCCGATCACCTCGAGCGCGCGCCGGCGGATGTCCTCGAGCTCACGGCGTCGCGATTCGAGCCAGGCGGCCTGGGCGCCGGGGAGCAAGCCGCGGCTGGCGATGTTCAGCGGCACCTGCGCGAGCGCCCACGCGCCGCGCGCGTCGCCGCCGTCGAGCGTGTCCTCGGCGCGCTGCACCTCGACCGCGGCCGCCTCCATGTCGATCCAGACCGGCTCGGGGAGCGTGAGCAGAAGTTCGTTCTTGCCGGTCAGCGATTGCGGGCCCAAGGCCGATCTGAGGCGCGAGAGGAGCGTTCGGAGCGCCGCATCCTGGGAGCGCGGGGCCTGGTTCGGCCACAGGGCGCCGATCAGTTCCTCGCGACCGACATAGCGCGTGCGGTTGAGCAGCAGGTACGCGAGTAGCAGCGGGACCTGCTTGCCGCGCAGGAGATCCGCCCGCTGTTCTCCCTTGATTTCGACCGACAGCCGGCCGCAGAGCTGGATCCGGGTGCTCTCGGCGGCGGTCGGGGTTCGATCGTCTTGCGGCTGCCGGGGTTGCCGGGGCTGCCGGGGCTGCCGGGGC
>JAFASF010000075.1 GCA_019244745.1 Solirubrobacterales bacterium | reverse complement strand
TCGGCCTTGTCGAACGCCCAGTCGACGTCTCCCTTGCGTACCCGGCGATGGTTGTGGGGACCGAAGTGTGGATACACCGCGCCCCATTGGTGGAAGGTGGGAGCGTCGGGATCGAGCGCCGTGCGCATGTCGAGGACCGGAGGGCGCATTTCGAACTCGATCTCGATCGCGTCGACCGCCTCGAGCGCGGTGTCCTCGTCCTCGGCCGCGACCACCGCGATCGGCTGGCCCCAATAGCGGACGTCTTCGTCGGCCAGCAGCGGCTCGTCGGCGGGGATCCCCAGGGCCTCTAGGTGCCCGTACACGTTGAGCGGCACGTCCGCGCGGGTGACGATCGCACGGACACCGGGCAGGCGTTCCGCTTTCCCCGTGTCGAGTCGGGTGATCCCCGCGTGGTGGTGCGGTGAGCGCAGCGCCTTGGCGACGAGCGTCCCCGGAACACGCACGTCGTCGACGAACACGGTGCGGCCGGTCACGTGGCCGATCCCGTCGTAACGCGGAAGTCTGGCTCCGACTGCCTTCATGCTGGTGACCCCTTTACCTCGATCTCGGGCTCCGATGGCTCTGGACGCAGCAATTGATCGAACTCGGCGGAATCCACCTGGCCGCGCGAAGCTGCGATCACCGCATCGACGATCTTTACGTACCCCGTGCAGCGGCAGATATGCCCGCTCAGCGCCTCGATCACCTGCTCGCGGTAGACCGGTCCGCCTGCTCGTTGGATCAACGCGTGCGCCGCCATCAGCATGCCGGGTGTGCAATATCCGCACTGGGCCGCGTACCCAGCGTGGAAGGCCTCCTGCACCGGCGCCAGCCCGTCGGGCGCGGTGCCGAGGCCTTCGAGGGTGGTGACCTCCGCTCCTTGCAACGTCGCGACGGCCACCAGACAGGCGCGCCGCGGCTCGCCGTCGACGAGAACGGTGCAGGTGCCGCAGGCGCCCTGCCGGCAGCCGACTTTGGGGCTCACTATCCCTAGCTCTTGGCGCAGTACCTCGAGCAGCGAGGTGAGCGGCGAGCTTGAGATCGGGTGCGTCACGCCGTTGACGTTCAGTTCCAAGGGATCAGCCTCCTTGCAGCTGCTCGAGGGCTCGGGTGATCAGCGTGGGGAGGACGTTACGCCGGTACCAGGCCGAGGCCAGCGCGTCGTCCTGCGGGTCCACCTCGTCCAGCGCGCGGGCGGCCGCGTCCTCGCCGGAGGCACCCTCGGCGAGGGCACGCTCAACGCCGTGGAGCCGCTTTGCGCGGGGTGCAACCCCGCCGGCGGCAACCCGGACACCGCCGTTGCCGTCGTTTTGGGCGCACGCGACGGTCATCGCGGCGTAGGAGTGAGCGTGGGGACGCCGTAGCGATAGGTAGGAGGCGCGGCGTGGTTTGTCGACCTCGATGGCGAGCACGAGGCGTGTCTCGTCTTCTGATCGGGCGAGGAAGTCTTCGACGGACTCGGTGCGCTCGCCTGCCTTGCCGGCGCTGCGTACGCGCGCGCCCATGGCGAGCAGGGCCGCCTGCAAATCGCCCCGCGGGCTCTCGGCCGCGGGCGGCGCACAGAGGTTGCCGCCGATCGTCGCCTGGGCCCGAATCTCGAGATCTCCCACCTCGCGCGCGGCTGCGGCGAGTGGCTCGATGCGGGACCCGGCCAGTTTTGACAGCGGCACCATCGCTCCGATTGCGACGGTGCCGTCGCCGCCGAGCTGATCGAGTTGATCCAGACCCGCGCGGTCGAGCATCAGCGTTCGGCCGCCCCGCGGATACCGGCCGGCCGCGATCTCGGGCATGAGGATCGTGCCGCCGGCGAACACGGTTATCCCCCGGCCGTCGCCAAACGCCTCCACGGCCTGCGCCGCCGACCCGGGTGTCAAGACCTCAGTGTCGCTGGCCCGCAAATCTCCCTCCTGTGCGGTACGTGGGTAGGGCTCGACACTCTAACTCCGCCCGGCCTGGGACCGCAAGACGGCCCAGGCCGTAAAGTGACCATGAGGTGGAGAGATTCACCAGCATCGACCAGCTCGAGGACGCGCTCCTGCGCGCCTCCTACCTTCCCGACCGCGGGCTCGCCACCGCGCTGTTCCTGGCGCTGCGGGTCCGCAAGCCCCTGCTGCTCGAGGGCGAGGCCGGCGTCGGCAAGACCGAGGCGGCTAAGGCGATCGCGTCCAGCCTCGGTGCCCGGCTGATCCGACTCCAGTGCTACGAAGGCCTCGACGTCGCGCACGCGGTGTACGAGTGGAACTACACCCGCCAGCTGCTGCACATCCGCGCGACCGAGGACGGGGGGCCGGTCGAGGAGGATGAGCTGTTCGGGCCCAAGTTCCTCATCCGCCGCCCGCTGCTCGAGGCCATCTCGGCGGCTGAACCGGTCGTCCTCTTGATCGACGAGATCGATCGTGCCGATGACGAGTTCGAGGCCTTCCTGCTCGAGATGCTCTCGGATTTCCAGATCACGATTCCCGAGATCGGAACGATCCGGGCGCAGCAACGGCCTGTCGTAGTTCTGACGTCGAACCGCACGCGCGAGCTCCATGACGCGCTCAAGCGCCGCTGCCTGTTCCACTGGATCGGGCATCCGTCGTGCGAGCGGGAGATCGAGATCGTCCGCCTGCGGGTTCCCGGGGTGCCGGAACGCCTGGCCGCGGAGGCGGTCGCGTTCGTGCAGGGTTTGCGCCGGCTCGACCTGAACAAGCCGCCCGGAGTGGCGGAGACCGTCGACTGGGCCGAGGCGCTGTCGGCGCTCGGCCGGCGCGAGCTCGATGCGGCGCTCGTGGAGTCGACGCTCGGGTCCGTGCTGAAGTATCAGGAAGACCTGGCCCTGGTCCGGGACGAGACGCTGACCGGCCTGCTGGAAGAAGCGCGCGCTGTCACCTGAGGGTTCGTCGAGTAGTCCTTCTCGGGCGGGGGCTGAGAACGCTCTCGTTCGCCACGTCGTCACGTTCGGCCGGGTCCTGCGCGAAGCCGGGCTCGAAGTTGGTCCGGGCCGGATCGCCGACGCGCTCACCGCGCTCGACGAGCTCGATCTGACCCGCCAGGACGACGTCTACTGGGCGTTGCGCACGACCCTCGTCACGCGCTTTGAGGAGATCGACCCCTTCGATCGCGCCTTCAAGGCCTGGTTCCTGCGCGCGCCGGTGCTGCCGCCAGCGCGCGTGCGAGCAACCCGGCTGCCGCGAACGGGAGTGCGCCGGCGCGCGGATCCGGTGCGCGGCGACACGGCGCCGCCTGTGAGTCCGGCTCCGATCGAGATCGGCTGGAGCGCTGACGAGGTCCTGCGCCACCGCGACTTCGCCGCGATGTCGCCCGAGGAGTTCGCGCGGGCGCGGACGATGCTGACAAAGCTCGGGACGACCCGGCCGCAGCGCCGGTCCAGGCGGGTGCGCTCCCATCCGCGCGGAAGCCAACTCGACCTGCGCCGCGTGGCGCGCCGGTCGCTGCAGACCGGAGGCGAGCCGATCGTTCGGAGCTTCCGTCGCAGGACGACCGTTCCCCGGCGCCTCGTGGTGCTGTGCGACATCTCCGGCTCGATGGAGGCCTACACCCGCGCGATGCTGTTGTTCCTGCACGCCACGGTGGGCGCCGGCCGCGCGGAGGTGTTCGTGTTCGGGACGCGGTTGACGCGGTTGACCGGCGCGCTGCGGACTCGCGACCCCGAGCAGGCGCTCGGTGCTGCCGCGGAGGCGGTCGTCGACTGGGCGAGCGGAACCCTGATCGGCGCGTCGCTGAAGGCGTTCAACGATGAATGGGGTCGGCGCGCATTCTCGCGGGGCGCGGTGATGGTGATCGTGTCCGACGGCTGGGAGCGCCAGGACCCCGAGCTTGTGGGCCGCGAGATGGCGCGGCTTGCGCGCTGCGCCTACGCGGTTGTGTGGGTCAACCCGGTCAAGGGCAACGTCGAGTACCAGCCGTTAGCGGCGGGCATGCGGGCGGCGTTGCCGCACGTGGACCGGTTCCTCCCGGGGCACAACATCGCCAGCCTGGAGGAGCTCGCCGACATCGTGGCCGCGATCGATCGCAGGCACGGGGCGTGAGGTGCGGGGCGGGACGTTGCGCTGGGGGAACGTTGCGCGGAGCGGGACCGTTGCGCGGGGGGGGGGGAACGTGGCGTGGCCCGGCGACGTTGCGCGGGGGGAACGTGGCGCGGGCCCGGGGACGTTGCGCGTCTTACGCAAAGAGGGCCGTCGTAAAACTCGCAACGTCCTCGACAGGGCACGGTTAGTATCGCGTCAGCTCAGTGAGGGTACGGAGAGAGGAGAAACGTTGACGGTGAGTGTCAAGTCTGAGCAGCTCGCGGAGCTGATCGATCCCGGAGCCGATGTCGAACGGGTGGCCACGGGCTTCACGTTCACGGAGGGACCGATCTGGAACCAGGAAGGGGCGTTCCTACTCTTCAGCGACATGCCCGGCGACGTGCGCCGTCGCTGGAGCGAGCGCGATGGGGTGCAGGAGGTGATGCGGCCGAGCAACAAGTGCAACGGCATGGTCTATGACGCCGCCGGCAACCTGCTGGTGTGCGAGCACGTCACTTCGACGCTGGTCCGCGAGCAGCCCGACGGCACCCGCGAGACGATCGCCAGCCACTATCAAGGCAAGGAGCTAAACAGTCCCAACGATGTGATCACGCGCTCGGACGGCACGATCTACTTCAGCGACCCCGTGTTTGGGCGGGTGCCCGGCTTCGGAGTGGAGCGTGAGCAGGATCTGTCATTCCAGGGCGTCTACCGGATCCCACCGGGCGGCGGCGAGCCCGAGCTGGTGGTGGCCGAGGGCGAGTTCGGCCAACCCAACGGCCTCTGCTTCTCGCCCGACGAGTCGCTGATGTACATCAACGACACCCCGCGAGCGCTGATCAGGGTCTACGACGTGCAGCCCGACGGGGCGCTCACGGGCGGCCGCCTGTTCTTCGAGGGAATCGGGAACGGCGTCATCGAGGAGGGGGTCCCGGACGGCATGAAGTGTGACGAGCGCGGCAACGTGTGGGTCACGGGTCCGGGCGGTGTGTGGGTCATCTCTCGGCAGGCCGAGCACCTCGGCGTCATCGAGGTTCCCGAGAACGTCGGGAACATTGCTTGGGGAGGGTCCGACTGGAAGACGCTGTACATGCCCAGCTCGACTTCGCTCTACCGCGTCCCGACGAAGGTCGCCTCGGCGCGGCTGCCGTATCACTAGGCGGCCGCAGGGGGGACGCGTGGCGTGGCGGCGGGAGCGACCAGCCGGGCATCGGGGTGTGCTGAATATGCCTCCATATGCGGGTCTTTTTCAGTACGCCCCCTCAGGTAGAGCGGCGCCCAACCATCAGGAGATGCAAATCCAACGACGAGAGGAGGACCCGTGAGCGAAGAGCCCGTGCGCCTCGACGCCAAGCGGTGCGCGTTGATCATCCAGGACCTGCAGAACGACGTGATAAGCGAAGGAGGAGCGTTCGCCGACTCCGGGGCGCCAGCGCACGCCAAGAGCCAGAACGTCGTCGAGAACACGGCGCGGCTCGCGGACGCATTCCGCAAGGCCGGCGCGCCGGTGATACATATTCACTACATCGTCGATCAGGGTGCGGTTGGCCTCAAGCAGAACGCGCCGCTCTTCGTCGGGGTGAAGGAGGCAAACTCGCTTGTACGCGGAAGCTGGGGTGCGGCGCCGGTCGATGGGCTTGAGCCTCAGGCCGGCGACCATCTCGTCGAAAAGATGCGGATGAACGGGTTCTACAACACGCGCCTGGACACCCTGCTGCGGGGGCTGGGCGCGGAGACGCTCGTGATCACCGGAGCGTGGACGAACATGTCGATCGAGCACACCGCCAGGCACGGCGCGGACGCCGGATACGAAGTGATCGTGGTCTCCGACTGCACCTCGACCACCGGCGACGAGTGGCAGCACGCCGCGCTCAACTACGCAATTACCAACGTCGGGCGCGTGGCCACGGGCGACGAGGTGGCGGGGGCGCTCGGGGCGGTGGCGGCACGCTAGCGTGCGCTTGAGGCTCGCGCGCTTGGGGCGGTGGCGGCACGCTAGCGCGCGCTCGAGGCTCGCGCGCTCGGGGCGGTGGCGGCGCGCTAGCGTGCGCCCGAGGCTCGCGGCGTCAGGCGCCGGCCGAGCGGCGGTAATCCTCACGCACCGGCTGGAATACATCGAGCACGACCGCGCCGTCTGGCCCCGCGATGCCCTGGTGCTCGATCCCACCGGGCAGCGTGAACGCGTCCATCTCAGCGAGCTCGTGGTCGACGCCCGCCACCACCAGCTTCATCGAGCCCCGCAGGACGATCCCCAGCTGCTCATGGGGATGGCTGTGCAGGGCGACGACCGCGTCCGGCTCGAGCTCGACGAGATTGAGCATCGCTCCTTCGCCGAACAATGGCTTGGCGATGGCGCCGGGGGCCAGTTCGAAGCTGTGCGCGTTCGCGAGCGAGATGAACTGAGGCTCCATGGGCCCCAGTATGGACGCCGGCGTGAGCGCCCGCAAGGACAGCGTCCGTGAGCACCCGCAAGGAGCGGGCGTGAGCGCCCGCAAGGAGCGGGCATGAGCGCCCGCAAGGAGCACCGCATCGAAGGCCTGCCCGAGCCGATCAGCCACTACACCGACGCGGTCCAGGCCGGGCCTCTCCTATTCATCTCCGGCTGCGTGCCGGTGAACGCCCGAGGCAACCTCGTGGGCGGCGACGACGTGGCGGCCCAGGCGCGCCAGGTGTTCTCGAACATCGGCCGTGTGCTCGCTGCAACCGGGTCTGGGTTCGGCGACGTCGTCAAGGTGACCGTGTACATGATCGACATCGAGGACCGCCCGCGGATCAACCCCGTCCGACAGGAGGTGTTCGGCGCCGCGCGCCCGGCGAGCACGCTCGTGGAGGTCAGCCGGCTGGCGGTGCCGGGAGCTCGGCTCGAGGTCGATGCGGTGGCGCTGGTGCCCGATCGCTAGAAAGGCCGCCGCTTCTGCGAAGCCTGCGGAAGCGCAAAAGATCAGGTGGTCTGTCCAATAAGCGTCCCGCGGATGTGCATGAGGTGCGACGTCATCGCGGCGCGCGCTTCGAACGGGTCGCGCCGTTCGAGGGCCTGCAGGATGATTTGGTGCTCCCCGACGGTGCGCTCGGGGACACCAGGTTGGCGCACGCTGAGCTTGCGCCCGCGGATCGCCAGTTCCGCGATCCCGTCGAGCACCGACAGGATGAACGGCGAGCGCGCGGCGACGTGGATCTGCCGATGGAAGTCGGCGTCGGTGCGCAGAAAGGCCTCGGGGTCGGATACGTGCTGCTTCATGGCCCCGAAGAGCCGATGCAGGTGCCCAAGTTCCGTGTGGGTTATGTGCGAAGCTGCCCGCTCCGTGGCCACCGGCTCCAACAACAGCCGAAGCTCGAAAAGCGACTCGAGCGGGTCGTGGAGGTTGATCGTGATGCTGACCGCGGCGCCGGCATCCGGTGTGCCGCCGGCGACGAAGGTCCCCGAACCGTGACGGGATTCGAGCATTCCCATGATCACCAGGGCGCGCACGGCCTCACGCAGCGTCGGCCGCGAGACGCCCAG
>JAFASF010000061.1 GCA_019244745.1 Solirubrobacterales bacterium | reverse complement strand
GCTCTCGCACTGCTGTCTGACCTGATCATCCCCCGGATCGAGCACGTGTGGGAGCGGCATCGCGCTCGCCGGCGCAGAGCGCCGGTCATGGACTACGACCCCGGTCGCGAGCGGCGCGCCGAGCACCGCGCCCGCGCCCTGCTGCGCTCCTGCGTGAACGAGGAAGAGTGGGCCATGTACCGCGACCTCGGCTTCATCCGCGTCTGGGGCTCGCAGTCCGACGGCCCCGACGACTCGGGAGGAACCAGCGGGGCTCCGTACGCATATCTGATCTACCCCCACCGGCCGATCGTCGCCTACCTGGCCCAGACGCACAGGCTCCTCAGCGAATACTGCGTCGCGTTTCCCGACGACACGCGACCGTATGGCAGCGCCCGGCTACCGGATTCCGATGACGTGCTGGCCAAGTGGATGGCCCTCACTGCCGACGAGTGCCGGCTGATCTCGACCGCCAACATGCACCTTCCGGGTCGTCAGCTCGATCCCGGTCAGGTCAAGCGTGATCTCTGGCGCCTCCAGCAATGGGAGCGCGCTCGGATGCGCGACGCCGGCGCGCACGCCGCTTCCACCTAAGTCCCACCCGCCGCAAGTACCGTCACATTCGAGGGCTCTGGCTTGCGGCCCGCTCGGCATCCTGCCTCGCTTGAATGGGCCGCGCCAGAGTCATCCAGCTTGACGCCCCCTGGCCGCGTCCTCGCTCGCTCGCGTACTTTTCAAGTACGCGTCGCTCGCTGCGTCCTTGCCAGGCACCGCCAGAGACCACTCTCGGTGTGACGGCACTAACAGCGGGCAGGACTACCCACCCGTTCGAGCTCACCTGCGCCCGCGCTCGCTATTGTGGCCCCCGCCGTAATCACGGTCACCACTACAGGAACGCGCCCGCGATGACCACCTCGAACGGTTTTGACCTAAAGCACCGTAGCCGCGCTCTCACCACGGGGCCCGAGCGCGCCCCCGCGCGCGCCTTCCTGAAGGGAATCGGCTACGACGACGACGCGCTCGGCAAGCCGCTCGTTGCGGTGGCCAACACGTGGATCGAGACGATGCCGTGCAACTTCCACCTGCGCGCGCTCGCGGCCAAGGTCAAAGAGGGGATTCGCGAGGCCGGCGGGACACCGATGGAGCTGAACACGATCGCGATCTCGGACGGGATCACGATGGGCACGGCCGGGATGAGGGCATCACTGGCGAGCCGCGAGGTGATCGCGGACTCGGTCGAGCTCGTGTGCGACGCCCACCTGTTCGACGCCGTGATCGCGATCAGCGGCTGCGACAAGACGATTCCCGGGACCGTCATGGCGCTGTGCCGTCTGAACGTGCCGAGCGTGATGCTCTACGGAGGCTCGATCCTGCCCGGCCGCTATCACGGCCAGCAGGTGACGATCCAGGAGGTCTTCGAGGCCGTGGGCGCGCACGCCGCCGGGCGCATCACCGACCGGGAGCTCACCGAGCTCGAGGAGGTGGCATCGCCCGGCGCCGGAGCGTGCGGCGGCCAGTTCACCGCGAACACGATGGCGATGGCGTTTGAGGTGCTGGGGATCTCACCTCTGGGTTTCTCGATGGTCCCGGCCACCAACCCCCGCAAGGCCGAGGTGGCCGCCGACGCCGGCCGGCTGGTCATGGACGTGCTCAAGCGGGGACAGCGGCCGAGCGACATCATCACGCGCAACGCTCTCGAGAACGCCATTGCGGCGATCGCCTGCAGTGGTGGCTCCACCAACGGGGTGCTCCACCTGCTGGCGGTGGCCAAGGAGATCGGAGTCGAGCTGTCGATCGACGACTTCGATCGGATCAGCGAGCGGACGCCGCTGCTGTGCGATCTGAAGCCAGGCGGCCAGTATGTGGCGTCCGACCTGTACGAGGCCGGCGGCGTCCCGCTGGTCCTCGGGCGCCTCAAACGCGCGGGATTGCTGCACTCCGACGCCCAGACGGTGACGGGCAAGACCGTCGGCGAGCACGCCGACGAGGCCGTGGAGAGCGAAGGGCAGAAGGTGGTGCGGCCGCTTGACGATCCGATCAAGCCGACCGGCGGCCTCGCGATCCTGCGCGGGAACCTCGCCCCCGACGGCTGCGTCGTCAAGCTGGCCGGGCACGAGCGTCGCAAGCACGTGGGCCCGGCCCGGGTGTTCGAGTCAGAGGAGGACGCGATGGCGGCGGTCACCGCCGGCTCGATCGACCGGGGCGACGTGGTCGTGATCCGCAACGAAGGACCCGCCGGCGGTCCGGGCATGCGTGAGATGCTCGCCGTCACCGCGGCCCTCGTGGGCGAGGGGCTCGGCGAGGAGGTCGCGCTGATCACCGACGGCCGGTTCTCCGGCGCCACCCGCGGTCTGATGGCTGGCCACGTCGCGCCCGAATCGATACGCGGCGGTCCGATCGGACTTGTGCGCGACGGAGAGGAGATCACCCTCGACGTTGACCGCCGGCGCCTCGATGTGGCGCTCTCCGACGAGGAGATGGCAACCCGCGCCCAGCAGTACCGGGAGCCCGAGCGACCCACCGCCGGTGTAGCGCTGGCCAAGTACGCGCGGCTCGTCTCGAGCGCCTCGGAGGGGGCCGTCACGCGCTAGGGGCCCCAACCCGCCCCCCGCGGGAGTGTTGCTTGCGTCGGGGCGGATCAGGCGCGGAGGTCGCGCGCGACCGCCCACCGGTCACCGCGAGTGCGGGAGCTTGCAGCAGATTTTGTGAACTAAAGCTTAAGGAATCCGGCGGCAGGAGCCTCCCGGCGTTTGACGAATGATTGCGATCGGTACTATCTTGCCGGAGCTTCGTCGTGGCCATTGTTGAACATCCACGTCCTCCGGTCCGCGGCCCAGCTGGTGGGGGCCACCGTGGGCGGATCGTCTATTACCGGCGTCGCCGGAGGTGGCCGTATGTCCTCGGCCTGATTGCGCTGGTCTTCGCCGGCCTGGCCGGGGTGGCGTTCCTCGTCAGCTCCTCGAGCGCCAGCATCAAGCCGGGCGCCAGCGCGCTCGCCACGATCGACCTGCCGGCCGGCGGCGGCAAGATCGAGAGCGTGGTGGTCATCTCCGCCCGCGACAGTCGCGCCGTGCCGATCGTGCTCAAGGGCCACGACGTCTGGCCACAAGAACGTCTGCCTGCAAACCAGCGCTACACCATCTATGCGGTGGTCAAGCGTCCCGGCTGGATCTCGTGGCTGTCCGGGAAGACGGAGCGGATCCACCTCTCGCTTACGACGCCGACTGCGCATCTAACGAGTCATTACCTGACGCTCGCCTCGGGAGCCCCGCTGCGGTTGCAGTTCGAGCAGCCGGTCGCGACCATCGCCTACGGCGCGACCCCGAATGTGAACCGCCACGTGCTCGCGACGCCAGAGTCCGACGTGACGCTCCCCCGCACCGCCGCCGCGGGCACGATGTACATCGCCGCCACCTCGCGAACCTGGGAGTCATCGAGTCCGTCGCTGATCAGCTGGTTCCCGGCCGGCGCTGCCGCCACCGCGGTGGCCAATCCGGCGCCCGGGTCCAAGATCCAGGCGAGCACGCCGATCGCCCTGACCTTCTCTAAGCCAGTCTCGCAAGCCCTGGGCAACGCCCGCCCGCCGGTCACCCCGTCCACCGCCGGCAGCTGGCACACGATCAACGACCACACGATCGTCTTTAACCCCGCCGGCTATGGCTATGGCCTGGGCGCCAACGTCAGTATCGGCCTGCCGAACGGAATCAGGCTGGTTGGCGGCGAGAAGGGGGGCGCGTCGAGCTCGGGCACCTGGACCGTGCCGCCGGGGTCGACGCTGGGCCTCCAGGAGCTGCTGGCGCGCCTTGGATACCTGCCGCTCGACTTCCACTACGCCGGCGGTCAGGTCCCGCGTTCCGCGCAAGCGGTTGAGGACGCGGTGATCCATCCCCCCAAGGGCGCGTTCACGTGGCGCTGGGGCGGCGTTCCCTCCGGGCTGCGGAACATGTGGGCGCCCGGCGTCTCGGGCGTGATGACCAAGGGTGCCGTGATGGCCTTCGAGAACGACCACGGCATGAATACCGACGGGGTGGCGGGCCCGGCGGTGTGGAACGCGATGATTGCCGCACTCCTGGCGGGCCACCGCTCGACCTTTGGCTACACGTTTGTGACCGTGAGCGAGGGGAGCCCCGAGAGCCAGAGCACATGGCACAACGGGCGGGTGGCGGTATCGGGGCTGGTCAACACCGGTATCCCCGGAGCGACGACCGCGCTGGGCACGTATCCCGTGTTCGAGCACTCGTTGTCGGTGACGATGAGCGGCACCAATCCGGACGGGAGCACGTACTCCGATCCGGGCGTCCCCTACGTCAGCTACTTCAACGGCGGAGATGCCCTGCACGGCTTCCTCCGCGGGTCCTACGGGGTCCCGCAGAGCCTCGGCTGCGTCGAGATGCCGTACGACGAGGCATCGCAGGT
>JAFASF010000227.1 GCA_019244745.1 Solirubrobacterales bacterium | reverse complement strand
AGAATGGCGGATCCTACGTCGGGCATTGGTATTCCGGTGGCTTTCGGTGCCGGGCTGATCTCGTTCCTCTCGCCGTGCGTGCTGCCGCTCGTGCCGGGATACATCTCGGCGGTCGCGGGCGTCGCGCCCGGCGAGATTCGGGCGTCCCGGGTGATCGGTCCGAGCCTTCTGTTCGTGGCCAGCTTCTCGGCGATCTTCATCGCGCTCGGGCTGCTCGGGCAGGCCGCCCTGCGCAGCGCGCTGACCGGGCCGGCGGCGCTGAAGGTCTCGGGGGCGTTGATCATCGCGATGGGCGTGGTGTTCGTGCTCGCGCCGTTCGCCCCGCGGGTGGCGCGCGAATGGCACGTGGGGCCGTTGATGCAGCGCGCGGGGCCCGGTGCCCCGGTGCTCACGGGGGCCGCCTTTGCGCTCGCCTGGACCCCGTGCACGGGACCCACGCTGGGGGCGATCATCACCGCGACCGGAGTGTCGTCCTCGGCTGCTCGCGGAGCGTTTCTACTCGCGGTCTACTGCGCGGGGCTGGCCGTGCCGTTTCTGATCACCGCCCTCGCGTTCGGGAAGGCGACCTCGGCGTTCGCCCTGATCAAGCGGCACTACCCGATCGTGATCGGCGCCGGAGGAATCGTCCTGATCGGCATGGGCGTGATGATCTGGACGGGCGAGTTCACGCAACTGAACATCACGGTCAACCATTGGCTTCAGGCGTTGGGGCTTCCCGATCTCAACTCGGACACCTGATGCCCGGCGGGACCGGGGTCGCTGATCGACCCCGGCACGGGGCGCGACCGCGCAGGTGGTCGCACACCCGCCTCGAACGTAAGTCCGAGCACACCGGTTGGACTTAGGCCGCCCTAACGTGGTAGCCTCTCCGGCCCAAGTTGTTAGGGTCCCCTAACCCTTCGTAAGCCCCCGTGTCCTTCGCACAAACCGTAGCGCTTGGCGCCCTCGCCGGATTCACCATCTACCTGGGCCTGCCGGTGGGCCGTCTGCAGCTGCTCTCCAGACGCTCGCGCGTGGCGCTGGCGATGTTCTCCGTCGGCGTGCTGGCGTTCATCTTCGTCGACGTGCTCTCGAACGGCATCTCGATCGTCGACTCCGCGCTGACCTCGTTCAAGCATCACCACGACTCGCTCGCGTACGTGGTCTGGCTGGTCGTCCTCCTCGGCGCGGGGTTCGCCGCGGGCAGCGCGGGGCTCGCGATGCTCGAGCGCGTGATGCGCCCGCTCGGCGCGCGCACGCCGCCGATCGCCGGCGGGGCCGACGCCGGAGCGCTCACCGTCTCGGAGGCCGAGTCACTGGCGCTCGAGCTCGATGCCAGCCGCCGGCGGGCGCTTCGCACCGGCCTGACGATCGCCGCGGCGATCGGAGTGCACAACTTCGCCGAGGGGCTCGCGATTGGGGTCTCCGCCCGCGCGGGAGCGATCAGCCTCGCGACCGTCCTGATCATCGGCTTCGCCCTGCACAACGCGACGGAAGGGTTCGGGATCGTCGGTCCGCTGGGAGACATCAAGCCTTCGTGGCGTTGGCTCGGGTTGGCTGGGCTGATCGGCGGGGGGCCGACGTTCGTGGGGTCGCTGGTCGGCTACGCGGTCACCAGCGACCCGCTCGAGCTCGCGTTCTATGCCGCCGCGGGCGGCGCGATCCTGTACGTGATCGGAGAGGTCTGGAACGGGATGCGCCGCTACGGTCACCGCGAGCTCGGGCTGCTGATGGTCACCGCCGGGTTCGTGGTCGGCGTGCTGACCGATCTGATCGTGAGCTACGGCGGCGGCTGAAACCAGAGCGCTGCCGCGGGGTCGCCAAACGGGCGGCGATCGGCCGTCACCCGCCCCGCCGGGCGAGCTCGCGCTTAGCCGTCCGGTGCAGGCGAGGGACCTTGCCGACCGTGGCGCGCACCATCTCCAACCTCGAGGGCGGCGCCTCGAGTCCGCTCAGCACTTTCCGCGGCACGAGCGCCCAGCCGCCGTCGACCGAGACGAGGTCCCCGCGGAGCTGGAAGTTGCGCCACCACGTGAACCGCTCGTCGTGCTGGTGAGCCGTCAGGCAGGCCAGACCGGGCTGAAACGGGATCCCCTCGGGAGCGCCCTCGATCCGGATCCATCGCGCCGCTTCGTCCAGGTGCACCGGGACGCGGATCGCGAACGGGAACCCATCGGGGCAGACGATCGAGAGCACCGCGGTCGGGTAGCGGGTGCCGATCTCGCGGATCCTCTGGTTCCAGTCGCTGACCCCGCCGTGGGGATTGGCGTGGAAACGAGGGGGCTCCTCGGAGTGGCCGGAGCGAACCTCCTCCATGTGCGTGTCGTACAAAGCGGGTTCGCCGGAGATGTCGCCGTCGGGCCACACGTAGATCCGCTCGGGACGGACGTGAATGTAGATCCGGTTGTAGTACCAGCCGAGGAACCGTTTGATCGGGTCGGGGGCCCGGAGCACCGAGGCCTCCGGCAGCTTCTGAGCCGACTCGCGGGCGTAGCGCTCCCGGTTGGCTTGCAGGTCGAGGTCGTCAACCTGCGCCGAGCCCTGGACGAGCACCATCGGCGGCTCGCCCAGTCCGCTTCCCGTCGGATCGGAGAAGAGCAACGCCACGAGCGGGTTTGCCCGGGCGTCGTTGGCCTTCTTCGGGTAGCCGAGCCCGGTCGTGACGTCGATGCGCGATTCCCCCGGCGCGTAATACGGGGTCACCGGCCACGTGATCGGCTGGCCCACGTGGTCGACCGTCGTCAGCTCGGCGGTGATGAAGCGATCGAAGACCGCCTGTACGTCGGGTGGGAGCGAGGCCGTCACGCGGCGAGTATATGTCCGCCTCAGCCGTTGTAGCCGGCCTCGCCGGGCAGGACGATCCGCGCCGTCTCGCCCGAGACGATCACGCGCGGCTGGACGGGGCGAATATCCCGCCCCCGCGCGTGCCCGATCAGAGCCTCGGCGGAGCGGAAACCCGAGAGCTGCTCGAGGTGCTTGATCGTCGGAAACACGAGCAACAGCTGCCCCGCCCTCGCCGCGTCGAGCGCCATGCGGGGGGCGTACCAGCGGGCGTCGACCACCTCGCGGCCGTCGACGGTCGGCTCGGCCCCTTCGGGCAGCGGAGCGAGATAGAACCAGGTGTCGAAGCGAATCTTCACCTCCGCCGGCGTGATCCAGCGCGAGAACGGGATCAGGTCCTGGGGACCGGGGATCCGGATGCCCGCCTCCTCCGCCACTTCGCGGATCGCCGCGGCTCGCAGAGCCTCGTCCCCGTGGCCCTCGCTGCGATTTACCGCCCCACCCGGGAACACCCATGCCCCGCCCATGAACCGTGACTGCGGGTTTCGCTTTACGAGCAGGACCTCGAGCGCGGCGGCGCCGCCGCGCAGCACGATCACGGTCGCGGCGGGCCGCGGGACGGTCTCTTCACCCACGTTGAGCTCCTCGCCGGGCCCGGGTCGCTCCATCTCCACGACCTCGACCCTACCGCTACGCTTCGGCCGGTGAAGTGGATGTGCGAGTCGTGCGGGTTCATCTACGACCCGGCAGAGGGTGACCCGGACGGCGGAATACCGCCGGGCACGCGGTTCGAAGACATTCCCGAGACCTGGTTCTGCCCGGTCTGCGGAGCCCGGAAGCGGGACTTCTCTCCCTACGAGGACTAGCCATAGGGTGTCTCGGCGCCGGCGGCCCGCGTGGCCGCCGGCGCCGGCAAGCGGGCGCGATGCCGGCGGGTCAGCGGCCGCGCCAGCGCGGCGGGCGCTTCTCCGCGAACGCGCGCATGCCCTCGCGGAAGTCCTCGGAGGAAAAGCAGGACCGGCGAAGCTCGAGCAGCTCGCGTTCGGCGTCCGGGTCGAGCTGAGCGCCGGCGTCCTGCACGGCGCGGATCACGCGCTTGTTGCCGACCTGAGCGAGGGGAGCGTTGCCGGCGATCTCGACCGCGAGCTCGAGCGCTTCATCGCCGAGGCGTCCGTCCTCGGCAACCGCGTTGACCAGTCCCCAGGATCGTGCCGTACGAGCGTCGATCCGGCGGCCGACCAGGAACAGCTCGCGCGTTCGCGCCACTCCTATGGCGTCGATGAACCTGCGGATCCCGGTGTGTGAGTAGACGAGCCCGAGCTTGGCGGGCGGCATCGCAAGGGCGATCGTGGAGGCCGCGATCCGCAGGTCACAGGCCAGCGCGAGCTCGAGGCCGCCGCCGATCGCGTGACCGTTGAGCACGGCGACCGTCGGGTAGGGATAAGCATCGACCGCGTCGATCGCGGCCGCGAAAGGATGGGCGATGAGCTTCTCTGCCTCCTCGGCGAACCTGTCCAGTCGGGCGATGTCGCCGAGGTCGTAGCCCGCCGAGAAGGCGTCCTCCTCCCCGGTGATGATCACGCAGCGGGCCTCGAGCCGCGGCATCGTGGAAGCGAAGCCGTCGAGGATGGTGTGATCGAGGGCGCCCCGCCGGCCCGGATTGGAGATCGTCAGGCGCACGACGCCGGGTGCCGGCTCGTCCAGCAACAGGCGGCCGCCGGGGTTACTCGAGGACAACGAGCGGATCGCCCTCGGAAACCGACTGACCTTCCTCACACAGGATCTCGCTGACTACCCCCTGATCCTCGGCCTCCACCGGCATCTCCATCTTCATCGACTCGAGGATCACAACCGTGTCGCCCTCTTCGACGCTGTCTCCGACCTCGACCTCGATCTTCCAGACGGTGCCCGTGATGTGAGCCTCGATCTCGGGCAAGCTAAACGGTCCTCCTGTGCGGGTGCATTGGTGCGGCAGGATAGCCGTGGCCGGTCAAGTGCCCGGATGAGCGCAGGCCATTCCCGCCTATTTCCGAATTCCGTCCGGGCCGCCCGCTTGACTGAACCCCGCCTTTTAGTCTTTGATCCTCACGGGAAGAGAGATGGAGGGAAAGAGCGTCTTCATCAGCTCAGTTTCGCGGCGCGATCTGGCGCGTCGCCGGCCGACGCGGCCCGCGC
>JAFASF010000144.1 GCA_019244745.1 Solirubrobacterales bacterium | reverse complement strand
GGATGCCGCGTAAAGTCGCTCCAGACGACCCTTGGCCAAGCCTTCGCTGAGCGAGCGGCGCATCAACAGCCGCCACGAGACCCGGGTCGCGGGGACGAGATGGTGCACAGGCGCTTCGGGGACGAACCGGATCCGATTCGGTCCGTGCATACGCTCGAGCCGCATCGCGAGCTCAGTCTCGTCGCACGTGGCCAGCGCCTTTCCCCGCTTTCCGAAACTGGTCTCGAAGCTCCCGAGCGCGATGAGCTCGGGACGCCGGAAAGCCATGTTGCACCCGATCGGGTTGCGGATCGGCCCCGCGTCGGCCCGATGTCCGCCGTACGTGCAGCCGACCACCCAAAGCAGCTCATCCGGCATCCACCTCCGGTCCGCTGCCCATCGCGGCAGGACTGGACCGCCCGCCCCGAGGAGATGCTCGTCGCTCGCGAATGCCTCCATCAGCGAGGACAACCAGCGGCGGTCGGCCGTCGCGTCATCGTCGAGGAAGGCGACGACATCCGAGCGGGCGGCCGCGACGCCGACATTCCGCGCCGCGGACAGACCTGCCCGCTGGCACTGGAGCAACCGCGCTTGGGGCGGCAACGAGCTCGACAGCTCCATCGCAAGCGCTGGATTGGTATCGACGACCACGAAGAGCTCGTCGGGCTGGCGCTCACCGCCCAGCACCGAGGCGACGCACGCCCGCACAAGCGGTGCACGCTCCCAGCTCGAGGTGCAGACGACTACCGCCGCCGTAGGCGTCCGCGACTCCTTGCGCCCCGTGCGTCCGGCCATCAGCATGTTTCGCTCCGCGTCCCACGCAGCCGCCCTCGTGAGCGACGCGCCATCCGATACGCGCGTGTGCGAACGCGTTCTCCAGCCCAAGACAAAGGGACCCCCTTTCCTAGTAACACTTCGGCGATCCGTTGCGCCGACGTCGCGGCAGTCACCGTGAAGCGGGCGATCGCGAACGGATCATCGTCCTGATGTGACACTGCGTTCTTGACCGCCGTCGCTGAGCGGTAGCCGGCCCTGATCACCGCATCCCGAACCCGCCCATCGTAGGCGCCGTGCGGATATGAGAAGGAGTCGACGCTGTGCGAGGTCAACTTCTCCAGCCAATGCTTGGCACCGTGAACCTCCTCTTCCAGCTCGGCATCGTCGAGCTCGTCCAACCGCCGGTGGCGGATGCCATGCGCGCCGACTTCCACGCCGGGCAGTTCGGCGAGAACCGCGATCTGCGCCGGCGAGAGCCACTGGGCGCGTCCGATTTGGCCCGCGGTCACGTAGACCGTCGCACCTAGGCCGTGTTGCCGCAGGGCGTCGACCGCCTCGTACGTGTCGCTGTAGCCGTCGTCGAACGTCACCGCAACCGGCCTGGGCGCAAGCGAACGCTCACCCCGCAGCATGGAAGCGAGCACGCTGATCGTGAGCGACTGCCGGCTCGACGCCGCAATCACCTCGACGTGCGACTCAAACTGCGCCCTCGAGACCGCGCCCCATGACCGCCGGACCGGACCGTCGCTGACCGAGTGGTACAGAAGCACCGGAATTATCACCGCCGTCCTCCCAGAGGCTGCGGGGTGGAGGGTTGCGATGGCGTCGCGCCGTACCGGAAGATCCAGGCCGTCGGGAGGGAATAGACGAGGCCGAATGCCGGCGATTGCTCGAGCGCTCCCACGAAGCTCGTGAGCGACCCGGCGGGCAGCAGTCCGTTGAGCCGCGCATAGTCCTCCTGCAGACGCGACAGGACCACGTAGGCGGGCCGTGCTCGTTGCTGCTGGATCAACCGGATGAGGCGAGGAACGTCCGAAGCCCCGAGCTGATGTCCGGTGAACTGCGCTTGCGTCACCAGCGTGGAGGGGTCGCTCAGGTCAACCAACGGGTACCGGGCAGTGAGTCGATCCGGCTCGTTCGGGGCGAGATCGATGCGCATCGATCCGGCGGGAGCATGCTGCTCGTACCAGAGGGACGCACGGACGTCATCGCTCGTCACGTGGTTGGCCAACTCCTGTCCGAAGAACGCCGCTAGGAGGCAGACCCCGAGCGCCGGAGTGATAACCAGCAGGCGGAGGAGGCTCATCCGCACCTTCCCCCGTCGCCAGCGTCGAGCCGTGAACGCAAACACGGCCAGGAAAGACAGCCACGGGAGCGCGAACAGATATGCCCGGTAGGGACCCTCGCCTCCGTAGGACTGCACTACAACCACCCC
>JAFASF010000110.1 GCA_019244745.1 Solirubrobacterales bacterium | reverse complement strand
GCCGGCGCAGCGGCGCTGTTCGCGGTGGTCGCGGCCATGGACACGAGCCGTGTGCTCGGCTCGGTCGCACTGATGCACTTCGCCTGGGAGCACGCGCGGGCCGAGGGCGGGTACTGGCTCGCCCGCGAGGCTCGCGGGCAAGGGCACGCCACGCGCGCACTCAAACTCATCTGCGCCTGGGGGTTCAAAACGCTCCGCCTCGAGCGGATCGACCTGCTGGCGGCAACCGAGAACCCCGACTCCCAGCGGGTGGCGGAGCGAGCCGGCTTCACGCGCGAGGCGATCCTGCGTTCATACCGGCGCGGGAAGGACGGGCGCCTTGACATGGTCGCCTTCGGGTTGCTGCGCACCGACCGCCCGCTGACGAGCTAGGACGAGCCTGTGAGCCCCCGAAATTCGGCGTCGTCGCGCAGGCTCGCAAAGTCCTCATCGCCGCGCGCCCAGTCCGCCGCCTCCGGGCGCAGCTCGATTGCCAGGCGCAAGGCGGCGATGGCCGCCTCGCGGCTGCCCCACACCGCTTCGAGGCAGGCGAGGTTGTAGTGCAACGAGCCCGCCTCCGGGTGCGTCGCCAGGCCCTCCTCGAGGATCTCCCTGGCCCGCTGGGGATCGGTGCGGATCAGAGGTCCGGCGCGGAACGCCCACTCCCAGGCCGAGGGCTCGAAGGTGGGCGAGCCGCCAAAGCTCAGCACCGTGGTGTCCGGCTCGGCGGCGACCGCGCGCCGGTGCGAGACCGGATCGGGCACGAACACGTATGTCCCGGCCGGAGCGTCGTACGTGCGCCCGTCGATTGTGAACGTGGCGCGTCCCGTGGCCACGAAGTACAGCTCCTGGTGGTCGTTCGCCGGTCCTTCGGTGTGCGGCTCGACCACGTCATCGCCGGCGTTGGCCGCGGTGTAGGCGTTGCAGCCGAACGCGCGCACGCCGAGCGTCAGCCTGACCGGCCGCCAGGTGAGGCTTCCAGGCCCCTGGACAGCCTCGAACTCGTCGATGTGGACTACACGCGGCGCCGCGGGCATCGTGCCGCGAAAGGGTAGCCTTAGAAAAGTATGGAGCTAGAGCCCCTGCGTGACGGCCACGGCCGGTTGATCGGCGACGTGCGCGTGTCGGTGACCGATCGCTGCAATTTTCGCTGCCAGTACTGCATGCCCGCCGAGGGGCTGCCGTGGCTCGAGCGCGCCGAGATCCTGACCTTCGAGGAGATCGCGCGGCTCGTTGGGCTGCTGGCGGCGATGGGAGTTCACGATGTGCGCCTCACTGGTGGCGAGCCGCTGGTGCGCCGGGAGTTCCCGCGCCTGGCGGCCATGATCGCCGCCGTACCCGGCGTGGAGGACTTGTCGGTGACCACGAACGGATTCCTCCTCGAGCGCGACGCCGAGGCGCTCGTGCGCGCCGGCGTCACCCGCTTCAACGTCTCGGTCGACTCTCTGCAGCAGGACCGGTTCTTCCAGCTCACGCGCCGCGACGCCCTCCCCCAGGTTCTGCGGGGGCTGCAGCACCTGGCCACCTTCCCCGAGGCCCATCCGATCAAGATCAACGCGGTGGCGATCCGCGAGTTCACCGAGGAGGAGGTGATCCCGTTTGCGGAATTCGCGCGTCGGACTCCCTACGAGGTCCGGTTCATCGAGTTCATGCCCTTGGACGCCGATCACGCCTGGACGCCTGACCAGGTGCTGACCGGTGCCGAGATCCGGACCGCGATCGACGCCGTCTACCCGCTCGAGCCAGAGCCGCGCGAGCCCCACTCCACCGCGCGCGTGTACCGGTTCGCGGACGGCCTCGGCAAGATCGGGTTGATCAACCCGGTGTCCGAGCCCTTCTGCGCAGACTGCAACCGCATCCGCCTGACCGCGGACGGCCGCCTGCGCACCTGCCTCTTCTCGCTGAACGAGACCGACCTCCGCACCCCGATGCGCGAGGGCGTCGCGGACCTCGAACTCGAGGAGATCATCCGCACCGCCGTTTGGCGCAAGGAGCTCAAGCACCACGTCGGCGAGCCGGGATTCATCCAGCCCCCGCGGACGATGTCCGCGATTGGCGGCTAACGGAGGCCGGGCCGGATGCCAGGCCGTGGACTGCCGCGCGAGCGAAGCGGTGTCCTGGACTCGTGGAGCGGAGCGAAGCGCGGCCAAGAGCCGGATGCGGTCACCCACTTAATAGCTTCGCAATGCTTTAGCCGCATCATCCGGAACGTAAATGCTCTTGCTGCTGCTCTTTGCGCTGATCGCGGGAGCGGGGACCGCGATCACGCCCTGCGTCTTACCGGTGCTCCCCGCGCTGCTGTCCGCGAGCGCCACCGGCGGGCGCCGCCGCCCGATCGGCATTGTCGTGGGGCTGGCCACGACGTTCACGATCGCGATCGTCGCGCTCGCCCAGATCACCAAGGGGATTGGCCTGGCGGCCGGAGCCACGCGCACGCTCGCGGTGATCATCCTCATCGGCTTCGGCGCGGTGATGCTCATCCCCGACCTGGCCGCGCGCGTCCAGGCGCCGCTCTCGCGCCTTGCCCGCTTTGGACCGCGCACGCGCGGCACCGGGTTCTGGTCGGGCCTCGGCGTTGGCGGGGCGCTCGGGTTCGTGTGCGCCCCCTGCGCCGGCCCCATCCTTGCTGCCGTGATCTCGGTGAGCGCGTCGGGTAACACCTCGGCCCGGCTGATCGCCGTCGCGATCGCCTACGTCGCCGGCCTCACCGCCGTCCTCACGCTCTACGCCCTCGGCGGTCGCCACCTGATCGACTTCGTCCGCAAACACACCCGCGGTCACATCGTCGAGCGCTCCCTGGGCGCCGTGCTGCTCCTAACCGGCGTCCTCATGGCCTTCAACCTCGACGTGCGCTTCGAGAGCGCGCTGGCGCAGGACGCTAGCCTGCCGGCGTTCCTCACCGACCCCACCCGCTCGCTCGAGAACTCCACGGCCGTCCAGGACCGGTTAGCGTCGCTCCGGGCCCCATCGCGCTTCGCCCAACGCCAGACCGAAGAGGCGTCGACGAAGCCCGTCCCCGACACGATCGGCGTCTCGATCCCCGGCGTCAAGACGCCGAAACTCCCCGACCTGGGCCACGCCCCCGACTTCACCGACAACCAGGAGTGGTTCAACACACCGGCAAGTCGACCATTGACGATGATCGGTCTGAGAGGGCACGTGGTGCTGGTCGACTTCTGGACCTACACCTGCATCAACTGCATCCGCACGCTGCCGTTCCTGAAAGGCCTCTACGCCACCTACCACCGCTACGGCCTCGACATCGTGGGCGTTGAATCGCCCGAGTTCGCGTTCGAGCAGGAGGCGAGCAACGTCAGGCAGGCAGTCCACGCCGACGGCATCATTTATCCAGTCGTCCAGGACAACGATCTGGGGACGTGGAACGCCTACCAGAACCAGTACTGGCCCGCCGAGTACTTCATCGATGCGCACGGAGAGGTGCGCCACACCCAGTTCGGCGAAGGCGAGTACAAGCAGGACGAGGCGGCTGTGCGCCAGTTGCTGTTCGAGGCCGGCGCCACGCACCTCCCGCCCCCCATGACCGCAACGGCGATCACGCCCTCATCGCAGCTGGGCACGCCCGAGACGTATCTGGACTATCAACGGGCCGTAGGCTTTGCTCAGCAGCCAAGCCCGGGAACGCACGCCTACTCCGCCCCCAGCCCGAGCGCCCTGCAGCTCAACGAGTTCGCGCTCGGCGGCACCTGGGACGCGGGCCCCCAGTCGATCACGCCGGGATCTCGCAACGCCACGATCGAAGGCGCCATCCAGGCCGCCCACGTTTACCTCGTCATGACCTCCGCCGGGAACGTCCCGCGCACCGGCCGCGTCCTCCTCAACGGCCGCCCGGTCCCCGACGACCAGGCGGGCGCCGACGTCCAGAACGGCACGTTCACGGTCCAGGGCCAGCGCCTCTACTCGCTGGTGTCCCTACCTACGGATGCCCAGTTCGTGCTGACCGTCGAGCTGCCGCCCGGGGTCAGCGCGTACGACTTCACGTTCGGGTAGTCCAAGCCCGACCCCGCGGACCGCCCCCAGGTTCGTAGAATCAGACCTATGGAGGGTTCAACTTCGGTCCGCAGCTGGCTGCGGTGCTACCGGTGCTGGTCGCAGAACCTCGAAGTCCAGGTGCACTACGAGGGGATCCACAGGATCGATCCCGAGACCGGCGAGCGCGGCGAGGTGGTGGACGAGATGCAGGAGGCGGTCGTCCAATGCCTCGAGTGCATGCACGACCAACCGCACCTCGGCTTCCACAACGGGCGCGTTGAGCCGATCGAGGACCGCTGGGAGCGGATGATCGCCGGCACGCCGTGGGTGGCGTCCTGCACGGTCACGGTCGACGCGGACGACGTCGAGACCTGCTCGGGTCCCGAGGCGGGGGACGCGCTGTCCTACGCCGCGTTCGGCGATCACGGGACGCGCGAGTTCTTCACCCACGTGCGCTTCCACAAGCACGACGACGACCGGATCGTCGTCCACCTGCTGGTCGAGCTCTACGCTCGATCGGCCGAGGAGGCCACCGAGGTCCTCGAGGAAGCGGCCCGCGGCACGCTCGCGATCACGTCGCTCGCCGAGGAATCGCGGCCGCCCGCCTCGACGGGCGACGACAAACACTGACCTAAATGGATCCGGCCGGATGCCGGGCCGTGGACGCGGCCGGAGCACGCGGACCGGTCTCCCGCAAGCCAGAAGCGGAGTGTGCGGAGGCCCAGAGCCGGATGCGGCTACCGGCCTCGACGACGATCAGCGCGAGCGCCACCGGCACGGTCGCCGGCAACTCGTTCACGACCAGGAAAAGCAGGTCGAAGAGCGCCGCGATCCCCAGCGTGAGCAGCGCCGCCGACCACTGCCGGCGCGGATTGGCCGCCAGCACCGCCCCCAGCAGGGCGGCGACGAACAGATCGCCGTAGCCCATCGATACCGTCCCGAAGATCTCCGACTGAAGCTGCGGTAGATGCCCGAGCGGCGCCGCGGCGACGAGCGTCGAATTCGGCGCCTGCAAGAGGTCCGAGATCACGAGCCACGAGTCCGCCGCCGCCATCGCCACGATCCCGAGCTTCAGCCACCGAGGTGGCGTGACCGCGGCCAAAAGGACGCCGAGCGTCACGCAACTCAGGCCCGACAGGACCGACGCGGCGGCGCCGCCCACGAGCGAGGTGTGCCCGATCCAGGCGATGATGAACAGCGGCACGGCCCCGAGCGCCGCCACCGGTCTTGACCCGCGTGCGGCCCAGCCGAGCGCCACCGCCGCCAGCAGCGGGACCGCGACCAGCGCCAGGTAGGTGAGCCCCGTCGCGGTGTCCGACACGAACCGGATCGCGAACACGACCACGATGATGGAACCGATGGGGACGAGCGCCCAGGCCGGGCCCCGCAAGCGTTCCGCGACCCGCAGTCGCGGGATCGCGCGGGGCGCGGCCACGCACGCGGCCTGCAGCGCGAGCAGGCCGGCATCGGATGGTATGAACGGCAGCGCCATGACACCGTGAGCTTAGGCGCCCCCGACCCTAACCCGACCCGAGACTTCGGTTCCTCTTCACCAGGAGTCTCGGGGACCCTGGATCAGGCCGCGGGCTGCCCGACCAGGCGTGCCAAGAGGCTCCGGACGCCGTCGCGATCCATCCCCTGCGCCACGAAGCGGTCGGGATTGTCGGGGTCGCGCAGGAAGACGTGCAGGTGCTCGCCCTCACGGGCCAGGATCACGTCGGTCTTCTCTCGTTCGCCCGAGTCGCGCCCGCGGGTCACGGTGACCAGCGCGGTCTTCGGGCTCGCCGCGAGCGCCGCGTCGAGGTCGGCATCCTTCGGACCCCGGTCGCCGGCGGGCAGCCGGTCGAGCAGCCGCTTGAGCGCATCGTCGGTCGTGCGAAGCGAGTAGAAGTGGATACCCAGCGCGTCGATCAGGACCTCGAGGGTCACGTTCTCGGGCTGCGGCATGAGCAGAAAGCGCCAGGGCGTGTCGGGCTCGGTCCCGGTCACCCTGGCGTCGGCTACGACGCGGCTGCGTTGCTGAAAAGCGACCGCGATCCCCAAGTCGCCCCGCACCTCGATGTGTTCATCGCCCGGATCGGTCGTGATGAGGTCTCGCGCGGCCAGCGAGCGAACGGCCTCGCTGACCGCCTCCTGGGACGGCTCATGCTCGAGGAACTCCATCAGGCCCCCCACGGAGAAGATCTCGGCGGCCGTGTAGGCGCCCAGGGGCACCGGGCCGGTACCGACGAGGTTCACAACCGCGGTGATCAGGCCCGACGAGATGTCGCCTTGGTCAGTAGCAGCAGGAGTATTCATCGACGCTCCTCTGGAGGCGGTATTGCCCAGCCCGGCGGCTCGATGTCGCGGCGCAACAGCTCCTGGACGGTGCGGGCCGCCGTCCTCGTGACCCACACGTCTGAGCTGGCGAATAGCCCCCGTCCCTGGACCTCGCCGGTGAACGTGAGCTCGCGAAGGTCGTCGGCCCGGTCGGGTGGAGGGAAGCGCGAAGCCAGATCGGGCGAGGCGGAGGTCACGTCGTCGCTCTCCTCGATCTCCGACACGACCCGGGTGAGCTCGTCGCTAGCTGCCTGCGGCAGCGGCACGCGCGCGCGCAGGTCGGGAGACAGATACATGGGGCGCTTTTCGGTGTCTTGCGATCGCCCCCAGGGTCCGATGTTGCTGCGCGTTACCCGGTAGATCACGTAATCGGCCAGATGCACCAGGTCCTGCAAGGAAGGGCGCTTGCCGGGGGCCACCGGGGTCTTCTCCAGCTGCACCCACGTTCCTTGGGCGGTACGGCCATGCAGCTTCTCTCGCAGCACCGGGCCGGGCATGCCGTAGTCGGGGTACTTGTGCTTGTCGATCTCGTGGTGATGGCTCGAGATCCGCTCGTGGCTCACCTTCGGGAACTGCCAGCGCTCGTACAGGGAGGGATCGTCGACGAGCACGTGGGCGCCGCGCAACACGTCCTGCAGCTGAAGAACGTTGAGCCCATGGTGCTCGAGGTCGCCCAGCACCGCCGCCTCCTGGGGCGTGAGACGCGCGGCGGCCTTCTCGAGGCCGCGACGGTAGACGCCCGGGCGCGCCGATATCTCGACCATCAGCCGCACGCGGCGGCGGATTCGCTCGGTCGAGCTCGGGTTGGAGGCGGTGGGCTCCGATCGCCCAGGCATGCTCGCGGCGAACGATAGCCGCCCGGGCTAAATCCCCAACCGCTTCTCGAGCTCCTCGAGCTGCGCCCGCAGTTCGGCCGGGAGCTTCTCGCCGAACCTCGCGTAATGGTCGCGCACCTGGGACAGCTGCTCCTTCCACCCCTCCACCTCGACCTCGAGCAGCGTGGCCATCGTCTCCGGTGTCACGTCGAGCCCGTCGATGTCGATCCCGCCCTCGCCCACCGGGGGCACCAACCCGATCTCGGTCTCGATGGCGCGCGCGCGACCCTCGCAGCGGCGGAAGATCCACGCCATCACCCGCGAGTTTTCCGCAAACCCGGGCCACATCAACTTGCCGTCCTCGTCCTTGCGGAACCAGTTGACGTAGAAGATCCGCGGCAGCTTGGCGCCCTCGCGGCGCCCCGTCGCCAGCCAGTGGGCGAAGTAGTCGCCCATGTGGTAGCCGCAGAACGGGAGCATCGCCATCGGATCGAACCGCAGCTGGCCCACGGCGCCGGCCTGGGCCGCGGTCGTCTCGGAGGACATGATCGATCCCATGAACACGCCGTGCTCCCAATCGCGGGCCTCGTGGACGAGCGGGACGACGGTGGCGCGCCGCCCGCCGAAAAGCATCGCGTCGATCGGCACCCCGGCGGGGTCGTCCCACTCGGGGGCGACCGACGGGCACTGGGCGATCGCGACCGTGAAGCGGGCGTTCGGGTGCGCTGCCGTGGCCTCGGATTCGGGGGTCCAGTCCTCCCCGCGCCAGTCCACCAGGTGCTCGGGAGGCTCGGGGGTCATGCCCTCCCACCAGATGTCGCCGTCGTCGGTCCGCGCGCAGTTCGTGAACACGGCGTCGTGGGCGAGCATCTTCAGCGCGTTGGGGTTCGTGCGCCGGCTCGTTCCCGGGGCCACGCCGAAGAACCCGGCCTCGGGATTGGCGGCGTGCAGCCGGCCGTCCTTGCCCCACTTCATCCAGGCGATGTCGTCGCCGATCGTCTCCACCTTCCACCCCGGAAGGGTCGGGATCATCATCGATAGGTTCGTCTTTCCGCACGCGCTCGGGAACGCGCCCGCGACGTACTTGACCGCCCCCTCGGGCGAGGTGAGCTTCATGATCAGCATGTGCTCGGCGAGCCACCCCTCGTCGCGGGCCATGACCGAGGCGATCCGCAGCGCGAAGCACTTCTTGCCGAGCAGCGCGTTGCCGCCGTAGCCCGATCCGAACGACCAGATCTCGCGCAATTCGGGGAAGTGCACGATGTACTTGTTCTCGCCGTTGCACGGCCAGGGCACGTCTTCGGCGCCGTCGAGCAGCGGCATCCCGACCGAGTGCAGGCAGGGCACGAAGTCGCCGTCCTCGCCGAGCTGGTCGAGCGCGTCCTGGCCCATGCGGGTCATGATCCGCATCGAGGCGGTCACGTAGGGGGAGTCGGTCAGCTGCACGCCGATGTAGGAGATCGGCGAGCCGATCGGCCCCATCGAGAACGGCACCACGTACATGGTCCGGCCCCGCATCGAGCCGCGGAACAGCTCGGTCAAGGTCTCGCGCATCTCGTCCGGGTCGCGCCAGTTGTTGGTCGGGCCCGCGTCGGACTCCTTGGCGGAGCAGATGAACGTCCGGTCCTCCACCCGCGCCACGTCGGCTGGATCGGAGAGGGCGAGGTAGGAGCCCGGCCGCTTCGTCTCCGACAGGCGCTGGAACGTCCCCGCCTCGATCAGCGTCTGCGCCAGGCGTTCGTACTCCTCGTCCGATCCGTCGCACCAGTAGATCTCGTCGGGCTGCGTGATCCCGGCTACCTGCCCCACCCACTCGTGCAGGCGCGAGTGTTTGGTGGTCGCGTGAGACAGGGGTGCGGTGGAAGCCATTTCTGTTCAGCTACTCCTTGACGGTTTACCGGCCCCAGCAAGCCTACCCGGGGAGGGCGGGAGATGACGCACAGCTGCTCTCAGGCTGTGGGAAAACCGTTATTCCACGTTGGATTCCGCCCCCTGAAGCGGGCCGGCGGGATCCTTGCGGGGGACCAGCACCACGCGCTTGAACTCGGCCACCAGCACCCCGTCCTGGTTGAGCACGCGGGTGTGCACCCTGACCGTGCCGCGGTCGGGCTTTGACTGCGAGGGCCGGACCTCGAGCACCTCCGATTCGCAGAACAGCGTGTCGCCGTGGAACACCGGCGCCGGGTGCTTGAGCTCCTCGGTGGCCAGGTTCGCGATCGCCTTGCCGCTCACGTCAGAGACGCTCATTCCGAGCGCCAGCGAATAGACCAGCGGCCCCACGACGACGTTGCGGCCCTGCTGAGACCGCCGGGCGTACACGTCGTTGATGTGCAGCGGGTGGTGGTTCATCGTGATCAGGCAGAACAGGTGGTTGTCGGCCTCGGTCACGGTCTTCGCCGGCCAGTGCTTGTAGACCGCGCCGACCTCGAACTCCTCGAGGTAGCGGCCGTAGGGGTGCGCCCCGCTCGCCTCGCGGGCGGCCTGCTCGGTCTCGACTCCAGAGACGGTTTCGGTCATCGACGAGAAGCATGTCAGGAAGGCGACGCCGCATGCGGCGTCGCCCCGGCCGGTGCATGCACCGGCCGGCGGGGGCGTGCATGCACGCCCCCGGAACACCACTATTACTGTTCAGAGCATGCGAAACCCCCGTGACTTCGGAAAGCCCCTGGCGATCGGCGCCCCCACGCCCATCCTCGAGATCCCGTTCAAGCCGAGCCGGATGATCCACTTCCTCGACTTCTCCAACGAGAAGATGGTGGCCAAGGTGCCGGACGTCGCCCCCACCGTCGACATCTTGCTCGGCAACCTCGAGGACGCGGTGCCGGTCGACCGCAAGGAAGCCGCGCGCGAGGGCCTGGTCCGCGTCGGCAAGGAGATGGCCCTCGGGGAGACGCAGCTGTGGACCCGCGTCAACAGCCTCGAGTCGCCGTGGGTCCTCGACGACTTGACGACGCTGGTGACCGAGATCGGCGACAAGCTCGAGGTGATCATGATCCCCAAGGTCGAGGGGCCGTGGGACATCCACTACGTCGACCGGCTCCTCGCCCAGCTCGAGGCGCGCGCCGGTTTGGAGCGCCCGATCCTCGTGCACGCGATCCTCGAGACCGGCCTCGGGGTCATCAACCTCGAGGAGATCGCCACCGCCAGCCCGCGGATGCAGGGGATGAGCTTCGGGCCGGCGGACCTGGCCGCGTCGCGGCGGATGAAGACCACGCGGGTCGGCGGCGGGCACCCCGGCTACCGGGTGATCGCCGACCCGGACCCCGACGATCCCGACGCGCCGCGCCCGACCGCCCAGCAGGATCCCTGGCACTACTCGATCGCGCGCATGGTCGACGCCTGCACCTCGGCCGGGATCCTCCCTTTCTACGGCCCGTACGGCGACATCCGCGACGTCGAGGGGTGCGAGGCGCAATTCCGCGCCGCGTTCCTCCTCGGCTGCGTCGGCGCCTGGTCGCTACACCCCGTGCAGATCGAGATCGCCAGGAGGGTGTTCAGCCCCGACCCCGAT
>JAFASF010000095.1 GCA_019244745.1 Solirubrobacterales bacterium | reverse complement strand
CGCCGGGCTCGCGCGCCAGCCGCCTTGCCGTCGCTTCGCCGATCCCGCTCGAGGCACCGGTCACCAGGGCTATGAATGCGTCCGCCACCGGCGCGGAAGCCTACGCCGATGCAGAGGCGTGGCGGAGGGCGACGGAGCCGTGCCGGTTTCGGATCGGAGTGTGGCGCTGGCCGGGGGTGCTGTGGCCGGGCACGGGCTGCGCGCTGCTGGCGGTGCGCAGGCCGCGAGGCCTGACCGCAGCGGGCCTGGCGGCGTAGTGGGTAAGGCATATCCTTCCCGGGCCGGTGCTACGCGCACGTCTCCGTCCGTGTCTGTCCGTTGCCGTGTGCGCGCTGGCGCTGGCTTTCGCGCCGTCGGCTTCGGCCAGCGGGTTCGAGGGCCTGGCGAGCACCCCGTACATGGGTGTCGACACGTGGTACGCGTTCGGCACCGCGATCAATGAGCAGACGATCGTCGAGCTCGCGAATGCCATGGTCAGCAGCGGCCTGCGGGCGGCGGGGTACCGCTACCTGTGGATCGACGGGGGCTGGTGGACCGGCACGCGCGACGCCCAGGGCAACATCGTCGTCGATCCGGCGCAATGGCCGCACGGCATGCAGTGGGTGGTCGCCTATATCCATTCCATGGGCCTGCTGGCCGGCATCTACACCGACGCCGGGAACATCGCCTGCGGCAAGGTCGTGCACCCGGCCGGCAGCTACGGCCGCTACCAGCAGGACGTCGACACGTTCGCCTCGTGGGGATTTGACGCCGTCAAGGTGGACTTCTGCGGCGGCGACTCGCTGCACCTCGATCCGGCGGCCACGTATCGAGCGTTCGGGGAGGCGATCTTGAACGACGAGCCGCGCCGGCCGATGCTGTTCAACATCTGTAACGCGGGGCTGCCGAACGAGTACGGGGCCGGGCTCCCGAGCTATTCCGAGTCGGCATACTCGTCATACACGTACGGCCCGGCGATCGCGAACAGCTGGCGAACCGGACCGGATCTCGGGATACCAGGCGACGTCCAGTACCCCCAGGTGATTTCGAACTTCGAGCTGGACGCGACGCATCCGGGGGCCGCGGGGCCGGGTCACTGGAACGACCCCGATTACCTCGTCCCCAACGCCGGAATGACCCCGGCCGAGGCGCAATCGGAGTTCACGCTGTGGGTGGTCCTCGCTGCCCCGCTCGTGGTGAGCGCGGACGTGATGACGATGCCCGAATGGACACGGGCGATGTTGATCAACCGGGCGGCGATCGCGATCGACCAGGATCCTCTGGGAGTCCAGGCGCGACTGGTGTCTCGCTCGGGAGGTACCGAGGTGTGGACCAAGCGGTTGTCGGGACGCGCCGGCGCGGTGGCGGTGTTGAACCAGGGTCTTCAGCCGGCAACCGTCCGGCTCACCCGGGGGATGCTCGGGGTTCCGGCCACCCGGCCCTATTCCGTGCTCGACGTGTGGGCGGACCGAACGTTCGTGGCCGGCGGCCCGGTGCTGGTGAGCGTCGCGCCCGGAACGGCTGTGCTGTTGCGTGTCGTGCCTCGGCGGCGCGTTTCGGTCAATGCGCCGGGGCGGACTCAGGGGTCGCGACGCGCTCGCGGGGGGTAAGCGAGCGGCTCGCGCCGGCGAGCGCGCCGCCGGGGCAGTCCGCGCACGGGACCTCCCTCCGGGGGTTAGCGATCCCGATCAGCGCGATGACGCCGCCCAGGATCGTGAGCCCCGCCCCGATTCCCATTGCGACGCGGAACGCGTGTACCGAGGAGTTGACCAGCGCCTCGTGGACGACCGGCCTCTCGCTCTCGGTGACCCCGCCCGGGTCGGTGACGAGCGGACGCGAGCGGTCTGTAGCCACGGCCGCGCGGGTCTGGCGGGTGAGCGGGTGGTGCGCGAGGTCTTTATCCAGGCTGCTGGCGAAGCTGGCCGAGACAATCGCGCCGAGCACCGCGATCGCGAGCAGGCCGGCCATTCGGGCCACCGCGTTGTTGACCCCGCTGGCGAGCCCCGAGTGGCCGGGCTCGACCGATCCCAGCACGGTCGCGGTCAGGGGCGCGACCGTCGCGGACAGCCCCAGCCCGAACACCACGACGCCCGGCAGGATGGTGGTCAGGTAGTTCGGGTGTGCACCGGTCCGGACCAACAGGAGCAGGCCGAGACCCGCCACGATCGGGCCGCCGGCCATGAACAGGTGCGGTCCCATACGGTCCGCCAGGACGCCGAAGCGGCGCGCTAGCAGGAAGGTGATGATCGTGAGCGGGAGTAGCGACAGGCCCGCCTGGAGCGGCGTGTAGCCTCCGACCTGCTGGAGGAACAGGACGAGGAAGAACGTCGCCACGTTGAGCCCGCCGTACATGCTCAGCGTGGTCAGGTTGCCGACCGCGAAGTTGCGGACCTTGAACAGATGGAGCGGCATCATCGGCTCTCTCGCTCGGGCCTCCCACGCTATGAACCCGATGAACACGGCGATGCCCGCGATCAGGGGGATTGCCACGCGGGGGTCGCTCCAGCCGTAGGTGGGCTGCTCGATCAGCGCGAACACCGGACCGGCGAGTCCGAGCGCGCACAGGACGGCGCCCACGATGTCCACGTGGCCCGGGGTTGGATGGTCGGCGGGGAGGCGGGTCAGCAGCATGAGCGTGATCGCGACCGGAACCAGGTTGATCGCGAAGATCCACCTCCATGAGGCGGCCTGAATCAGCGCCCCACCGCCGAGCGGACCGATGACCGTGGCGACGCCCGTCCAGGCCGTCCAGGAGCCGATCGCTCCCGCTCGCTCGTTCTCATCGAACGTATCCATGAGCAGCGCCAACGTGCTCGGTACGAGCAGCGCGCCGCCGACTCCCTGGGCGGCGCGTCCGGCGATCAACACTCCGCTGCTCGGTGCGACCGCGCACACGAGCGAGCACGCCCCGAAGCCGATCAGCCCAGCGATGAACACGCGCCGGCGCCCGAGCCGGTCGCCCAGCGAGCCGCCGACCAGGAGCAACGACGAGAGGGTGAGCAGATACGCCTCCACGACCCACTGCTGCTCGGCCAGACCACCGTGCAGCGCAGCCCGGATCGCGGGAAGCGCCACGTTGACAATCGTCCCGTCGAGGAACACGATCCCCGACCCCAGGATCGCCGCCAGGAGCGCGACGCGCTTGGTGCTCATTGGGCCAGGCTAGCTGGCACCCTCCGCGAACACAGAATTGGGCTCATAGCCGGCGAAGCTGACGCTCTGCGCGAGCGGAAGGGACGTCTTGACGATCACGCAGAAGCTCCGTCGGCGATCGTCGCTCGGCACACACGTTCGGTAGATGCTGCCCGTCTGGATCGTGAACGTGCTCACGAGCGCGAGGTTGCGGCGGAACTCGGCCGGCGCCCGGTCGCCGATCCAAGCCTGTGCCCGGACGATCGCGTCGCGCATCGTGCGCTGCTGTTGGAGGATCGTGCCGCGGTGAACGAGGCCGGCGACCAGCAGCCCGGCCGAGACCGCCAGGATCGCCGCGGTCCCCGCGTAGTCGCGGGCGACGATCGCGGGCAGGTCTCCCCGGATCCGGCGCAGGACCGCGCCGAGTGGCCGTGACAGGAGCAGCACGGCGAGCAGGTTGAGGACGAGCGCAGCGAGCCCGGCGGCGACCAGGGTCTCGGCCTGGCCCGCCAGCGGCAGCAGGTGGCCGATGAGCGCATCGACGATTATCAGGGCGACGAACGCGGGCCACAGCCAGGCGCCACGCCGTCGCCAGCGCATGCGGCGCAGCCAGGCACCGTCCATGCTTGAAGGGTAACCCCGCTGGGCATTCCCGACTCGCGCGTCTCCGGCGGTTCGTCGGGCCACTGACGGGGCGCAAGCCGCGCACCACACCGGCTGCTTGCCCGGGCGTTGGAGTAAGCTCGATCCTGCCCGATCGAGGGGCCACCGGAGATCCCGGGACGCCCATGAAGCGGTCCGGACGGAGATCCCGATCCGGCCGACAGGAGAAAGGCAAACCCATAGATGGCTACCCACATGGCTGAGCCGGCCGCCGGTGGAACCACCGCCGTTGCCGACCATCTGACACTCGAGGATCGAGTTTGGCTGTTGCGAGCGATGCTCCTCATGCGTGGGATCGAGGAGCGAGCGATGACCTTGTACCGTCAGGGCAAGGTCCCAGGGTCGTTCTACGACGGCTACGGTCAGGAGGCGGTGTCAGCCGGCGCCGCCCTCGCGATGGCTCCGGAGGACCGTCTCTGCATTCTGCACCGTGACCTGGCCGCGCACATCATTCGCGGCGTCACTCCGGCGCGCATGTTCGCCCAGTACCTGGGTCGCGCCGCGGGCGTGACCGGAGGACGCGACGGCAACGTTCACTTCGGCGATTACCGACTCGGGTGCGTCGGGATGGTGTCGATGCTCCCCGACATGATGCTTGTCGCCACCGGCATGGCGATGGCGTTCAAGATCCGCGGCGAGCGGCGCTGCGCACTCACGTGGTTCGGCGACGGCTCAACCTCGCGCGGCGACTTCCACGAGGCGATGAACTGGGCGGGGGTGCAGAAGCTGCCGGTCGTGTTCGTGCTCGAGAACAACCAGTACGCGTACTCGACCCCTTTGGATAAGCAGTTCGCCGTCAATCCCGTCGAGCGCGCGGCCGCGTATGGGTTCATCGGTGTGACGGTCGACGGCAACGACGCCGAGGCGATGTTCGAGGCCACTCGAGCGGCCCGCGCCCGGGCCCTCGACGGCGAGGGACCGACGCTGATCCAGGCGGAAACGATGCGGATGCACGGCCACGCCGCCCACGACGACATGAAATACGTGCCCAAGGAGCAGGTCGAGGAGTGGCGCAAGCGCGACCCGATCGAGCGCCAAGAGATGCGGCTCCGTTCCGTGGGAGTCGATATCGAGGAGCTGCGGGCCTCGGTTCGCGCCGAGATCGACGCCGCGGCCGAGGAGGCGCTGGCGTCGCCGATGCCGGATCCGAGTACCGCCACCGAGGGCGTCTTCCACGAGGGTGAGGCCGAGCCGCTCGGAAATGGATTGGCTCGCTGGAGCGGGTTCGCGGCACCCGAGCCCGGGGGCGAGGCGGCCGCTGAGGCCGGCGCGGTGCCGAGCGAGGTGGTCTCCTGATGCCGACCATGACCTACCTCCAAGCGATCTCCGCCGCTCTCCGCGACGAGCTCCGCGCCGACGATCGCGTACTCGTGATGGGCGAGGACATCGGGGTGTTCGGTGGGGCGTTCAAGGTAACCGACGGGTTCATCGACGAGTTTGGCCCCGATCGGGTGATGGATACGCCGCTCGCCGAATCCGGGATCATCGGCACGGCCATCGGCGCGGCGGTGGTGGGTATGCGACCGGTGTGCGAGATGCAATTCGCCGATTTCATCTCCTGCGGCTTCGATCAGCTCGTCAACGTAGCCGCCAAGATGCACTATCGGCAGGGGCTGGCGGTCCCTCTTGTCGTGCGGCTCCCCTCGGGCGGTGGGTTTTCGGGCGGTCCTTTCCATTCCCAGAATCCGGAGGCGTGGTTCATGCACGCGCCCGGCATAAAGGTCGTCGCTCCGTCCACGGCTGCGGACGCCAAGGGCTTGTTGCACGCCGCCATCCGCGACCCCAACCCCGTCTGTTACATGGAGCACAAGCACCTTTACCGGCGGGTGAAGGGCGAGGTGCCCGAGGGGATCGAGGAGACGCCGATGACCGCGCGCGTGGCGCGGCCCGGGAATGATCTGGTGGTGATCGCGTACGGGGCCATGGTCCATACCGCGCTCGAGGCGACCGAGGACCTCGACGGCGCCTCCGTCGAGGTCTTGGATCTGCGTTCGCTCGTGCCGCTGGACACGGGCGCGATCCTCGATTCCGTCGCCCGGTGCTCGAAGGTGGTGATCGTCGACGAGGCGAATACGACGTGCGCGGCTGGGGCCCAGGTCGCCGCGCTCATCGCCGAGCACGCCTTCGAGGATCTGGACGGCCCGGTCGTCCGGGTCTCGACCCCCGATGTGCCGATTCCATTCTCACCGCCGCTCGAGCAGGCGGTGCTGCCCTCGGTGGAGCGAGTAAGGGAGGCCTGCCGTGAGCTCCTCGCGTACTGAGATCGTTGGCGGGGCGCGTAAGGGAGGTCTGCCGTGAGCTCCTCGCGTGCTGAAACATCCGCGGGCGCCGGCCTGGTCGATGTGACGATGCCGCAGATGGGCGTGTCGGTGGCCGAGGGCACCGTCGTGGGCTGGCGGGTGGAGGTCGGCGATCGAATCGAGGTCGACCAGACGATCTGCGAGATCTCCACGGACAAGATCGACACCGAGGTGCCCGCGCCCATCGGTGGCGTCGTCGCGGAGATCCTGGTTCCGCTCGACACCACGGTGTCAGTGGGAACCGTCCTCGCGCGGATCGGGTCTGGATCTGGTGCGGCGGCCGGCGCCGGTCCGGAGGCGCCCCGCGCTGAAGCGGCGGCAAAGAACACCCAGCCGCCTCATGATGATGCACCTGAATCCGGTTCTCGGCGCGATGGCCGGAACGGGTCGGCTGCGTCGCCAGCATCCGCCGGCGCCGGCGCCGGCGCCGACCGTCGCCGATACTCGCCGGTGGTCCAGCGCATTGCAGGCGAACACGGCATCGACCTCTCCCAGATAGAAGGAACGGGGCGCGGCGGGCGCGTCCGGAAGCAGGACGTGCTCGCGTACTTGGAGGAGGGAGCCGCAGAGGAAGCTCCACTCCACATCGAGAGCCCCTATCGGCCGGAGTCAGTCGCGCCCGCGGCGCCGCCCTTACCTGCGACGGCACCTGACTCCCCGACTCCGACGGTTCCCGGGACACCGCCAGTCCGGGTGGCGCCGCCACCGGAGGCACCGGTTCCCGCCGCCGAGGGCGGACAGCTCTCGAGGATGCGCCGCCAGATCGGCGAACACATGAAGCGTTCGCTGGACACCGCCGCTCACTGCACGACCTGGATCGAGGTCGACATGTCGCGGGTCGAGGCGGCCCGCACACGCCTGCGCGTGACCGCGCTCGCGTTCGTGGCGCGCGCCGTCATCGACGCGCTGCGCGAGCATCCCGCACTGAATGCGTGGCTCGAGGGCGAACGTTATACCCAGCACACCGACGTGAACCTGGGGATCGCGGTGTCGCTCGGCGAGGACGGCCTGATCGTCCCGGTGATCCCTCGCGCGCACGAGCTGTCGGTAGAGGGACTGGCCGCACGGATCAAGGACCTCGCGCGCCGCGCGCGTGCGCGGGAGCTCACGCCGGACGACGTCCGGGGCGGCACGTTCACGATCACCAATCCTGGGCAGTACGGCTCGATCATGGCCACGCCGATCATCAACCTGCCGCAGGTCGGAATCCTTGATTTCGAGGCGGTGGTCAAACGGGCCGTGGTGATCACCGACGGCGCCGGCAACGACTCGATCGCGATTCGTCCGATGACGATTCTCGGACTGAGCTGGGACCACCGTGCGCTCGACGGGGCGCTCGCAGCCCAGTTCCTGGCGACCGTCAAACGCCACCTGGAAGGTGTCACGATCTCGTAGCTCCACGATCGGTCGAAATGCGCGAGCTCTGGGTTTGTCAGCTGGGAACCGTCGAATACGGCGAGGCCCTGGCGCTGCAGGAGCGCTTGCGCGCCGCCCGCCAGCAGGACGAGCTTCCCGACTTGCTCCTGATGCTCGAGCACCCGCCCGTTTACACCCGCGGGCGGCGATCTGGGCCGGGGGAGCTTCCGATGGGCGAGGACTGGTACCGCGGGCGAGGGATCGACATCTTCGAGACCGATCGGGGCGGCAAGGTCACCTATCACGGCCCGGGCCAACTGGTGGGCTATCCGATCGTCCGCGTGAACGACGTGCTGGGATATGTGCGTACGCTCGAACGGGCGCTGGTCGTCGCGCTGGCCGACGAGGGGGTGCCCGCGCGAGCGCGTCCCGAGGATGGCCGCGACTACACGGGGGTGTGGGTGGGCGAGCGCAAGATCGCCTCGATCGGAATCCACATCGCCCGGGGGGTGACCACGCACGGGTTCGCGGTCAACGTCGAGAACGACATCCAGCCGTTTGAGTGGATCGTCCCGTGTGGCCTCGACGGGGTGCGGATGACCTCGCTCATCGCCGAGACCGGCCGTCGGGGCGGAGCCATGAAGTGCTTCCGCCGCCGAGCGGCTTGGCGCGTGGCCGAGGCGCTCGGGTGCCGGCAGCGGCTCGTCAGCCTGGCGCGGCTCGAGTCCCGCGCCGGCTCCGCCGTGGGCGTTCGGTAGGGAGTCGGGGCCCGCGCCTATTCAGGAGGGGATGAGCCCGTCGGCCGCTGCGAAAACCGCGGTCTGGCCGCGGGTTTTCCGCGCCGGCGGCGCTTAGCGCTTCAACAGCGCGATGATCGTCCTGGCGACTCGCGCCGGCTCGTTCATCAGCTGCCGCCAGGTGACTCGGATCGATCGCCATCCCGCGAGCATGAGTCGCTGATCGTTGCGCCGGTCGCGTTCGAACGCTTGCCTCGTCCCGTGCGTCGTGCGGCCGTCGGTCTCGACGACTAACCGCTCGGCGCGCCAGACGAAATCGGCCCGGATCGCGGGCTCGCCGTCGTGCGGATCTACGAACTCGTTCACCTCCGGCTGACGAATGCCGTGAGAGCGGCAAAGCAGGAAAAACGCCTCCTCGAATTCGTTCCAGGTAGGCGTTCGGCTGGTGTAGATGTCCTCGAGGATCGTGCGGAGTCTTCGGGCGGCGGGTCGGCTGGCGTTTCGCGTGATCTGGTCCTGGAGCTTTCGCAAGTCCAGCACCTGGAGGATCTCTGCCTGGTCGAGCGTGCGCTCCACCCCGCGCGACGCGATCACGTCGCAGAGGTCGAGGACGGTGCGGGAGACGGTGGTGCAGGGGATGTTGTTCACGCGCGTGATATCGGCATCGGTGAGTGTCGTCGAGCTATGTACGTCGATGCCCGGCTGCCTGCGGCGCCCGCGCCCCGGCACCATGACGTCGAGGTTGGAGCGGTCTGTGGGGCGCAGACCGAGAAGTGCTGCCGCCGAGCGATGCGAGAGAACGGCGTCCGGGCCGCAGGCGAGAACGGCGGCCATGAACCGACCATTCCTTGTCAACAGCCCCGACGGTACGACCGAGTAGACGGAACGATAGATGCGATGAAATCGCCCGTTGGACGCACGTGTCCGAACGGCCGATCCGCTCATGCCGAGGTCGCACAACTGATCCAGCGAGAAAACGCCCCACTGAGCCGTTGCGAGCTCCGCCAGCGCTTCATCCAGGTGACGTTGCGTCTCTAACGACGGCCCTCTTTGCGTTTCTCTCGCAACCTCCGGCATGGGTTCCATCGTGACCGGAAAACTGCGGAACCTGGGCAACGCTCTGACACAAATCCGCGCAGCGATACCCTGGGTTTGTGACGGAACGTCGGCACCCCAGCGCCACTAGGGCCCGATCCAACCCGGGAGGTATCGGCAACGTCCTGAAGGTCCTCGGACCCGACGTCCAACCGCATCGTGGACGCAAACCTCCCTGGTTCAAGGTGCCGGCGCCAGGAGGGCCGGCTTACCGCGAGCTCAAGAGCCTGATCGAGTCAGAGAACCTCCACACCGTCTGCCAGGAGGCCGCCTGTCCGAATATCGGCGAGTGCTGGCAGCGCGGGACGGCGACGTTCATGATTCTCGGGGACACGTGCACGAGGCGCTGCGGCTTCTGCAACGTGAAGACGGGCAAGCCGACCTGGTTCGATCCGCTCGAGCCGGCGCGCGTCGCCCGCAGCGTGGCGAGAATGGGCCTACGTCATGCCGTAATCACCAGCGTCGATCGCGACGATCTCCCTGATTTCGGAGCGTCTGGATTCGTAGGTGTGATCCGTCAGATCCGCAAGCAAGCCCCGCGATGCAAGGTCGAGGTCCTCACGCCCGACTTCCGCGGTGAGGAGATGCCGCTGGCCAAGGTGATCGCCGAGCGACCCGACGTGTTCAACCACAACGTCGAGGTGGTGCCCCGGCTCTATCCGGTCGCTCGCCGCGGCTCCAAATTCGATCGCTCCTGCCGGGTGCTGAGGACGGCCAAGGAGATGGCCGGGGAGGAGATCGTGACGAAATCCGGGCTGATGGTGGGTCTCGGTGAGTCCTTCGACGAGATGGTGGAAGCGTTCGGGCTGCTCCGCGAGCACCATGTCCAGGTGCTGACCGTCGGTCAGTACCTGAGGCCGACCGTCAACCACCTCCCGATCGTCCGCTACTGGCACCCGGACGAGTTCAAGGACCTCGAGCGTGCGGCGTACGTGCTCGGATTCGAGCACGTCGCGGCGGGCCCGCTCGTGCGAAGCAGCTACCACGCCGATCAACACGTGCCCCAACGAGAGCCCGGCATCGGGCCGCGGGCGGAGGCGGCGGGGAGATGAATCGCCGCCGCGTCGTCGGACTGTGTTCGGAGGCCGCAGTGGTATGACTCGCCGGCGCCGGCGTATCGCGATCGCAGCGATCATCATGCTCGCGGGCCTCCTGATCCTCGCCCCGCCCGCACTGGCCGCGGCCGGCGGAGGGTCGGCGGGGTTCGGCGGAGGAGGCGGCGAGGGTGGGGGCGGCGGCGGCGGGGCCGCGCTCTACATCATCTTTCAGATCCTCATCCGCGTGGCGATCATCGGCCATGGAATCGGTGCGCTCGTCCTGCTCGGACTCTTCGTTATCGCGTTGGTTTTCAGAGCACTCCTCCTGCGGACGAACGCCGCCTGGTCGGCGCAGCACGGTTCCGGGCGCTCCTCGCGCCAACGCACCGCGCGCCGCGAGCGCCGCGTGGAGCTCGCGGCCGCCGAGGCCGCCGACGAGGACCCGGCCTTCGCCCCAGACGCGGTCAAATCGGCGGCGGCTCGCCTATTCACCGAGATCCAGGCCGCATGGGACGCGGCCGATCGCCACCGGCTCGCCCAGCTCGTCGCGCCCGGCCTGCTCGCCGAATGGGAGCGGCGGCTGGACGACTTCGATCGGAGGGGTTGGCGTAACCACGTCCAGCCGCTCGGAGCGCCGCTAGTCGAGTACATCGGTCTCAACCGGACGGGGGACCGACATGACGATCGTGTCGTGGTCCGTATCGAAGCCCGGGTGCGCGACTATGTCGAGGATCCCTACGGCAACCACATCAAGCGCACCGGGCGGCTCGGCGAGACCACCAGCCTGCGCGAGTTCTGGACGCTCGGAAGGCGAAACGGCCGCTGGGTGCTCCTCTCGATCGAGCAGGGGGCGGAGGGAACCCACGCCCTCGACGGTCAGATCGTCCCCACGGCCTGGTCCGACGAGCGCGCCATGCGCGACGAGGCTCTGGTCGAAGGCGCCGTCGCCGATGCGGTCCCACGGGGAACCAGGGTCGCGGAGGTCGCTGACTTGGAGTATGAGGGCGCCGCCCGTGCCGCAGCCCTCGACCTCAGCCTGGCTGACGGACGCTTCTCCCCGGACGTGCTCGAGGTCGCCGCCCGGCGGGCGGTCGCAGCCTGGGCGCATGCGGTTGACGGAGACGACACCGCGCTGCGGGCGATCGCGCATCCTCACGCGGTGCGCGAGCTTCTCCACCCGGGTGACCCGAGCGGCAAGACGCGGCTGGTAGTACGCGGACCGACCGTCAAGCAGATCCGAGTCGCCGCGGTGGACGCCGCCGCCGAGCCGCCGACGATGACGATTGACGTTGGCCTAGCCGGCCGCCGATACATCGAGGATCGAGACACAACCGCGGTCATCGCCGGCAGCCCCACGCGAGCGATCAGCTTCAACGAGCGCTGGATGTTTGCCCTCGACGGAGACTCCCGTCAGCCCTGGCGCATCGCCTCGGTCGGCGTGCCGATCAGCGGCTCGTAGCGGCCCAGGGCGGCTGGGCTGGGCCTACCACTTAGTCTCCCGCCCGCGTGTTCCCGATCAAGGACAACATCCCCACCGATCGGTTTCCGTTCGTCACGGCGGCGCTGATTGTCGCCAACTTCGTTGCGTATCTGCTGGCAATCCGGCATGGAGGGTCGCTCATCAGCGGACCGGACACGCAGGAAGTACTCAAGTACGGCGCGATCCCGTATGCCCTGACTCACCCTGGGGTCCACTGCGCCGAGGTTGCCCGCCAGACCGCTACCGGTGCGCAGCCCCTCGGGGTGGTGTGCAACACGCGCCTGCTCGATGTGAACGGGATCGCGGCGGCGAATCCGCTTCCCGCCTGGCAAACGGTCTTCACCGCGATGTTCATGCACGCCTCCATCCTCCACATCGGCGGAAACATGCTGTTCCTGTGGATATTCGGCAACAACGTCGAGGACGCGCTGGGGCCGGTCAAGTTCTTGGCGTTCTACATCGTCGGCGGGATCGCGGCCCTGGCGCTCCAAGTGGCGATCAATCCGCATTCGACGGTGCCCACGATCGGTGCGTCGGGCGCGATCGCGGCGGTACTCGGCGGCTACATCGTCCTATATCCACGCGCGCGTGTACTTACGCTGGTCATCATCATCCTGTTCTTCACCGTGATCGAGTTGCCGGCATGGGTCCTGCTCGGCGCCTGGTTCGCCCTACAGGCGGTGTTCGGCGCGACGGGCCTCACGAGCCCTACCAGCGGCGGTGGGGTGGCCTACTTCGCGCACGTCGGCGGATTTGTGTTCGGCCTGCTCGTGATCCGCCTGCTGGCGACCAAACGCAAGCCAGTGCCGCCGCCCCGTCCTATCTACTGATCGTGTGCGCGTCGCCGTCCTTACGATCGTGCTCCTGTTCATCACGGGCCTGGGCGTACTGACCGGCCTCGATCTCGCGCGCAACGGGGTCACCGTGGTGGGGATCTTGGCGATCCTCATACTCGTGCTGTTTTTGGTTGGCATCGTCGGGGCGCTGCGGCAACCTCCACGCGAGTGACTCGGACGCGTTTTCTGGGCGAGGAAGGACGAGTGAGCCATCGGCCGCCGACCCGCGGCCAACGTCTCCGCCACCTGGTGGCCGCGGCGGCCTTTGCCGTCGCCGTGGGCGCCGTCGCGTTACTGGTGTTCATGGCGCCCGACGCAGCTGGCCCGGGATCACCGATGGGCGTGAACCCCGCGGGCGGCAAGGTAGGGTCAGCGAAGGCAGGCGCGGCGCCCGTATTCACGAGCTATGGCACCCGGCTCGCCCCGCCGGCGGAGCGCGTCCGCGTCCAGATCAAGCAGGGCCTGGTCAGTGGGCTGCTATTCAACGTGAGGAGCGGTCAAGTGCTGTGGGCCCGTGACCCCGGGCGCATCCTGCCGATCGCCAGCCTGACAAAGATGATGACCGCACTCGTGACGGTTGCCCATTCGAAGCCCGGCGACCTCGCGCTGATCACAACCGCGGCTACTCATTTCGTCGGCTCGGGGGTAGGACTCCTGCCGCTCGGCAAGCGCGTGCCAGTCGAGGCGCTTCTCTACGGGTTGCTGCTTCCGTCCGGAAACGACGCCGCGATTGCGCTCGCCCAGCACGTGGCCGGCAACCAGCGCCGGTTCATCGAGATGATGAACGCGCGGGCACGGGCAATGGGGTTGCGGTGCTCCCACTTCTCCACGGTCTCCGGGATCGTGGATCAGGACAATTACTCCTGCTCGACCGACCTCGCGGCTCTCGCTCATGCCGTCTTGCAGTCGCCCCAGCTCGCTCCCATCGTCGCCTCACGGAGCGCGATCCTTCCGTTCCCGATCAAGGGCGGCAAGCTGTATCTCTACAACAACAACCCCCTGCTTCTCCTCCGCTACCCGGGGACCGATGGCGTCAAGACCGGCTTCACCGATGCCGCTGGGGTCTGCCTCGTAGCTTCCGCTCGCCGAGGGCGGACCTGGCTCGGGGTCGTACTTCTACATTCCGCGGACGCTACTGAGCAAGCCGAGAAGCTGCTCGACACCGGGTTCGCAACGCTCGCCGCAGCGGCCCGCTGAGGGCGCCGCGGCGGCGGCGCGATCCTTCCCCAGCCGGCCCTTCGAGCGGCGTAGACTGCAGAAGTTCGAATGTGGGAATCCTCAGTGTCAGCGGTCCACGCAACGATAGGAAGGGCAGATGTCTAGCGCCACCCACCAAACGATCAAACTCAGCAAGGGCAAGCACACCTCCCCGGACGACGGTGCCTGCGTGATGGAGCTTGCCTCGATGCTCGCGGGGGAGCCGTTCACAGACCATCCGGCGTCAGTGTGCCCGGTGATCGGATCGTTCCTTCGGGCCTACAACGACTCCATCGACGATGCGCGCCGTCAGGACCTGTACGCGTTCGCCGCCGACGTCGTGGGTAGCCGCACCTCCGCCGATGTCCAGCGCCTCCGGGCGGAGCACCTGACGGATTGGGCCTCGCAGTTCCACCGCCGGCGTTGGACCCGACTGCTCCTTCCCGAGCGCCTACGCTCGATCGGACCGAACCGCCATCCGTCGCTCGAGTCCGTCGGCACGCACGCGGTGCACGCGATCTCAAAGCATGGCGACGAAACCCACGCCGCCGTCCTGTCGGTTATCCGCGAGCTGCTCGCGATCGGCGCGCGTGACGCTCCGGGACCAACGGTGGCGACCGAGTCGCCCGAGCCGAGACCCGAAGCGCTCGTCTGACCCTTTTCGATAACCGTTAGGGGAGGCGGCAGCTCCCTCAACAGCCCCGGCAACCGGATCCGACCGACGGGCTGCGGCTGGGGCTAGTCCATCATTGAAGTCGCACGGTCGCGTTCTGGGGGTAGCGGCGCGCCGGCGGACGAGGCCCGGTTTAATCTGGTCGTGGCCCTGGGCTATGGGATGTGGCCCGAGCGGCCGCCGGCGTAATCGAGCCCACAAGGGGGCGCAGGTATTTGCATTCCGAATACAGAATGAGCTTTGACCTTGGCGCACCGGGGTAAAACAACGCGGATGCAAAAGGTCCGCATCGGCGTTTTCGCAGCGATCTGGTCGATCGTCGTGGCCGTGGTTGCCACGTCGGTGCTCGCCGCGAGCGCCTGGGCGAGCAGCCCACCTTCGCTAGTGCCGACCGTGACCGGGACGGTCACAGGCGCGACCAACGCACTCCCAAATGCGGCCGCCCCGGCGACTGGCACCGTGCCCAGCGGACCCGCCGCTACCGCGCCGGCGACAGGCACCACGTCGACCGCACCGTCCACCGCCACCAGCCCCGGTGCCCCCGCGACCCCGTCCGCTCCCGTTACAAACGCCGGGGCAACGCCGCCAGCCAGTGTCGCGACACCAGTCGCGCCGGTGACAAGTA
>JAFASF010000028.1 GCA_019244745.1 Solirubrobacterales bacterium | reverse complement strand
AGCGCCGCGCCCGTCGCGGCGGAGATGCTCCCGCCGACGATCCCGAAGCAGCCGATCAAACGGTGCTCGAGGTCGACCACGTTCATCGATCCGGCACGCCCGCCGCACACTCCGGTCTCGCGCCCGAGCAGCTCGTCGAGCAATCCCTGAGGCTCGACGCCGAGCGCTAGCGCGTGCCCGTGGCCGCGGTAGGTTCCGGCCACCCGGTCGACGGGCTCGAGCACCGAGCACACGCCGACCGCGACCGCCTCCTGACCCGAGTACAGGTGCGTGGTGCCGTGAATCTCGCCGCGCTGGAAGAGCGACTGGACGGTGTCCTCAAAGCGCCTGATCAGCCGCATGGTGCGATACAGCCCGAGCGCCTCTGAAAGATCCAGTTCGGCCCCTCGGGCGTGGCGAGTCTCCGCTGGCGAGGTGTGCCTCAAGGGGCTGCCACCGTCTCGCGGTCCTCCTTGACCAGGTCGGCGCCGCGGACGTACTGCCTGCCGGCGACGAGCAGCTCCTCGCCCGGGAAACGAGTGAGGATCTCGGGGCCGTCGGCCTTCACGAGCACCTCCTCCTCGATCCGGGCGGCGGAGCGGCCGTCGCTCGCGGGGCAGTAGGTCTCGAGCGCGAACACCATGCCCTCCTCGATCTCGGCCGGAGCGTCGAGGGAGTGAAGCCGCGAGATCATCGGCGCCTCGTACAAGCCGACGCCGAGACCGTGCCCGAACTGGAGGCCGAAGCACGCCTCCTCGCTGGCGAAGCCGAGGTCCTGCGCGGTCGGCCACACGCTCGCGATCGCGTCGGTCCTCGCTCCGGGCCGGACGAGCTCGATCGCGGCGTCGAGCCACTCCCGGCACTGCTTGTAGGCATCGAGTTGGGACTGACTCGCGCCACCCACGCAGAACGTGCGGTAGTAGCAGGTCCGGTAGCCCACGAACGAGTGAATGATGTCGAAGAACGCCTGATCGCCCGGACGCAGCAGCCGGTCGGAGAACACGTGAGGGTGGGGATTGCAGCGGTCGCCGGACACCGCGTTTATCGCCTCGACTTGCTCTGAGCCCAACTCGAACAAGAGGCGCTGCGCCTCGGCCACGATCTCGTGCTCCCGGATGCCCGGCCGCAACAGCTCGTAGATCCGCACGTAGACCGCGTCGACGATCGCCGCGGCGTGGTCGAGGAGCGCGATCTCGTCCTCGGTCTTGATCTTGCGCGCGCTCAGCATCACCGGCTGGGCGTCGGCGGTCGTGATGCCGGCGCGGTGAAGCGACGCGAGCGTCTCCATGTCGGTCAGGTCGATACCGAGCAGCTCACGCTCGAGCCCGTGCGCCCGGAGCTCCTCGGCGATATGAGCGGCGAGCAGATCCGGCACCCCCGTCTGGCGGGACATCGCGCCCCGCATGCTCGAGACCCCCGGACGCCAGCTCGAGTCGGGCAGCCATGGTGCGTAGAGCTGGTGATGCCTCGCCGCCGAGCCGAAGTCCCACAGCACCGGATCGCCTTCGCGGGGCAGCAGCGCGCAACGCGCGCTCTTGTCCCGTGCCCACTCGCCTATGTGGGTGCTGGTGACGTAGCGAATGTTGTTCTGGTCGAACAGGAGCACGGCCCCGAGGTCGGAGGCCCGCAGCGCGGCGCGCGCCCGCTCGAGCCGCTGCGCTCGCAGACGCGGGAAATCCACGCGCTGCTCCCAGTCGACCGCCATCGTGGCACCGCGCGAAGCAATCATCTACGGGTCTCCAGTCGGCTCTGCCTTGACCACCTGCCTATCGAGGTAATCCCAATCGCGATTGAACCGGTACGAGTGGTTTGCCGGCGGCTGGGGCGACTGCGTCTCCAACCAGCGGACTCGCCCGGCGCTCCGGTTGTGGAAGGAATGAACGCAGCCGACTCCAGTCCAGAAGACGTCTCCGGGACCGAGCGTGAACACGTTCCCGTCAGCCGTCGCTTCGACCTCACCTTCGAGCATGTAGTAGGTCTCCTCCAGCGGATGGTCGTGCGGTTGGGCCACGCCGCCCGGCTGGTACTCGACCATGAACATCGTGTGCAGCACGGCGCCGAGGCGCTGGTCGATGAGCATCTTGACCGCGATGCCGCTGTATGCCAACAGGGCGGTGGCCATGCTTGCCGATACCGTCGGTGCGTCGACGGGCGCCCCCGCCTTGAGATTATCGACGTCCATCTCGCCGGTCGTGAGGCGGAAGAAGGTCCGGGTACGTGGGTCGCGGATGTCGGGCGGCCGGCACTCGCCGGCCGGGGCTGGAGGGCCCGTCCAGAACGTGTCGGGCGGGCCGGAGATCCGGGGAGCCGGAGCGTTCATCTCGAGCCACAGCGCGGGTTTGGTCGACTCGTTGCGCCACGCGTGCTCGACCCCGACCGGCACCAGCCCGCAGTCGTTGGCCGCGAGCTGATAAGGCCGGCCGTCGACCGTAACGACCGGCTCTCCGACAAGCACGTAGAAGCTCTGCTCGGTCGAATGCACGTGCGTCGCCACGAAGCCCGAGGACTCCAACGAGCAGAGCGCGAACCCGGTGTGCACCGCGCCCACCTGGCGTCCGACCAACGCCACGCGCCGAAGGCCCTCGACCCGGTCTCCGACGCCCGCCGGCCCAGCCAGCTCGATCGCGTCCTTTCTCTGCACATGGAAGAGCCCGTCTCGATCCGCCACGGCGAACACCCTATCCGCGGCTATCGCTGCCATCAAGTGTCACTGTACACCGGAGCGGGCGGGGATCACGCGCCCCGGCCTCGCATCACAACCCCGCCTCACGCCGCAGCCTCGGCAGCAGCGCGGTCAGGTCCCAGTCTCCCATCCCGGTAGCGATGCACCCCTGGAACAGCTGTTGGGTCAGGGCGGTCGCCGGCAACGGCAGCTCGGCGTCGCTGGCCGCCTCGAGAGCGAGGGCCAGGTCCTTGTGCATCAGGCGCGAGCTGAACGTAGAGGTGTAGTCCTCGGCGACGAGCGCGTCCGTCTTGTATTCGACGAATGGGCTGCCAACCGCCGAGGCGCCCATCACCTCGAGCATCTGGGCGCTTTCGATCCCGTGCTTCTGGCCGAGCACGAGCGCCTCGGCGATCAGCTCGACGGTCCCGCCGATCATCAGGTTCAAGGCCAACTTGACGATGCGGGCTTCCTCGTGGGATCCGACATAGAAGACCGTCGGTCCGATGTCACGCAGGGTCTCAACCAGTCGATCGAACTCGTCGCGGGGACCGGACACGATGATCCCGAGGTTGCCCGCGCGCACCACCGACGGATTGCCCGTGACCGGCGCGCGCAGGAACGCCACCCCGCGGCGCTCGCACTCGCCCGCCACCGTCGCCGAGGCAGTCGCGGAGATCGTGCTCATGTCGATGAGCACGCCGTGGCCGTCGGATTCGAGGAGCCCGTGCTCGCCGAGCGCGACCGCTCCGACGGCCTCGCTGTCGGCCAGCATCGTGATGGCGCAGTCGGCGTGGCGCCAGGCGTCGCCGGGATGGTCGAGGCTTCGAATGCCACGCTCTTTGAACGGCTCCACCGCTCCCGCAGAGCGGTTCCACACCGATAGCTCGTGCCCGGCCTGCTCGAGCCGCTCGGCGATTGCGGCTCCCATCCGCCCGAGCCCCAGGACCGCGATCCGCATCAGGTCAGCACCCAGCCGCCGTCAACCGCGAGGTTGACTCCGTTCACGGCGGAGTTCTCGAGCAGGAACAGCGCCGCGTCGGCCACCTCGTCCATCGTCACCAGACGCCCGGTGGGCGTCCGCGCCCGCACCCCCTCGAGGAACTCGGTGGCGGCGTTGACCCACGCCGGGCTGTCGCCCACGATCCCCGGATGGATCGCGTTCACCCGCACCGGCGCGAGCTCGGTCGCGAGCGTGCGCACCATCGTGGTGACCGCTCCGTTGACGCTCGTCACGGTCGTGGAGCCCGGGTAGGGCCGATCCGTGGCCAGCCCGCCGAACAGCAGCACCGATGTGTCCTCGTGCATCCTGGCGTGTAGACAATGCAGCACTTCCGTATATCCGACCAGCTTGAGCGTCACGAGCCGCAGGGCCTGGTCGATGTCGTAATCACGGACCGTGTTGGAGTCGCGCTCAATCGCCGCGAGCACCACGTGATCCACGGGTCCAATTCCCTCCAACGCCGCTGCGACCTGCGCCGGCTCGGAGAGGTCGAAGACCAGCGCGCCGACCGAGCCACCGATCTCGCCGGCGACCGATTTCGCGCGCGCCGCTTCGCGGCCGGTGATCACGACGTCGCGCCCACGCTCGACGCATCGCTCCGCCAGCCGGCGCCCCAACCCACGAGTCCCACCGACGATCAGCGTTGTCCCTGCGGGCATACCGTCCTCCTCTTGGCGTCCAGTATCAGTGTACGCGTGGATGCGCTTCGCGGTCGTCCTGCCGGTACCGCGCCGCCTTATGCCCGTCAATCGCGGCGCCGCTCGCCACCTTGTCTGGCCGGCGGCCGTCTGATAGAAGGCGCTTCACGCCGTTGTAAAACAGTGGCGGACAGCCGGGTGCGGCGTGCGCCGCACCCCTCGGCGTGAGCTGCGTGACTACTACGGGAGGTGGCCGAATGGCCGGCGGCAACGATCGAATCCTGACGACGCATGCGGGAAGCCTTCCGCGCCCGGATGACCTCGCGGACATGATCTGGGCCCGCATGGACGGCCAGGAGGTCGACGACGCAGCACTCGCCGCACGCATCGATTCGGCTGTGGCCGAGGTGATCGAGAAGCAGCGCGCTGCCGGCGTGGACATCGTCAGCGACGGGGAGATGAGCAAGACGGGCTTCAGCACCTACGTCAACGAGCGTTTCTCCGGGTTCGAGGGCCGCTCCGAGTTTCAGGCCGACGACGTCGCCGACTTTCCCAACCTCGCCATGCGGCTGTTCAACACGCCGGCGATGGCGCACCTGGTCTTCTCCAACTGCGTGGGACCGGCGAAGCTCAAGGACAAGGATGCGGTTCACCGCGATATCGCGCGCCTCGAGCGCGCGCTCGGCGAGGGCGATCGTTCGAGCGCGTTCATCGGCGCGATCAGCCCAGGACAGATTGCCTTCAACTACCCGGACCAGCACTATGGCTCGCACGAGACCTACCTCGGGGCGCTGGCCGACGAGCTGTCGTACGAGTACCAGGCGATCACCGACGCAGGGTTCAAGCTCCAGATCGACTCACCCGACATGGCCATGGCCGCGCATTGCCGCTCGGTGGGCTCGAGCGTGGGCGACTGGCACACCCACCTGCCACTCGCGGTCGAGGCGCTCAACGCGACGCTGGCCGGCATTCCGCCAGAGCAGGTGCGCCTGCACGTCTGCTGGGGTAACTACGGTGGCCCGCACCACAAGGACGTCCCGCTCGCGGACATCATCGGCGAGGTGTTGAAGGTCAACGCCGGGACCATCTACGTGGAAGGCGCCAACCCGCGGCACGCGCACGAGTGGCGCGTGTTCGAAGACGTGGCGCTGCCGGACGACAGGTCGGTGATCCTCGGCGTGATCGACGTCAAGTCCAACCACGTGGAGCATCCGCGGCTCGTCGCGGACCGGCTCGTTCGGCTCGGCAAGATCGTCGGCAGAGAGCGGCTGATTGCCGGGACCGACTGCGGCTTCGACACGTTCATCCGCTTCTCGCTGGTCGATCCGGACGTGGCGTGGCTGAAGCTGAAGTCGCTCTCGGAGGGCGCCGAGATCGCATCCGCCGAGCTCTAAAGGCGCCTCGTCATGTTGTCTGAGAGCATCGACCAACGCGTCGATGTCCTTATCGCCGCGCGCCGGCCACTTCCAGCTGCGCACGATGGAGATCCTGCGCTCGCTGGGCTCGAAGCGATCGTTCGGCGAAGGTCCGACCACAACGCTCCGCGACCTCGACAAGGGAGCGAGGAGGACCGTGCGCTCCCGCTATGTTTGTCGCCGCGGACGTGAACCGCAGCTCGACCGGGCGGCGGCTCGGGATTGGCATGCGTGGCCACGGCGTCCTCTCCCACAGCGTCACCGTCGACATCTACGTCACGACCCGGTGCTGCGGGGTCTTCCGGCTCGACCGGACGGGCAATCGCGGCTTGGGTATGGCGGACCGATGCCTGGGTATCCCGGAGGCGATCCCGTCGGGGCTCGCTGCGATAGCCTCCGGGCAGCCGCTCTATGCCGAGGATCTACTGGGCACCTCGCTCGGCGAGCGGCTCCGCCGGAACACGCCCACGGGCATGATCAAGGTGCCGCTCCTGATCGCGCACGGACTATACGCCCCGCTCGTCATTGCCAGCGGCCAGGACCAGTTGGTCAAGCAGCGCTCCGACGCCGGCCAGAACCTCGAGTACCGCACCTACAAGGGCGCCGACCATCTCTCGATCATGGCTCCCGGTTCGCCGGTCGTGGCGGACCTGCTGTCCTGGACGGAGGCACGCCTCGACGGTGAGCCGCAAGGGGCGGGTTGCAGGAGGATCTCGGCGTGAGGCCCCTTCGCCGCCACGACGGATGGATTTGGCGGCAACGCCAAGGTGATCGACGGCATAGGTGCGGCCCGCCCCCGCTGCTGCTACTGCTGGCTCTCGCCGTGCCCGGCGCCGGGTGCGGATCGGCGCCCAGCTCCAGCTCGACGTCGGGCACCGCCGCCGCCACCGCGACCGCCGGCGGAGCAACTGCAGCACAGATGATCGAGGGCCGGGAACTGGACCGCTTCCCGGCGGTGAAACCGCCGGCAACCTTGACCCTGCCACCTGCGCCTACCGCGCCGAGGGTCGAGCGCGCCTACCTGAAAGCGCTGTTCGACGACGCCCAGCGCGTCTGGCGCCGAGAATTCGCGGCGGCGGATCTGAGCTACCAGCCGGCGCGACTGGTGATCTTCTGGAGCGTGACCCAGTCCCC
>JAFASF010000438.1 GCA_019244745.1 Solirubrobacterales bacterium | reverse complement strand
ACGATCGGCCACTCGACGCGCTCCGCGGACGCGCTCCTGGCGCTGTTGCGCGAGGCCGAGGTGAAGCTGGTGGCCGATGTCAGGAGGTACCCGAGCTCAAGGCGCCATCCGCAGTTCAATCAGAGCGCGCTCGCCACGTGGCTGGGCAGGCAGGGGATCGAGTACACGCACATGGTCGATCTGGGAGGCAGGCGCACGCCGGCACCGGACTCGCGCAACGGGGGCTGGCGAGAGGAAGCGTTTCGCGGCTACGCGGATTACATGGAGTCGCCGGAGTTCCAGAAGGCGCTCGCTGAGCTCGAGGCCGCAGCGCGCAAACGTCGCACCGCGATCATGTGCGCCGAGGCCGTCTGGTGGCGCTGCCATCGCCGGTTGATCGCCGACGCGCTCGTCGTCCGCGGCTGGCGCGTCGAGCACCTCGGCATCGGTGACGCGCGTGCTGTGCACGAGCTGCCCGGGTTCGCGGCGGTCGGGCCTGGCGGATCGCTCACCTATCCGCCGGCTCAGACGACGTTGATGGAGCCCTGACCGGAAGCGTTCCCCAGCTCGAGGGGTCCGGACGCAGCCGGGCGGGTCTCAGGCGCGAGTCGATGTCGGCGCCGGCGCCGGCGGCTCTTCGGCGGCCAGCTGGCCGGCGAGCCCCTCGGCCTCGGCGGCGTGACCCTCGATGCGGATCCGCGGCAGGCGCGAGTCGAGGAAGTGCGGCAACCACCACGTGCGCTTTCCGAGGAGCTCGAGAACCGCGGGGAGCAGCACGCACCGAATGACGATCGCGTCGAGGAACACCGCCGCGGCGAGACCGAAGCCAAACTCCTTGACCGGGCGCTCGTCCCCGAGCATGAACGACAGAAACACGCAGATCATGATCGCCGCGGCCGCGCTGATCACCCGGCCCGTGTAGGCGATCCCATCGGTCACGGCAGCGGTGGCGTCCCGCTGGCGGATCCACTCCTCGCGCACGCGCGAGATCAGGAACACCTCGTAGTCCATCGACAGGCCGAAGACGACGGCGAACATCAGCACCGGGATCCAAGGCTCCACCGGTCCCTTGGAGATCCCGAGCGCGCCCGCGAGGAAGCCGTCCTGGAAAACGAGCACGGTCGCCCCGAGCGCACCCCCGATGCTGAGCAGGTTCATCAGCGCGGCCTGTATCGGGATGACCAGCGACCGGAAGATCACGAACAACAGCAGCGCGGACAGCACCACCACGATCCCGATGAACAGCGGCAGTTTGCCCGAGAGCACGCTGGAGAAGTCGATCGAGCCGGCGGTGAAACCCCCCACCAGAGGCCGCGACCCAAAGGTCCCCTTGAAGGGCGGCAGAACGCTATCGCGCAGCCGGTTGACCAAGTCGGTGGTCGCCTGGGCCTGGGGCGCCGAGTTCGGGTAGGCCTCCATCACGGCGACCTTGCCCGAAGGGGACACCCGCGGTGGAGTCACAGCCACCACGTCAGGCGTCCGCTGGACGGCAGCTCGCACGCTCGGGACCTGCGAGAGCTGGCTCGGGTTCGAGAGCTGGGTCGCGATCAGGAGCGGACCGTTGAAGCCCGGCCCAAATCCATCTGAGAGCAGGTTGAACGCGCGATAGGTGCTTGTGTTGGACGGATCGTTGCCGGCGTCGCTGGTCTCGAGCCGAATGCCGAAGAACGGCACCAGGAACAGCAGCATGACCAGCAGCGAGGCCACCGCCAGCGGCCAGGGGCGGGACTGCACCGTCCGGCTCCAGCGCCGCCACGTGGAGGTTCGGGGGGCCTCACCCCTCTGCGCCCGCCGCCGCGCCGAGCGGCTCGGGCGCACCACCCGGCGGCCGAACGTCGAGAGCAGCGCCGGCAGGACGGTGAGCGACGCGGCCATCACCAGGAGCACCGCCAGCACCGACGCGATCGCCAGGCCGTACATGAAGCTGACCCCGGTGGCGAACATACCGAGCAGAGCGATGATCACGGTGGTGCCGGCGAGCAGGATCGCGCGTCCGGACGTGTCCATCGCCCCGACGATCGCGCTCGAGATGTCGCCCTCCCGCGTGTAGTTCTCCCGAAAGCGGGTCACGATGAACAACGCGTAGTCGATCCCCACGCCCAGCCCGATCATCACCGCGAGCTCGGGCGCGATATTGGACATGTCCGTGACGTGGGTGGCCAGGCCGACCAGGGCGATCCCGGTGATGAGTCCGAGTCCAGCCGTGACGAGCGGCATCCCGGCCGCGATCAACGACCCGAAGGTGAGCAGCAGGATCACGAGCGCAGCCGCGACACCAACCGACGTAGCCGGGCCGATGCTGAACCCCTCGGCCTGCTCGATCACCTGTCCGCCGGCGGCGATCTCGAGTCCGGGGATGTTCACCGCGTTGACCGCATCCAGCACGGGCTTGCCGGTGTCGTTGGGCAGCAGGTTCGCCCGCTTGTCGTAGTTGATGGTCGCGAAGGCGGTGCGTCCATCCTCAGAGATCTGGACCGACCGGCCGGCGCCGTAGGGGCTCGAGACGCTCACCACGTGCGGCATGGTGCGCACCTTCGCCAGCAGCTGCTCGATCGGACCCCGCACGGCCGGGTCCTCGACCGAGCCCTTGGAGTAGCGCCAGACGATCGTGTCGAGATCGCCGCCCTGGGCCGGGAACTCGCTGTTCAGGAGGTTTACGACGTGCTGGGACTCCGTCCCCGGCAGGGCGAAATTGGTCGCGTAGTGGCGGCCGACCGCGCTCGCGATCGCCGTCGTCAGCACCGCTATGACGATCCAGCCCACGACCACGCGGCGGCGGTGGGCGATGCACCAGCGAGCCAGGCCAATCATCGTCCTGCCTCAACGTAGCAAGCTCCGGTCCTCGGCGCGGTAAACACCCGGTGACCGACACCGAGGTCGTGATGCTGCCTGCGATCGATGGCTCGGGCGCCGAAAACGCCCGCACCCCGAGCCCGGCCCTGTTCGGCGAGCTAGCCCTGGTTCTTTCTCCGCATCCAGGCGGCCGTCAGCCGGTGCACGCCTATCCCAATCTTCTCGGCGACGCCACCCTCCGGTGGAGCAGCGCCGAGCTGGCGGGCGAGACCGAAGTTGTCCCACTCGACCCAGGCCTCGACGAGCTTGCCGTCCTTCCACCGATCGATGCTGATGCCGGTCACCGATCCCCGGGCGCCGGTCGGCGCCAAGCCGGCGAGCTCGCCGCGGTGCGTGCCCTCGCTGTGCCAGCGCAGCACGACCTTGTCCTCGGCCGCGATTACGTCATCGACCGACATGCGCAGATCGGGGAACGCCGCTCGATACATCGTCGCCATGCGCTTGATCCCCTCGGGCCCACGTAGGTCACGAATCCCCGGCGGAGCGGCGGGGTCGTGGCTGACCGCGTCCGGCGCGACAAGCTGGTCTATCAGCTCGAAGTTGCCGTCGTTGAAGCTTTGCTCGAGGAGCTTGCGTGAGGCTTCGGAGAGGTCTCCCGGTCCGGTGGCCCCCGCGGCCGCGCCCTCCGTGCCCGTTGTGGCATCGCTGGACATTTCCGTCCACCTCCATTGTGTCGTTAGGGCGAGCCTACGCCAGCGCTCGTGGCCCGGTCAAGCAGCGCGTCGCCCGGCGGGGGATTGCTCTTTGGGCATTCCCCGGTCCCGGCTCGTGATCGCCTCCGGATAGGCCCCGGTCCCGGCTCGCGCTCGCCTCCGGCTAGGGACCCTGTGCGGAGCTCGTTATCTGCCTGCGAAGGAACTCCGCCAAAGCGATTGCGCCGGGACCGTTGGGGTGCACGTCGTCGGCGAACCATGGCTGGCCCGCGCTGTACCGGTTCCAGTCGGCGATACGCAGCTGGGGCCAGCGGCGAGCTGCCTGGCGGATGGCGGCGTTGGTCTGTTGGTAGGCCGAGGAGTAGTTGCCGTACTCGCGCAGGGTGAGCCAGATCACCTCGCGGGCCCCCTGCGCCAACGCCGTGCGCATGACCTGGTCGATGCCCGACCCGTATCCGACGCTGTCGTCGTCGTAGCCGACGTCCATGACCAGCAGCGGGCCGAGCGATCGTGCCAGTGATTTGATCGCCTGAAGCGCGGGCGGGGGCGTGTTGCCCTGGTAGGTGCAGCTGGTGATGATCAACCGACGGCAGATCTGCAGCTCGAGGTTCAGATCGAGGCCGGTGCTCAGCGCCTGCTCGGCCTGGGGAAACTCTTCGATCGTCTCGGCTACCGAGTCTCCCACGATGGTGGCTTCCAGACCCTTCGGCGCGCTCCTCGCGGCGAGCGCGTGCAGCGCCTGGGCCACAACGCTCGCGTACACCGCTTGTCCTGCGGGGTTGGGATGGACGCCATCCCACAGCAGTGCCGGGTCGGCGCTGGCGGATCGCCAATCGGCCACGATCGCCTGGGGCCAGGAGCGAGCCGCCCGGACCAACGCTGCGTTGACCTCGCCCTCCCAGCTCTCCTGGGGTTCGCGGATGTTGACCAACACGACGTGGGGAACGCCTCGCAGCGCTGCTCGCAGACGGACGATCGTCGAGCTGAACACGGGGTCGTTGTCGCCGAGCTGGACGATCACATTGCGCGGCAGCGTGCCGGCGTCGCGATAGAGCCGGAGGCGATCGATGATCGCGGCGTTGAAGCGACCCACGACCGCGTCCACGCGCGCATGCAATCGGCGCTGGAGTGCGGGCTCGGACGCGAGCATCACCGACGAGCCGACGGCAAGCACTCCCCCGACGATCCGGGAGGAGTGAACCGCGGCGCTCGACACTCGCGGCCCTCTACGAGTCAGCGCCACGGGCGCGACTGGTCGGTTCGGCGGCTCGTGCCCAACTGCGGTCGCAGCGGCCGATGCGGAGGCCAGCGACGCGAGTGGCGATCGTGGGGAGGTGGCCGGCAGGAGCGCGACGGTCGCGATCAGCCCGGACCCAGCCGCCGCGATCGCGACACCCGCGGTCAGCCGCTGCCGCGGCCGGATGCGATCCAGCCAAGCCCGCAGAGCGCGCCACGCCTGACCTCGGCGGACCGGCATCTCGACATAGCGGAAGGACAGCGCGGCCAAGACCAACGTGATCGCGATTTGCATTGGGACCACGATCCAGCTGCTCCAGGTCAGATCGATCCCGGGGCGAGTAAGCGCCATCACCGGCCAATGCCACAGGTAGATGCCGTAGCTGCGCTGCCCGATCCAGCGCATCGCTCTCCCGCCGAGCACGACGCCCAGGGTCGAGGCTGGGTGCACGGCAACGGCAACCAGCGTCGCGGCCAGTAGCGCGACGATCAGAAACCCGCCGTGGTACAGGAACGGATCGAAATCCCGCCAGCTGTGCATCACCAGCACGAGCGCGATGAGCGCCCCGATCCCGACACCGTCAAGTAGCGCCGGCGCGGCCCGGCCGACTCGCGCCCTCATTCGCCCCAGGGGCCAACCGAATGCCATGATCGCCCCGATCATCAACGGCGCCGCGCGCGTATCGGTGCCGTAGTAGACGCGCGAGGGGTCGGTGCCGGTGTGATAGAGCAGCGCCATTAGCGTGATCGAGACCGCGGCCGCGACGAGCGTCCCCCACACCACCCAGGCGCGGCGGGAGATGGCGAGCCCCCCCGCGAGCACGAGCGGCCACACGAGGTAGAACTGCTCCTCGACCGACAGCGACCAGTAGTGCTGCAACAACGACGGGCGAGAGAAGGCCGCAAAGTACGAGTGCGAAGCCAGGATCTGATGCCAGTTGTTGACGTAGAACAGCGAGGCCAGCGCGTCGGAGCGGACCTTGCCGAGGTCGCTTCGCAGGAACACCATCCCGATTACCACGCACACGGCGATGACCAGGATCGCCGCGGGCAGCAGTCGCCTCGCGCGCCCCAACCAGAACCGGCCCAGGTCAATGTGACCGATTCGCCGGTACTGAGCGAGCAGCAGCGACGTGATCAGATAGCCGCTTAGAACGAAGAAGACATCGACGCCCAGGAACCCGCCGGGCAGCCACGAGACCCGCGCGTGGTAGAAGAGGACGGCGGCAACCGCGATGGCCCGCACGCCGTCGAGGCCTGGGGCATACGGGAGCTCGGGGCTGTACGGCGACGCGGGCTCACGGCTCGAGCGCAGCGATCCGTGGGCAGGCGCTCGCCGCGCCGGCCGGCGGTAGTGGATGTGACCCCAGGCGTCCATCTATGCACCGGAAAATGCGCGCACATGGTGTCAGAACAGGGGCTCTTCCATCCTCAACGCAAATAAGCTTGCGCGGGCGTGGCGCCGGAGCGTCGATATCGCAGCCCCGATCCCTGGATTCGAACTCGGTCTACGGAGGCCCTGATTCGTCGCCGCGAGCTGGCGCGCCGACGCCGTCGGAGGCGTCGCCTGCTGCCGTTAGTGATCTCGTTGATCGCGATCGCCGTGGTCCTCGGGCTCGTGCTCAGGGGCGGGGGGCACAAGCGTGCCGCCGCCGGCGGAGCGCCGCATGGTCATCGGCTGGCCGCCGAGCCTGGGCGCCGGCCCACTCCCCCTCCGGCGATCCTGTTGCCGCGCGGCGGGCGGGTCCTCCTCCCGGGCCATCTCGTGGTGGCGTACTACGGGATTGTCGGCACCTCCAACATCCTGGGGCAGACGGAGGATCCTGATGCCGACGCGACCGGCGTTGAGCGCGCCGCTCATGAGTTCGTGCCATTCGGGCGGCCGGTACAGCCAGCCTTTGAATTGGTGGTCACGATCGCGTCGCCCGATCCCGGACCGGACGGGACCTACAGTGCGCCCATCGATGTGGCCATGCTGGAGCGCTACCTGCATGCGGCGCAACGCCACAAGCTCCTGCTGATCCTCGACTTTCAGCCCGGGCGCGGTGAGTTCCTGCCGGAGGTTCGGCGCTACGCGCGCTTCATCCTCGATCCGGCCGTCGGGGTGGCGCTCGATCCGGAATGGAAACTGACCGTCGATGAGGTGCCCGACCAGGTCATCGGCTCCGCCTCCGCGACGAGCATAAATGCCGTGTCGGGATACCTCTCGAGCTTGGTGGCCGAACACCGGCTTCCGCAGAAGCTCTTCGTCATCCACGAGTTTCGGACGACCGAGCTCCCCGACCGCTACAACATACGCGTTCGGCCTGGGCTGGCGACCGTGCTGCAGATGGACGGGCTGGGCACCGTCCCGGACAAGCTCGAGTCCTACCGCGAGGTGATGAAGGGCGCCCGGCGATTTCATCCTGGATTCAAAGTCTTCCTGCGCCCGGTGGACGATCCGGTGCGACTGACGCCGGATCAGATCATGGCGTTGCACCCGCAGCCCGAATACGTCAGCTATCAGTAGGGCGACGCGGGTTGCACCTCGCCCTCGCAGCGCCGCGTGCATCCCGTTGATCCGCGACGAGCGCGGGGTCCGACGGGCGCAACCTGTAGGGTGCCCGCCTGATGCGCCGTGCCCGCCGCGGTGCGGACGATGTTCGGTCTGGTCATCGCGGCGGGCACGGTTCATGCCAACGGCAGGCTGATCGGTGCGATGTCGACATCTCCGGAACCCGATGTACCCGCGAGGGAACGATTGACTTCTGTGCTGTGCCGTTCGGACCTCGTCGCCTATCGAGGCGCGGTGGCGGACGTCGCCGAGGAGGTCCGCATTCGCGGTCCGCGGGGCGTGGAGGAGTTGCTCGCCGAGCGCCTGGGCGAGCCCGAGCTTCGGGCGGTTTTGTCTCGTGTGCCCGGGGGCGCCGACGCCGCGGTCTCGTCCCTGCTCGAGGATGTCGGCCGGTTTCGTCCCAACCCGCGCAGCTCCGCGCGCGATCTCCCGGCGCTGGTGCGCATCTACCTCCTCTCCCAGGTCGATAGCGTCTGGTGGCGAGGCGCGCCGACGTTTGAGACGGATCTGGATGTGCTGCACTCGAAGGAGCTGGTCGACCTGGATCCGCTTCGGCGGAGCGGACGCCTCCATTTCCAGTATCGAGCTCAGTCCGACGGGATCCGACGCCGCGCAGGAGATTGGCTTGTCCGGCGGATATCTCCGGGCCGTCGACCTCACACGGCGGGATTGCGCTTCACGAGGGCACGGTGGGAGCTGATCGCGCTGCTGAACGATCTAGCGGGCGAGCTCCGCGCGGCTCTGCCGCGGGAGACGCCATCGATTTGGGTGACCAGCTTGGTGCGCAGTGTTGAGCACCAGAACCGCTTGCGAGCCCTGGGGTACGCGGCAGTCCTCCCGAGCTCTCACTGCGTCGGCTACGGCGTCGATATCGAGATGCGCTGGTTTCGCCGCTTCGACGAGGACGAGAGGCTCGCCGCCCTCCTGGTAGAGCGCCACGAAGCTGGTGAGCTGAACGTGATCGACGAAGGGCAGGCCTGGCACGTGTGTATCAGCCCGGGCGCCTGCGAAGTTCTGGCGCGCGCGGATCACCGAGCGCTGATAGACGAAGACCAGGCTCCCGCCGGGCGCCGGTAGGTCCCGGTGTGCGGCATCGCGTGCATAGTCGGACCGCGCCCTGATCAGCATCTGTTCCGGCGCATGCTGAGCGCGATCGAACCGCGCGGCGAGGTCGAGGAGACGCTGTGTGAACCGGATCACCTGCTCGGCGTCCAGCGGCTGAAGATCATCGATCGCCAGCGAGCGGTACAGCCGTGGACGTCTTCGGACGGTCGGATGGCACTCTGCTACAACGGCGAGATCTACAACTTCCGCGAGCTCCGGGTCGAGCTCGAGGCGTTGGGGCACCGCTTCCGAAGCGACAGCGACACCGAGGTGGTGCTCGAGGCCTACCGCGAGTGGGGCGATGAAGCCGCCGCTCGGCTGCGCGGAGAGTTCGCGTTCGCGGTGGTCGACCGGCGGACGAACGACGTCTACATGGCCCGCGACCCGGTCGGAGTCAAGCCGTTGTACTGGGCCCAGCACGCCGGGCACCTGTACCTGGCCTCCGAAGTCAAGGCGCTGGTGCCCTCGCAGGCGGCGGTTTTCGAGCTTCCACCGGGCCATCACGGCCTCGGAGCGCCCGATACGCGGCCCCGCCTCCAGACCTACGTGGACCTACTCCGCATCGGAGACGACGAGGAGGTCATCGAGGACCCGCATGAGGCCGCACGCCTGCTCCGTGAGGTGCTCCAGGACAGCATCCGGGTACGGCTGGACACCGATCTCACCGTCGGCGTCGTGCTCTCGGGCGGTGTCGACAGCACGCTCACGCTGCTGCACGTTCGGGAGCTGCACCCGGACTGCGTGGCGTTCACGATCGGGGCGCCAGACAGTGAGGACATCGAGTACGCGCGTCGGCTAACCCGGTCGCTCGGGGTCCCTCACGAGGTAATCCAGCTTCGCCCCAGCGCGATTCGGCTACGCGACGTGAAAGAGGCGATCCGCATCGCCGAGCTCACCGAGTACGGCGACGTCATCAATGCCGCCGTGTCCGTTCCGCTGTTCGACCGGGTGCGCCGTAGCGGGGTCAAGGTGGTGCTGTGCGGTGATGGCTCAGACGAGCTGTTCGCCGGCTATGAGATGTACCACCAGCCCGACCCCGACCTCCGCAAGCGCACCTTTCAGCACATGATCCGCAACCTGTGCCGCACCGAGCTGCAGAGAGTCGATCGGGCGAGCATGGGGCAAGGCGTAGAAGCACGGGTTCCGTTCTTGGATCTATCGGTCGTCCGGCTCGCGATGAGGCTGCCGATCGAGTTCAAGCTCCGAGACGGGCAAGAAAAGTGGATCCTGCGTCACGCGTTCGCGGAC
>JAFASF010000433.1 GCA_019244745.1 Solirubrobacterales bacterium | reverse complement strand
GTACTTCGCCCGAGTGGCGGCCGCGCTGCCGGCGGAGAAGGCACAGCGGGCGGTGTCGATGCGCCCGCACAGCGCGAGGAAGGCGTTCAGAACCCTGGCCGAACTCTGGTCAGCGCGCACGCGAAGGTTGGTGCTCAAAAACCGCCCGCGGTTGGCCCTCAGCTGCCGGCTGACATACGCGATCGGGTTGAGGTTGCCGTCGAGCACCAGCGCCCGCACCCGGCCCGGGAACAGGTTGGCGTAGGTGGCCCCCAGGAAGGTGCCATAGGAGCCCCCGAAATAGGTGAGCCTGCGATCGCCCACCGCGACGCGCAACAGGTCAAGATCCCTGACGGTGTCGGCGGTCGAGACGTGTCGCAGCAGGTGACGGTTACGCGCCGCGCACAGGCGGTCAAAGACCCGATAGCGCGCAAGCCACCTGTTCACTTCGGCTCTGCCAACCGGGAACGATTCCCCGGCGATCATCCCGTGAAGGAAGCGCATTTCGTCCTGCGCGGTGGGGAGGCACTTGACCGCGGTGCTTGCCCCCACCCCCCGCGGATCCCAGCTGGCGATATCAAAGCGCGCCTGCAGCGCGGCGGGGAGGATCTTGAGGATCAAGGGCAGAGTCGCCGTGCCCGACGTTCCCGGGCCGCCCGGGTTAAAGAACAACGTGCCGATGCGGTGGGCGCGATCGCTCGCCCGATGGCGGATCACCGCCAGCTGGATCGTCGGACCGCGCGGATGTGAGTAATCCAGGGGGACCCGGGCGGTGGCACACTGAAACCCCCGCTCCTCAGGGCTGGCGCACCGACGCCAGACCAGCCGCGGGACCGCCACCGTGGCCGCCGATGGCGCGCTCGCCGCGCTCGCCGCCAAGGCCGGTGCCACCGCCAGCGCCGCTAGCGCAACTGCCGCCGAGATCAATATGCGGAGTCGGTTCTGTCGCGACGCCATCGTGCCCCAGGGTTTTGTGCGCAGCTCCCGCAGCGGCATGTTTCTTACCCTCATGCCCGATGTCAAGCCCCGCCGTCCGCCATGTCAGGTCGCCCACTCGCGGCAGCTGCGATGCGATCCGGCCGGAAAGTCTCCGCAGGCCCAGAGCTGGCTACCGGTGCTGAGCAAGACCAGCGCCCTCGGAAGTCGGCGGGTTGAGAGCGCTGCTTTCTGACGGGATCGACAGCCTCGTCGTCGCAGGTGTTACGCAAGTCGTACCCGGGCAGCCTGGCGCGGCGGATCAGGAGAGCAGGAGTGCGCGCGGACCTCGAGCTGGCTGATCCTCGGGACAAGTAGGGACAGCGGATCGGTTCCGGTTGAGCGCCCCGCGCGCTTTCGCGCTGAGCCGAAGGGTCGTCTGTTGGTGTTCGAGAACGCTCGTTCGTAAGACACCTTGATGCCGTCGGGCAACCGTTAGCGGCGGCGGGGCCAGGAATGTAACGCTTGCCGTGTACGCGCCAATGTAACGCTGTCGGGTGTTCGCGGTCCGCTCGCGAGCATGCGAGTCGGCTATGGGCGCGTGTCCACGCGCGATCAGAACCCTGACGCTCAGCGCGATGCCCTTACGGCGGCTGGGTGCGAGGAGGTGTTCATCGACAAGGCGTCGGGGAAGCTTTCGCGGCGGCCGGAGCTGGAGCGGGCGCTGCTGTCGGCCACCCGGACCGGCGATCAGCTGGTGATCACCAAGCTGGACCGGCTGGGCCGCTCGCTTGAGCACCTGATCGAGCTCTCAAGGCAGCTGCAGGACCGTGGCGTCGATCTGGTGGTGCTCGATCAGGGGATCGACACCTCGACGTGCGGTGGGCCGGCTGTTTTTTCAGATCATCGGCGCGATCGCGGAGTTCGAGCACGCGCTGATGTCTGAGCGGACCATGGACGGGCTGGTGGCCGCCCGTGCACGGGGGCGCACCGGAGGCCAGAAGCCAAAGCTCGGCGCCAGGCAGGTCACGGTCGCGCGCGAGATGTACGACGAGCTGATAGAGGACGGCAAGCGCGCCTATGGGGTGGCGCAGATCGCTGCGGAGTTCGGCGTCAGCCGTCCGACCATCTACCGCCTGGCCAGCCCAGCGGGCTCCAAGGGTTCCGCGTGGCCGGCCGAGGGCGCGGCTGGTATGGCGTTGCCATGACGCGCCCGCTGACACTGCCGGCCCAGCACGATGAACGAGGACGAGCGAGGCGCTGAGAACGAGCGAGGCGCTCGTGAGGTATCTACGCCGCGGGACCTGCCTCAGGTTCCGCGGCGGTTTCTCGTGAAGCGGCTCCTGAAACCCGCTTGGCGCGGAATGCCGGGGCACCGCGCAGGGTCGAGGCGCTCGGCGAGCAGTCCCGCGAGGAGGTCGCACTCCGATAGCTTGAGCGGGACGATTGGGCTGATGAAGATCCGGCCAGCGGACGCGAGCGACCGCCAGTTCATCCTCGAGATGGTACGGCTGGCCTGCGCGCTGGAGGGACTCCCGACCCCGCCGGTTGACGATCCTGAGGTGCAGGCGCTGTTGCCGGCTGCGCACAATACGACGCTGAGCGCGGTTGACGGGAAGAACGACGCGATCGGGGCGGTCTGGTGCCAGCTGCGCGAGCCGCCGCTGGTGGTAGACAAGGCCGGCCGGCCCTTGCTCGAGCTGGTGATCGCGTCCGCCCGGGCGTGCGCGGTCAAGGTGTTGGGCGCCGCGCTGCTTGACGCGATCGCGGCCACGGTGGCGCGGCAGGCCAGCGGACTGGCGCTCAATGCGCATCTGCTCAATCCGGCGGTTCGACTCTACGTGCGGGCGGGGTTTCGCGTAGCCGGTCGTGGGCGCGGCCGCTATGGCGTTGTCATGACGCGCTCGCTGACAGCGCCCAGCACGACGAACGAAGGACCAGCGAGGCGCCGGTGAGGTATCGACGCCCCGGGACCTGCTTCGGTTTCGCGGGGGGTTGTTGCGAAGCGGCTCACGAAACCCACGACGCGCGGCGAGCAGGCCGGGTGCTGGACGCGCGTCAGTGACGATTGGGGCTCTGGTCGCACCCGAGCGCTGAGTAGCCCCTGCCGGGCCGGAACCGCCGCGTGGCCGCCCAGGCACACTTGGTCTGATGCGCGCACGGATCACGATTCTGGGTGGCTGCGGCGGGTGGCCGGAACCGGGGCGAGCCTGCAGCGGCTTCGTGATCGAGCACGAGGGCTACCGGCTGGTGCTTGACCTGGGCTACGGAACTCTCCCGCGACTCCTTGGTCTGCTCCGCTCCGCGGTCGCCGATGGGCTGGATGCGGTCGTAATCACGCACGAGCACGCGGATCACATGGTCGATCTGCACGGACTGTTTCGCGCCCGCTGGCTTGGTCTTACCGATCCGCCGACCATTGCGCTGTACGCCCCAGAGTCTGTGCTTGGGAAGGTCGTCGCGCTCGAAGATCCGGAGGCTGCCGAGCACGTTGACGCGGTGTTCAGCTGGCTCCCGCTCCCGGCCGGGCCGTATGAGGTCGGCCCGTTCACGCTTGAAAGCGTTGCGCTTCCCCATCACGTCCCCACCGCTGGGGTGCGTCTCACGGCGCGGGGACTCACAATCGCCTACACCGGCGACACCGGGCCAGACCCGGCCCTCGTCGAGCTCGGCCACGGCGCCGACCTCTACATCGTCGACGCGACGCATCCGACGCCGCCCCCGCCCGCGCCAGGTCAGCCTCGACTCCTGCTCAGCGCCGCCGAGGCTGGTGAGCTCGCAGCGATCGCTGGAGCGCGACGGTTGCTGCTCAGCCATTTCTGGCCCGGCACTGATCGCGAGCTGGCCGTCACTGAGGCGCGACGAAGCTTCGCGGGTGAGGTCTACCTGGCGGATGAGGGCACCATGATCGAGCTGCCGTGACCGGCTGACGGCGCACGAGCGTCTGGGG
>JAFASF010000409.1 GCA_019244745.1 Solirubrobacterales bacterium | reverse complement strand
GTACGCGGCGGTCGCGGGCGAGACCCACGGAGTCTGCGACGTGTCGTGCTTGGGGGGGCTGGTGATGTAGGAGAACTCGGTGTCGTAGATCGGGAATCGCGTGTGCGACCCGTAGACGCCCTGCAGCCGGTCGAGCGCTCGCTCGAGCTGGCCGATGACGCCGAGCGAGGTGTAGTCCGCCGTCGAGAGGTGATTGGTGGGATCCGGATTGACCTCGCGGTTCGGGGGATACCAGCGCATGTACGGGTGGTCGCTGAACCCGCTGGCCTGAAACAGCGCCGGGTGAGCGGCGCGGAAGGCCCGGGAGCCGGCCGCCGTGGTCGGACAGCCGCGCACGGCGGCCGCGGATCCGCGCAGCTGGCGGTAGTGCGAATCCACGCAGTACAGCGAGCGCAGGAACAACAGCGGCGTCATCCCCGAGAACACGCCCCAGTAGCTCTGCCCCCGGGGGGCGACCTCGCCGAACACGATCGTGTCCCTGCCGTGGCCGGTGGCCTGCAGCGCGCCCCAGGCCGCGTCGAGGAGGTGACGGTATTGGTCGGGCGCGTAGTCGATCCTGAGGTTGCTGGGGAGCCCCTGCGGCGCGAGGCTGGGACCGTAGTCCGGCTCGTTCCAGATCGACCAGAAGTTCACCCGGGGCAGGTCGTTGGGGTCGCCCGGCTTGGTCTTCCTCAGCCCGGGGTCGTAATTTCCGCTGTAGCGGGTCGCGACGGCCCGCACGAACTGGCCGTAGAGGCTCGGCGACGGCTCCCAGTTGTAGTGCACCTTGCCGTCGTGCGGGGGGTTCGGACCGGTCGCCCACAGGGGTGTACCTCCCATGAGGTCGAGGTCGAGCCCGATTCCCACCGCGTGGGCGTCCCTGACGATGGCATCGAGCGGGGCCCACGCGGCCGCTCGGTACGAGGCGGGGTTGGACCCGTTGAAGCCCCTCGGTGCCCGGTGCGAGTTGATGTTCGGAGCGATCGAGTACCAGCGGACGCCAAACCGGACCTCCTCGGCGCCGAGCAGGCGCATCCGCTCGAGCGTGCCCATGGGATCGGCGAGCACGCTGGGGTCGTCCTGCATCCAGCCGGTCTGGGTGGTGGAGGCGAGCGCGCGAGCGGGCGGGATCGTGACCAGCACGATCGCGAGCACGAGGCATCGCAGCAGGGTCGCTGCCGGGCGGCGAGGTAGAGGCATCTAACGAACCGTCACTTTCACTATGCGGCTGAACACCGTCGACCCGGTTGGATACGACCAGGCGAGCCTGACCGAGCCACTCGACGGAAACGCCACGCGTAGGTCAAAGTAGCCGTGGGGGTCGGCGATCGGGACCGTGGTCAGCGCGGACCACGGTCCGCGCGGACCACGCTGGAATTGGATCTGGACACGCTGCGCCTGCCCGCCGGTGTCGATCGAGGCGTAATGGGCGGGGCGCACGCATCCCCACACCTCGAGCCGGCCGCCGCGGCGGGCGGCGGTCTGGGGAAGGTACAGCGGCAGCCGGTACGCGGCGAGCGTCTGCTTGGGTCGCCCGTTGTAGAACTGAAGGCCGCTCGCGAACCCGCCGTATTCCGGCGCGTGCCGGGGGTTGGGGTCATCGAGGAGGTACTGCATGGTCGAGGCGATCCTGGGATTGCGCCACGAGAGGTATTCCGCCCAGTTGATGTAGTACGCGGCGGTCGCGGGCGAGACGAAGTGGTTGCCGCTGTTGTTGGGCGGGTTGGTGATGTAGCTGTACTCGTTGACCCAGATTGGAAAGCGGGTCGTTGACCCGTACGTCCGCTGGAGACGGTCGAGCGCGGCCCCGAAGCGCGGTAGCTCCGAGAACTCCACGAAGTCCGGGTCGGTGGAGCTCGCCTGGGTCGGGGGCAGGTTGACCGGGTAGGGGTGGACCGCGTAGCCGCCGGCCGTGAACAGCGCCGGATGTGCCGAGCGGAACTGTCGCGACCCCGCGGCCGTGCTCGGACAACCCACGGCGGCCGCCGCGGCGCCGCGGAACTCGCGGTAGGAGGAGTCGACGCAGTAGAGGGTGCGGATGAACTGGAGCGGCTTGGTCGCGCCGAAGTTGCCCGGGAGGCCTTCTGGACGCACGCGGCTGGGACTTCCGTTCTGCCCCCGGGCGTCGAGGCTGCCGAGCAGGATCGTGTCCCCGGCGTGTCCGGTGGCCCGTAGCGCGCTCCAGCCGGCATCGACGAGGTTCCGGTACAGCCAGGGTGCGACGGAGACCGTGGAGCCGCGGATGGCCTGCGGCGCGAGGTTCTGGCCGAAGTTCGGCTCGTTCCAAAGCTCCCAGAACCGCACCCGCGGAAGCGGGGAGGCCGATCCAGGTGGCGTGTACTGGCCGCTGTAGCGCGTGGCGATCGCGCGCACGAAGGCGCCGTAGTCGGCGGCCGAGGGCTTCCATTCCGGGTATCGACCGTGCCTGGGGGCGCCACGGCCGCTGGCCCACATCGGAGGCAGGCCGGTGAGCGAGAAATCGACCTGCATCCCCAGGGCCTGCGCGTCGGAGACGATGAGGTCGTACGGGCTCCAATTCTGAGCCGGGTAGGCGGCGGGATCGGAGGCCGCGAACGCCCGCGGGCGGGTTTTGGAGAACGGGTTCGGCTCGATCGCGTTCCAATGGACGGCGAGCCGGATGACGCCGGCGCCGAGCCGGCGGAGGGTTTGGAGCGTGCGCACGGTGTCTGCGGGGCCGCCCAACAGCAGGTTGACGTCCTCCTCGAACATCGCCACCTGGCGGGTGCTGGCGTGGGCGGGAGCGGGAGAGGTGCCGAGCGACACGGCTGCCACAGCCAGAGCGAGGATCAGGATGATCGCGGTGAATCGCATGCTTGATCGAGTCGCCTCACCCCGTGGTCGATGCGTCCTATCGGTTTCGGGGCGCACGGCGAGCGGACGCTTCGCGGCCCTGCCGACATCCGATCCAACAGCCGGCGGCGCGGTAAGTTGCGCCCTTGTTGCGGCTTGGCCCGCCAGTGTCGGCGACGGCGGCCAGGCAGTCCTTCCCGCCGCAAGTACGGTCGCACCGAGAGCGGTCACGGGAGGATGGCTGGCGAGGACGCAGGAGGCGACGCGCAGCAGCGCTGCGCGAGCCGACGAGGACGAAGCCAGACGCCGCCCGGGGTCGCTCGAATGCGAGCGTATTTGCGGTGGGGAGGACTAGCGAATCGTGACCTGCACCGCGCGGCTGTGGATCGTCTCGCCGCTCGGGTACGTCCAGGAGAGACGGACCGAGCCCGTTGAGGGGAACGCGACGGGCACATCGAAATACCCGTGAGGATCGACCACGCTGATCCGCTTGATCGCCTTGAACGCGGTGTTCGCGCCGGGGGCGAACTCAATGGTCGCGACCTGCGGCGCGTCGCCAGAGGCGAGGCGGGCGTAGAGCGCCGGACGGATGCACCCCCAGACCTCGAGCGCGTGGCCGCGGGCGGCCGAGACCGTGGGCAGGAACAGCGGCATCCGGTAGGCCGGGTACGTCGCCTTGTGGGCCCCGTTGTAGAACTCGATGCCGGTCACGAAGCTCGAGGGGCTTCCGGGCGGTGGGTCGGCCAGGAGGTACTGGTCGTAGGAGCGCAGGCGCGGGTCTCTCCAGGTGATGTATTCGGCCCAGTTGATGTACTCGGCGGCGCGCTCGGGGGAGACCGCGGGGACGCCGGTGTGGGGGGGGTCGGTCCGGTAGCCGTATTCGGTCGAGTAGATCGGGTACCGGGTGCTCGAACCGTAGATCTGCTGGAGCTTGTCCAGGACGCTCTCCAGAGTGGGGATCGCCGGCAGGTCGGCGTAGTCGGCGGCTCCCGGAACCTGCGCCGGCGTGACGGCGTTCGGCGGCGCTTCCTGCGGGTAGGGATGCACGGCGAAGCCGCCGGCGTGGAACAGGGCGGGGTGGGCGGCCGCGAATGCGGCCGTGGTCGAGTCGGGCGGGCAACCGCGCATGGTGGCGGCGGCGCCGCGCAGGACGCTGTAGGAGGGGTCGACGCAGTAGAGCGCGCGCAGGAATCGCAGCGGCACCATCCCGCTGAAGTTGCCGGGCTGGTTGCCCAGGGTCAGGCCGCGGGGGGCGAGCTCACCGATCAGGATCGTGTCGCCGCCGTGCCCTGTCTGCTGGAGCGCGCTCCAGGCGGCGTCGAGGAGTCCGCGGTAGAGCTGAGGCGACACCTCGACCGTGGAGCCGTCGATGGCCTGCGGAGCGAGGTCCTGGCCGTAGTTGGGCTCGTTCCAGATGGCCCAGAAGCTGACGCGGGGCAGGGGTGTGGTGGATCCGGGTGGGGTGTAGCGCCCGCTGTAGCGGGTCGCGAGCGCGCGGACGAACGCACCGAAATCGCTCGCCGAGGGTCTCCACTGGGGGTGCGCGGCCGGATCCGGGGCGCCGGATCCCGTCGCCCACCGCGGCGGCGGCCCGGTGACGGTGAAATCGAGGCCGATACCCCGCGCCTTGGCGTCGCGGACGACGGCGTCGGTCATAGCCCAGCCCGCGGCCGGGTAGGCGGCGGGATTGGCCGCATCGAACCCGACCGGGCGGGTGGGCGCGCTCGGGTCCGGGGCGAACTTGTCCCAGACCACGAAGGTGCGAACCCGGTCGACGCCGAGCCGCTTGAGCTCGTCGAGCGTGCCCGCCGGGTCCGCGTGCAGCTGGGCGTCGGCTTGGAAGATCGACTCCGGATCCTGGCGCGTGGGGCTGGGGGTCGCCGGCGCCGACTTGGACTTGGACGATCCTCCGCAGCCGAAGGCGAGCAGGGCCGTCGCCACGGCGGCGACGGCTCCCAGGGGGAGGGGCGAACGCTTCAGGGGCATGGGGACACCGGCGCGCCAGGATAGACAAGCGGCGGTCAGGACTGATAAACGCTCATCAGGTCGTTGAAGTAGCGCTCCTGGGAGAAGAGCGCCCGCGCTCGCTCGAGCGCATCGGAGCCTCGGGTTTGGCGCCGCTCCGGGTCTCGCCAGAGGTGCTCGAGGGCGTGGGCCCATGCTCGTGGGTC